>NZ_JBEZJY010000022.1:0-173491 GCF_040651415.1 Streptomyces sp. NPDC048484
CGGCCGGGGGGGGGGCCCCCGCCCCCGCCCCCCCCCCCGCCCCTGCCGTCAACGCTTCCGCGGCCGGTCAGTCCGTGCCGAACTCCATCGCGGCACGGTCCAGCACCTGGTCGTCCTCGGACACCTCACCGCGGGAGGCGATGGCCTCGGCGCCGCCCTGCGGCATCTCCGGCATGCTGGCGATCAGCCCGGTCGAGGCCGCCTGGGCGGCGCCGACGGAAGGGCTGCCGCTGCCGATCAGGCCGAGCCCGGCGTACTGCTCCAGCTTGGCGCGGGAGTCGGCGATGTCGAGGTTGCGCATGGTGAGCTGGCCGATCCGGTCCACCGGGCCGAACGCCGAGTCCTCGGTGCGCTCCATCGACAGCTTGTCCGGGTGGTAGCTGAACGCCGGGCCGCGGGTGTCGAGGATCGAGTAGTCCTCGCCGCGCCGCAGCCGCAGCGTCACCTCGCCGGTGACGGCCGCGCCGACCCAGCGCTGCAGGGACTCGCGCACCATCAGGGCCTGCGGGTCCAGCCAGCGGCCCTCGTACATCAGCCGGCCGAGGCGCCGCCCCTCGTTGTAGTACTGGGCGATGGTGTCCTCGTTGTGGATCGCGTTGACCAGACGCTCGTACGCGGCGTGCAGGAGCGCCATGCCGGGAGCCTCGTAGATACCGCGGCTCTTGGCCTCGATGATCCGGTTCTCGATCTGGTCCGACATGCCCATGCCGTGGCGGCCGCCGACGGCGTTGGCCTCCATCACCAGGTCGACGGCGGAGGCGAACTCCTTGCCGTTGATGGTGACCGGGCGGCCCTGGTCGAAGCCGATCGTCACGTCCTCGGTGACGATCTCGACCTCGGGATCCCAGAACCGGACGCCCATGATCGGCTCCACGGTCTCCACGCCCGTGTCCAGGTGCTCCAGGGTCTTGGCCTCGTGGGTGGCGCCCCAGATGTTGGCGTCGGTGGAGTACGCCTTCTCCGCGCTGTCGCGGTAGGGCAGGTCATGGGCGACCAGCCACTCCGACATCTCCTTGCGGCCGCCGAGTTCCGTCACGAAGTCCGCGTCGAGCCAGGGCTTGTAGATCCGCAGGTGCGGGTTGGCGAGCAGCCCGTACCGGTAGAACCGCTCGATGTCATTGCCCTTGAAGGTGGAGCCGTCGCCCCAGATCTGTACGTTGTCCTCGAGCATGGCCCGGACCAGAAGGGTGCCCGTGACGGCGCGGCCGAGGGGCGTGGTGTTGAAGTAGGCACGCCCGCCCGAGCGGATGTGGAACGCCCCGCAGGTGAGCGCGGCCAAGCCCTCCTCGACCAGCGCCGCACGGCAGTCGACCAGGCGCGCGAGCTCGGCACCGTAGGCCTTCGCACGGCCGGGCACCGAGGCGATGTCGGGCTCGTCGTACTGGCCGATGTCGGCGGTGTAGGTGCATGGAACGGCGCCCTTGTCGCGCATCCACGCGACCGCGACCGAGGTGTCGAGTCCGCCGGAGAAGGCGATACCGACGCGCTCGCCGGCCGGAAGAGAGGTAAGGACCTTAGACATAGGAAGAGTATGCACCACTTCGCATGATCATGCAAAGGGCGTCCAGGGGCGTCCAGGGGCGTCCAGGAGTATCCAAGGGGGTTCATGTCCGAGTTCGTGCCTGGACGCGGTTCAGCCGCGGTGCGAACGGGACGCGCCCCGGAGGCGGGAGCGTACGGAGTCCTGGAGTAGGCCGAGGGTGAACGACTGAACCAGGCCGCAGGCGGTGATCCCGGCCACGAGGAGTGCGGACGCGGCACCGCCCGCCCCAGGTTCAGTCGAGGACCGCGGTGGCTTCGACCTCGACCAGGTGCTCGGGTACGTCCAGGGCCGCCACGCCGATCAGTGTGGCCGGCGCCATCGGAGTGATGCCCAGTTTCGCGGCCGCCCGGGCGATCCCCTCCAGGAGCAGGGGCATCTTGTCGGGAGCCCAGTCGACGACGTAAACGGTCAGCTTCGCCACGTCGTCGAAGGACCCGCCGACCTCGGCCAGAGCGGTACCGACGTTGAGGTAGGACCGCTCGACCTGAGCCGCGAGGTCACCTTCACCGACCGTGACCCCATCGGCGTCCCAGGCGACCTGCCCGGCGATGAACACGAATCGTGACCCGGTCGCGATCGACACCTGTCGGTACACGTCGATCTCCGGCAGTCCCTCGGGGTTCACCAGGGTGATGGCCATGCTGCGCACCTTCTTCTCGTCGCTCTCCAGTGGTTACTTTAGAACCGTAGGAGAGTGAACGCTGACATGGAAGAACGCACTTTTCAGTGACTGGGGAACCTCATGGTTACCAAGCAGTTCAAGGTGACAAACAGTTCAAGGTGACCAAGCAGTTCAGGATGACCGAACGGTTCTGGACGCTCACGCCGCGAAGCGCCGGCCGGCGCCGTCCGTCACGTGCTGGGGTTCAGCCAGGGCAGCGGATCGGCGTAGTACCCGTCGAGGATCACCTCGAAGTGCAGGTGGGGGCCGGTGGACAGACCGGTGGATCCGACCAGTCCGATCGGCGTTCCGGTCTCCACCGTCTGGCCGACGGAAACCTGGAGGGACAGCATATGGCTGTACGTCGTCTCCAGCCGCTTGCCGTCGATGGTGCCGTGGTCGATCACCACGCGGTTGCCGTACGCGTTGGTCATCGCCGCGAACACGACCTGGCCCTTCGACGCGGCAGCGACCTGGGACCCCTGGGGCGAGCCGAAGTCCACCCCGGTGTGGAGCTTGGTCACCCCGGTCAGGGGGTGCTCGCGCGATCCGTAGGGCGAGGTGACGGTGAGGTCGCCCACGGGTGCGGCCAGTACGGCGCCCGGCACCTGGTTCACGGCGCCGCCGGAACTCTCCCGGTCGACCGAACGGTAGCGCGAGGACAGCGACTTCACCTCGGTGATGTAGGCCTCCGCCTCGGTGGGTACGCGTTCCGCCTCGACCACGGCGTCCGTACCCGACGCGTACGCGGCGAGGGTGAGATTCACCAGGTCCCCGGTGACGACTCCCTCGGTTCTGAGGTCGGTCACCTTCTTGGCGAGGGAGCAGTCCTTTCGGCCGAGTGCCATCAGCGCGTCCGCCGGATCGCGGGGCGAGGAACGCCCGTTGCCGTCGTCGTCCTTGCCCCAGGTCCGCCACTGGGCGTCCGTGAACGCGGCGATGCCCTTCTCGCCCGACAACGCTCCGGCGTCGTTGCTCCAGCCGGAGAGCCGGTCGATCTGGGCGGCGAGCACCGACGGCTTGATGACGGTGCAGTCCGAGACCGCCTTGCGGAGCCAGGGGATGTATGCGGCGTCGACGCGGGTCGTGGCGGCCGGGGCGGGATCGGATCCTTGAGGCCAGGCGGACGACAGGCCGCCGTTCACCGCCAGAAAGCCGGCAACCCCCATCAGCGCGACCAGCCCCGGCAGGACGAGCAGGGTGAACGGGCCAGGGCGGCGGCGGGTGCGTTTCGGGCGCTCTTTCGGTGTTTCCTCTTCCACGCGGTCGCCGACCGCCGCCGGTTCGGCCCGGGGGGCCTCAACCGGCTGTGACGGGCCGGCCTCAGGTGCGTGTGCAGTCGTGCCGACCGTCCCCGACTCGTCCGACCGGTCGTCCGTCACCGGCGAACTCCTCGTGCGCCACGGCGCGTTCCGCGGTGTCGCTGTGCCGCCACCGCTCCGACACCGCTCGCCCCGGACTGGCCGTCGGCGGCGTACAGGGTGGGGAAGAACGCCGACGGCGGTTTCACAGGGGTCATGGTGCTCACGCGCACGACATTAACGTGACGCCCCCTGGGTATCAGCAGGCGCAAAGGCACAGAAGCGTGCCCGAATGGGCAGAGATGTGGTGCGGTGCGGTCAGCGCGTCGGCGGACCGGTCAGGTCGTCCAGTTCGGCGGTGAAGAGCAGCTCGGGGTCGAAGCCCATCCCGGTGAAGTGGCCCGCGAGTTCCAGGGACAGGGCGCCGTGCAGCCGGGTCCAGGCAGTCAGGGCGCGATGAAGGGTCGCGGGGGCGGCGGGGTGGCCGTCCGCCCACTGCCGGTGGTCTTCGAGGTGGGTGTGGAACGGCGTCGCCGGAGTGTCCGGGGGCGGTACCGCGCAGGCGTCGAGCAGGGGCGCCATGATCTCGCGTGCGATCGACGTGACGTCGTCGGGTGCGTGGTAGCCGGGGACGGGCGTGCCGTAGATGAGGAAGTAGCGGTGAGGGTCGTGCAGGGCCCAACCGCGCAGGGCGTGCGCCAGCGCGGGCAGGTCGGGCCCGGCAGCGGCGGCAGCGCGGAAGGTGTCGGCGAGGCTTCGGTACGCGTCCCGGATGAGCTCGGTGATCAGTTCGTCGCGGCTGGCGAAGTAGCGGTAGAGCGCGGGTCCGCTCATGCCCATCCGCTTGGCGATCGCGTTGAGGGAGAGGGCGGAGGCCCCCGCCGTGGCGAGCTGCTCCCTGGCGTGTTTCTTGATCTCCGCCCGCACCTGGGCGCGGTAGCGCTCGCGCGGGGTCTCGGCGCCCGTGTCCGCCATGGCCTGCCGCCTCTCCGTAGCCGTGCCTGTCTACACCTTCACGATTTAGTTAGAGGTTATCACGATAGTTATTGACTCCCTCCAGGGTGATGCGTTACAACTTGTAACGAGCACAAGAGCCCGTAACACGAACGCAATGCAGTGGAGGTCGTCGTGAACGCCGAAGAACTCATCGAGGTCGTACTGCCGGGCAAGGTGGAGCCGGAAGGGCTCCGGATCCGGCAGGGCGGCGTGCCCGCCGCGGGCCCGGGCCAGGTCGTGATCCGGATGGAGGCGACCGGGGTCTCCTTCGCCGAGCAGCAGATGCGGCGGGGCCGTTACTACGACCAGCCGGCGTTCCCCTTCGTGCCCGGCTACGACCTGGTCGGGACGGTGCTGGCGACCGGTGAGGGCGTTGGGCCGGGCCTGGTCGGGACCCGGGTGGCCGCCCTGATCAAGGTCGGCGGCTGGGCCAGCCACGTGCTCGTCGATGCGGCGGACCTGGTCGAGGTGCCGGACGGGGTCGGTGCGGCAGAGGCGGAGACCCTGGTGCTCAACGGCATCACCGCCTGGCAGATGCTGCACCGCAAGGCTCGTATCCGCGCGGGACAGACCATCCTGGTGCACGGCGCCAACGGTGGTGTCGGCTCGGTACTCGTCCAACTCGCCCGGGCCGCAGGCGTGAAAGTGATCGGCACGGCGTCCGCGCGCCACCACGTGGCACTGCGCGACAAGGCCGTCATTCCCGTCGACTACCGCGACGAGGACGTCGCCGCGCGAGTGCGCGAACTCGCCCCCGGCGGGGTGGACGCCGTCTTCGACCATGTCGGCGGCCGGGGCATCGTCGACTCCTGGCGCCTCCTCGCGCCCGGCGGGACACTCGTCTCCTACGGCAGCGCCTCCACCAGGGACGACGAGGGTTCCAAGCAGTGGCCCGTGTTCAAACTGCTCGGCCGGGTGTGGCTGTGGAACGCGCTGCCCAACCGCCGACGCGCCTACTTCTTCAACGTCTGGGCCGGCCGCGCCCTGGCCAGGAACCGGTTCCGGGCCCGGCTGCGCGGCGACCTCACCCAGGTCTTCGCGGCGCTCCAGCGCGGGGACGTCACGGCCCAGATCGCCGCCCAACTACCGCTCACCCGGGCGGCCGACGCCCTGCGCCTGGCTGAGTCCGGCACCGTCGCCGGCAAGGTCGTCCTGCACCCATAGCGCCCACGCAGGGCGCGGGGCCTGGCCGCCAGCGACCTGCCCGGCCCGCGGAACCTGGACCTGTGGCTCGGCGCGGAGTACAGCGGCCGCAGCACCACCCTCGCCGGCCTGGCGCCCCTGCTCGACGGCGAACGCCTGCCCGCCCTGCGGCACCTCGGGCTGCAGAACAGCGACATGCACGACGAGATCGCCGTCGCCCTCGCAAGCGCTCCCGTCGTCGCCCGACTCACCTCATAGCGGTGGGGGAGTGAACACCGGACACGCACGACCCGTCACACGAGAGCGACTCGCTCAGGAAGGGCAGTCCCTTTCGGACTCAGGTTCGGACTCAGGTTCGGGTTCGGACTCAGGTTCGGGTTCGGGCATTCAGGAGGGAACAGCGGCACCGGCCTGCGGCTCGCCGGTCTCCGGTTCCTCAGGCGGCTCGCTGAGCTGCTCCCGCAGGTAGTTCCAGAACACCGCGACCATCGCGGCGACCGGGACCGCGAGCAGGCTGCCCACGATGCCCGCCAGGCTGCCGCCGAGCGTCACCGCCAGCAGGATCACTGCCGCGTGCAGCCCGAGCCCGCGGCTTTGGATCATGGGCTGGAAGACGTTGCCCTCAAGTTGCTGCACGACGATGATGATCGCCAGCACGATCAGCGCGTCCGTCGGACCGTTCGACACCAGGGCGATGAGCACCGCGACGAAACCGGCGAACAGCGCACCCACGATCGGCACGAACGCGGAGACGAAGGTCAGCACCGCCAGCGGGAGCACCAGCGGAACGTTCACGATCCACAGACCGATGCCGATGAGGACGGCGTCGAGCAGACCGACGGCCGCCTGCGAACGCACGAACGCCCCCAGGGTGTCCCAGCTGCGCGCAGCCACTATCGGGACATCGGTGGCCAGTCGGCCGGGCAGCTGACGGGCGAGCCACGGCAGGAACCGCGGGCCGTCCTTGAGGAAGAAGAACATCAGGAAGACCGCCAGGACGGCCGTGACCACTCCGCTGACCACGGTGCTCACACCGGTGACCACCGTGGTGGTGATGCTGCCGGCGCTCTTCTGGATGCGCGCCACCGCGTCGTCCAGGGCGTCCGAGATCTGGGCCTCGCCGATGTTCAGCGGCGGACCGGCGGACCAGTCACGCATTTTGTGGATGCCGGCCACCACGCCGTCGGTCAACTCGCCGGACTGGGCGGCCACCGGGACCGCGATCAGCGCCACGACGGCCGAGGTGACCAGAAGAAACAGCACGGTCACGGCGGAAGCCGCCAGAGCGGGACGCCACCCGTGCCGGCGCAGAAAACGGGCCAGGGGCCAGGTCAGCGTGGTCAGGAGCAGGCCCACTATGAGTGGCCAGACCACGGACCACATCCGGCCGAGGAGCCAGAGGGCCACCGCGGTCATCACCAGAACCAGCAGCAGATCGACGGAAACGCGCGCCGACGCGCGCAGCGCGGCGCGCGATCTGGCGGAGCTCAACGAGGCAGGCATGCGATCACCTTATGGGCACGCCACCGCGCTTCCGCGGACCCCCCGCCAACCCGGCGGCGCCCAACGCGTGTTGGACGCCGCCGTGCAACGGACGGAAAACCCGACCGCGCCACGTGCTTCGCGCTATGTGGTGAATGCGTGCTACGTGGTGAAGCGCGTGCTACGTGGTGAAGCGGTGCGTGCCCGAACCGACCCGGTACACCGCACAGCCGTCCTCGCTGCGCAGGAACGCCGCGGACGTGTGGGTGACCGCGTCCGGATCGTCGGCGGGGATCCACACCTCGGCAGTCGTGTTGGGAGGCACGGAGCACTTCAGCACGAACCCCCTGGACCGCTGCCGCCACTGTGTGGAGACGGGACCGTGGACCGAGGCGAACGAGGCGCGGGCGGAGGTCACACCCCCACCCGGTCGCGGCCGGACGACGATCTCACGGTAGCCGGGCCGGCCCGGCGCGATCCCGGCGATGTTCGTGTACATCCACTCGCCCACCGAACCGTAGGCGTAGTGGTTGAAGGAGTTCATGTCCGGCGTCTGGAAGCTGCCGTCGGGTCGGATGGAGTCCCAGCGCTCCCACATCGTGGTGGCGCCCTTGTCGATCTGGTAGCCCCAGCTGGGGAAGGAGCGCTGCACGAGCAGCCGGTAGGCGACGTCGGTGTGCCCGGTGTCGGTGAGAACGGGCAACAGCCGGGGCGTACCGAGGAAGCCCGTCGACAGGTGCCAGTCCTTGGCCTCGATCAGCGCGACGAGACGGTCGGCGGCCGCCTTGCGCAGCTCACTCGGCAACAGGTCCATCGACAGGGCCAGGACATAGGCCGTCTGCGTGTCACCCTTCACCCGCCCGTCGGCGGTGACGTAGGCCTTCTGGAACGCCGCGCGTATGCGCTCGAAGAGGCCGGTGTAGGGGGCGGAGTCCTTGTCGAGCTCCTTGGCGAAACGGGCCGCGAGATCGGCGCTGTGGGCGAAGTACGCGGTGGCGACGACGTCCTTCGGCGTCTCGTCGGAGATGTTGAGCCAGTCGCCGTAGCCGCTCGCCGGCCGCAGCAGGTCGGCGCTGTTCTTCTCCAGATACTTCAGCCAGGCCTGCACGGACGGCCACGCGTCCTGGAGGACCTGCCGGTCGCCGTACGCCTGGTACAGGGACCAGGGGACCGTGACGCCCGCGTCGCCCCAGCCCGCCACACCGTTGCCGACCGTGCCGACCATGGGCGCCACATCGGTGAAGGCGCCCTCGGCGGTCTGCCCGTCGCGCAGGTCCACCAGCCACTTGGTGAGGAAGCGGGCGGACTCCATCGTGTACGCGGCGGTGGGTGCGAAGACGTTGATGTCCCCCGTCCACCCGAGGCGTTCGTCGCGTGCGGGCGTGTCCGTCGGGATGGACAGGAAGTTGCCGCGCTGCCCCCAAGTGATGTTGTCGTGCAGTGTGTTGAGCATCGGGACGTCGGTCTCGAAGTCGAAGGTGAAGGGGGCGGAGGTATGCATCACGCGACCGGTCAGGGCTCTGGCCGACGGAGTACCGGGAAAGCCGGTCACCTCGACGTAGCGAAAACCGTGGAAGGTGAAGCGCGGCTCGTACGTCTCCTCTCCACGGCCCTTGAGGGTGTACGTGTCGGTGGCCGCGGCGGTACGCAGGTTCGCCGTGTAGAGGGTGCCGTCCGGGTTGAGTACCTCGGCGTGCCTCAGGCGGACGGTCGTGCCGGCCGCTCCCGACACGCGCAGCCGTACCGAACCGACCATGTTCTGGCCCAGATCGAAGACGAAGACACCCGGCTTGGGCTCGGTCACCTTTTTGACCGGAAGTTCCTTGGCCACCCGGACCGGACCGTCCACCTGGGCCACGATCAGCGGGGGAGCGGCGTCACCCGCGGCGCGCACCACGTCGAGCCAGGCCCGGTCGTCGAAGCCGGGTGAGGTCCAGCGGGAGGTCTCCTTGCGTGCGTCGTACGACTCGCCGCTCAGCAGGTCGGCGGAGACGATCGGTCCGGAGGCGGCCCGCCAGTCGGGGCCGGAGGTGACGCGTTCGCGCGTCCCGTCGGTGTACTCGACCTCCAGCTGGGCCAGCAGCGCCGGACGCTTGCCGTACTGGTGGGGCCCGAACATACCGACGTTGCCCGCGTACCAGCCCGGGGCCACGTACGCGCCGATGGCGTTGGCGCCGGACCGCACGAGCGAGGTGACGTCGTACGTCTGGTACTGGACGCGTTCGCGGTAGTCGGTCCAGCCGGGGGCGAGCTGGTCGCGGCCCACGCGGCGGCCGTTGAGGTGGGCTTCGTACAGACCGAGAGCCGTGGCGTACAGACGGGCGCGCGACACCTTCTTGCGGGGGAGCTCGAACTCGTGCCGCAACTGGTTGGCGGCGAACGACGCGGGGACGACCCTGCCCCACGGTCCGGCTCCCCACGCGGCCGCCTCCTTCGCCGCAGGCCAGCCGCTGTCGTCGAAGTCGGCTTCGCGCCAGTCGGTGGCGGGCTCCTTGTCCGTCGATCTCCAGGAGTCGTCGGTGACGATCCGCTGTTCGCCGGCTGCCGTGCGCAGCGCGAGGGTGGCGACCAGACCGGCGGGCCCCTCGGAGGCGTTGGCCGCCGAGACCGCGAGGACGTTCTTGCCCGTACGCAGCTGGGCCAGGACCTCGATGACGGCGGGGCGGCGCCAGCCGTCGTTGTCCGTCTCCAGATCGGTGCGGGCCACTTCCGTGCCGTTCACGGAGACGCTGTACACGTTGTCCGCGCTGATGGCCAGAGTCGCCGCCGTGACCGCGTCCGGCAGTTCGACGGTGCGGCGGAACCAACGGGTGCCCGCCGGAACGCTGGTGGCCGGATCGCCCGCGGGGAACCAGATCCAGGCGCTGCCTTCGAAGGAGGGTGCGTCGGTGAGGACCGGGGGAGCGGAGACCCATTCCGCGGACCACTGCGCGGCGTCCAGGAGCCCGGTCTCCCACCACGACGGCTCGCTCCAGGCCGACGCGCCGCCGTCGGCGTCCCACACGCGTACCGACCAGAAGTAGCGCGTATGCGGCTTGAGTTGCGGGCCCGCGTACGGGACGAGGACGGACTCGCTGGAGGCGACCTTTCCGCTGTCCCAGACATCGGGGTGCGGGAGGAGCGCGACGCTGGAGGCCACGCGGAGCTGATAGCCGCTCTGGCGCGCGCCCGGCTCGTCCGAAGCCATCGGCCAGCTCAGCCGGGGGCGTTGTGCGTCGATGCCCAGGGGGTGCCGGACGTACTCGACGGTCGGCGCTGTGACGCGCAGGGCGCCGCGTCGCGAGCTTGCCCGCGCGGGCGTGGACGCCGGTGCGGCCACTGCGGATCCGGCGTTGGTGACCGTGGCCGTGGCGGCCACCGCGGCTGCCGTACCCGCCAGGATGTTCCTCCTGCTGATCACTGCGGCTCCTCAGGTAGGAAGGATGAATCGATTCACTCACGGTGAACGTAGGGGCGTGCGGGATGAGGGTCAATGAGCGTGCAGCACATTCTTGACGGGGTGCTAGGCACGGTTGTTGCCGCGGGGTGATCTGACGCACTGGAGGGGCAACCGATTGAACGGTTTCAATCGGTTCCGCGCTCGCGGCCACCGGGTCCGCGCCGTCAGCCGGGGTGCGGCCACCGGCCCGCACGATGTCCAGGCCGCCACCGCCGGAGCCGCCACCGCCGGAGCCGCCGCCGTCCGTGCCGACATCACCCGCGCCGATGGCGCCGTCGCCGCCTGCGAGGGTGCCGCGGTCGTGTATCAGTGCGCGCAGCCGAAGTACGGGCGCTGGACCCAGGAGTTCCCCGATCTGACCCGCACGGTTCTGGCCGGGGCCGAGGCCGCCGGGGCGAAGCTGGTCATGGCGGACAACCTGTACGTCTACGGGCCCGTCGACGGCCCCCTGTCCGAGGACCTGCCCCACGCCGCCGTCAACCCGAAGGGCCGGGTCCGCGCCGACGTGGACGAGCTGATCCTCGGCGCCCACCGCTCCGGCCGGATCCGCGCCACACTGGGACGCGCTTGCGACTACTACGGACCCGGCGGCGTCAACACCGTCCTCGGACCGAACGTCTTCGCGGCCGCACCGGCAGGCAGGACCATCCGCTGGATCGGCGAACTCGACCAGCCGCACACCGTCTCGTACCTCCCCGACATCGCCGCCGGACTGGTCACCCTCGGCGAACGCGCCGATGCCGACGGCCGGGCCTGGCACCTGCCCGCCGCCGAGCCCGTCACGGGCCGCACATTCTCCGCCCTGGTGGGGGCCGAGGCGGGAGGCGAGCCTCGGGTCGCCGGGCTCGGCCGGTCGGCGCAGCGCCTTCCGGGCGGCGTTCGGGCCGGCCAAGGTCACTCCGCATGCCGAGGGTGTGGCGGCGACGCTCGACTGGTACCGGTGCCGGTGGGGGGCGAACGGGAAGGCCGGCCAGGGGGCGCGTTCAGCGGGCTCTTGACGTGGTGCCGGCCACGGCGCGAAAGGCCTCTCGGGGCAACGGATCACGCATCCAAACCGCTCCACATACCGCGCCCTTTCGTTCTCTCGCCGCCGATAGGATCTAATGGGCAGTCGCGCGCGAGGTAGGCAGGTACCGATCATCGTCGGTCGACCGCTCCGCCTTTGATCCGCGCGACTCCCGACTCCGGATGGTTTTGGATGCCTGCCTCTCCGCATCGCGACCCTGCACGTCCCGTACAGGACACGGCGCCCTCATCGGTTGCGCCGCAGCATCACGATCTGTTTCTCCAACCGCAATACACGGTTGAACTGCCGCCACTGGACGAAGAGGAGGACACCTTCTCGCCGCCTCTGTCTTCGCCCCCGCCGGCACAGCGGCGACGGGGGGCACCGCGGACTCGCTGAACGTTCGCTCCCGCTGCCCGTCCTGACCAGCCGAGACCCGTGACGCGTTCGCCCGGACCGGGTAGCGTCGACCCGAGGGGGAGAAGCACTCTGGATGCCGTGGAAAGCGCACTGGTCGTCGTGCACCGGCCGTCCGCGGGTGGCGGTCGGCGAGTGAGCGTGCACCGTGACGGCCGGGCCGAGATCCTGGGGCTGGCCCACTCCGACCACGATCTGATCGTGTTCCTGGAGGCCGCCGGACTCTCCTCCCCTGCCGAGCTGCTGGACGATCCCAGCTGGGTGGAGTGGCGCGGTGGCCGCCCGCACGAGTGGGATTCCGCGTAGCCGCGGAGGAGCCCGCGTGACCGCCTGAGAGCCTGTCTGGCCGCCGAAACCCCGGCTGGGTGCCGGGGTTTCGGCGGAGAACCGGGGAAGGCCGGTGGCAGGCGGGCGAGGAGTCGGGGCGCATACCTGACCTTGTACAGTAGTCGCGGGCGGCGCCTGAGGGGCTTGTGATGGATCTCCGCGGCGTCGCGACGCCCGGCACGCACTCTCGCCGCACCGGGCACGGACCCAAGTTCCTCAGACCGGGTAGGCGTGGGTCTGCGTCGCCTTCACCGTCGCCCAGACCGCCGCGCCCGGGTGCAGATCGAGCTCGGCGGCGGCGACCGTGGTCAGGGCCGCGACGAGGGGCAGCTCTCCGGTGAGATCGGCGCGGATCTGGTCGCCGTGGGTCTCCAGGCCGGCGACCTCGCAGCGCCAGAGGTTGCGGGCACTGGCGCCGGTGGGACGGTCACGGTAGAGAGTGACCGCGCTCGGCGGGAACGCCACGAAGACCGGACCGGACAAAGCCTCCGTGGTGGTGATGGGCGGCCCTGCGTCGAGGCGGACGGTATGGCCGCCGGCCTCTCCTCGATAGAGGTTCAGGCCGACCAACTGGGCGATGTAGTCCGTACGGGGATGACGGGCGATGTCGGACGGGACGCCCTCCTGGACGACCCGGCCGTCCTCGACGACGACCAGACGGTCGGCCAGCACCATGGCGTCCAGCGGGTCGTGCGTGACCAGGACGGCGACGGCCTCGAACTCGGCCAGGTGGCGACGCAGCTCGGCGCGCACCTCCAGGCGGGTGCGGGCGTCCAGCGCGGCGAGCGGCTCGTCGAGCAGGAGCAGCCGGGGGCGGGTGGCGAGCGCGCGGGCCAGAGCGACACGCTGGGCCTGTCCGCCGGAGAGACGGCGGGGTTTGGCGCCGGCGTGGTCCGCGAGACCCAGGCGGTCGAGCCATTCGGCGGCCTGCGCACGCGCCTGTGCCCTGGTCGCGCCCTGGCAGTGCGGTCCGAAGGCCACGTTGTCCAAGGCGGTCAGGTGCGGGAAAAGCAGATAGTCCTGGAAGACGACGCCGACCGGGCGGGACTCCGGCGGCGTACGCTCCAACGCCGTGCCGTCCAGCCGCAGACGGCCGCCGGTGAGCGGTGACAGGCCCGCGAGGGCGCGCAGAGCTGTGGTCTTTCCGGCCCCGTTCGGGCCGAGCAGGGCGACGACTTCGCCGGGCGCGACGCTCAGCGCCACATCGAGACGGAAGGTGCCGCGCTCGACGACGAGATGCGCGTCGAGCCCCTCCTCGGAACCCTGCCTGGAACCCTTGTCGGAGGTGCCGGAGGTGTCGGCGGTGGTGACGCCGTCGTCGTGGGTGGCGTCGTGAGCCCCGGTCATCCTGCTGTCGTCCAACGGTCACGCAGGCCGGCCAGCACGGCGATGGACACGGTCAGCAGGACCAGGCTGAGGGCGATGGCGGCCTCCGGGTCGCTCTGCAGGGCCAGGTACACGGCCAGCGGCATGGTCTGGGTACGGCCCGGGAAGTTACCCGCGAAGGTGATCGTCGCACCGAACTCGCCGAGCGCCCGGGCCCACGCCAGGACCGCGCCGGCCGCGATACCCGGCGCGATCAGCGGGAGCGTGACGCGGCGGAACGCGGTGAAGCGGGAGGCGCCGAGCGTGGCGGCGGCCTCTTCGTAACGCGGATCGGCGGCGCGCAGGGTGCCCTCGACGCTGATGACGAGGAACGGCATGGCGACGAACGCCTCGGCGATGACGACCCCGGCGGTGGTGAAGGGAAGCGTGATCCCGAACCAGGAGTCCAGCCACTTCCCGACGATGCCGTTGCGGCCGAGCGCCATCAGCAGTGCCACACCGCCGACGACCGGCGGCAGCACGAGCGGCAGGGTGACGAGGGCTCGTACGAGACCGCGCCCGGGGAACTCGACGCGGGCCAGCAGCCAGGCCAACGGCACCCCGATCACCAGGCTCACCACGGTCGCCGCGGTGGCGCAGACCAGGGACAGCTGCAGCGCCTGCCACACCTCGGCGCTGGTCAGCAGTTCGGGCAGACTGCGCCACGGGGCCCGTACGAGCAGTGCGATCAGCGGCACGATCAGGAACGCGAGGCCGATCAGCGCGGGCACCAGCAGAGGCAGCGGCACACCTCGGGCGGTGCCGCGGGAGGGGCCACGGGTGGTGTCACCACCATCGCCGCCACCGCCCGTCCGGGCGCGTCGGCGCCGCGGCCCACCTCGGAGGGTGTCGGTCGCGGCGCCGGACTTGTCCTTCGGGAAGGTCACGGCTTGAGGAACCCGGCCCCGGTCAGGACCTTCTGGCCGTCGGCGGACTGCGCCAGCGCGATGAACGCCTTGGCGGCTCCGGTGTTCTGCGCGTTCTTGAGCTGGACGATCGGGTAGTCGTTGATCGCGTCGGCGGACTCGGGGAACTCCACGCCCTCCACCTTGTCACCCGCCGCGTGCACATCGGTCTTGTAGACGACCGCCGCGTCGGCCTCCTTCAGCTCGACCTTCGTCAGCGCCGCCTTCACGTCCTGCTCGTAGGAGACGGGAGTGAGCTTCAGCTTGCCTGCGCCGAGGGCCTTCTGGGCGGCGGCGCCACAGGGCACCTCCTTGTCGCACAGCACGACCTTCAGGCTCGACCTGGTGAGGTCCTTGAGGGAGGCGATCTTGTCGGGGTTGCCCGGCAGGGTGGCGATCTGCAACTGGTTGCGGACGAAGGTGGCGGGTGTCCCCGACGCGTCCCCCGCGTCCGTCACGATCTCCATCGTCCTGGGACTGGCCGAGGCGAACACGTCCGCGGGAGCGCCGCCTGTGATGCCGGCGGCGAGAGAGTCGCTGCCGCCGAAGCTGAAGGTGACCTTCGTGCCCGGGTGCTCCTTCTCGAACTCCTTGCCCAGCGTTGTGAAGCTCTCCTTGAGGGAGGCCGCGGCGAACACGGTCACTGTGCCGGACAGCTTGCCCGACGACGAGCCGGACGCGGGGGAGTCCGACCCCGTCGACGAGTCGTCGTCGGACGACGAACAGGCGCTCAGCGCCAGCAGGGCGGCAGCGCCTGCACCGGCCACCCGCAGGGTCCGGCCTGTCCGGCCTGCCCGGTGGGTCCGACGCGTGGTACGGGTCATTACGGGTCCACTCCCTCTGGTCCTGGCGGACCGTCTACGGCCTCTCGACGACCACGTCGGTCGACTTGATCACGGCAACCGGTAGTCCAGCTCCGCCCGGTGGATGTACCGGGCGTAGGTGGCAAGGCAGCAAGGCGGCAGCGTTCCCGATCCGGTAGGTGTGCACGCGACGACGGCAATGATACTGCCGCAGATGCGAGGGTAAAGTATCGTGTTGCTTCGCACACACCGGAATCCTGCTCATGCAAGGTGGCATGTGCGTTTCTGTGGGAGGCGGGCCCGGGTGCGGTCATCCGGCCCCGAGTGGCGCCCGCAACAGCGAGGACGGTGTCAGGCGGCCGGCCTCCTGGGCCACGGGTGACCCTGGACCACGGGTGACCAGTGAAGGCCGCCCCCGGCGCGCTCAGGCCCGGTCGATGTGTACGTTCGTCGACTTCACCCGGGCGGTCGCCTCCACCCCGACCTCAAGGCCCAGCTCCTCCACGGCCTCCCGTGTCAGCAGGGACACCAGTCGGTGCGGGCCGGCCTGGATCTCCACCTGGGCGGCGACATCACCGAGTTTCACGGCCGTGACGATGCCGGGGAAGGCGTTACGGACAGAGGTGTACGAGGTGTCCTCCTCGCCGCCGCTCTTGGCCAGCTCGACGGAGAAGGCGGCCAGGTCCTTGCCGTCGATGAGGCGTCGCCCGCCCTCGTCCCGGTGTGTGATCATCCGGCCCGCGTCCGCCCACCGCCGCGCCGTGTCCGGGCTCACCCCGAGCAGACGCGCCGCCTGGCCGATCGTGTATGACTGCATACGCGCCAAGATAGGCGATCAAGGCCGAGCCGTATCCGAGCGGCTGGCGGCGTCCCTCCGCAGATGGTCCGGAGCAGAGTTGACCCCGGCCAATTCCCGGCAACGTCATCCGATCACTTTCTCAACTTTCATGGCTGCACGTCCCATTGACAACGCCTGACGGCGGATCAATCATCAGACATCCGATGAATAGGAGCCGCTCTGTGGGTATGCATCCAAGACGTCAAGTACTGGGAGCCGCTGCTGGGGCGGCCGTCGCGGTCACGCTTCCCGCCGCGGTCGCCACCGAAGCACAGGCCGCCGAAACACAGGCCGCGGGCGCCGCGGCCGAGGCGGACAAGGCAGGGCGCCAGTGGGTGCCCGTACCCGATCCCGTCCCCGTGCCGCTCGACGCGCACTTCAACAACGACGGCATCGACACCGCCGCGGCTCAGGGCGGGGACTTCGACGGATCGGGCTACACCTTCCCGGGCGAGGAACTCCCGGCCGGGCCCGTCGAGGTGGACGGGGTCACCTTCCTCTTCCCGTCCTCCGCCGGGGGCGCCCAGAACAACGTGGTCGCCCTCGGGCAGCGCGTCGAGCTGCCGCCGGGGCGTTACCTGTCGGCCCTGTTCCTCGCCGCGGGCAGCTACGGCAACGCGTCCGGCACGGTCACCGTGCACTACGCGGAAGGGCCGACGACGGCCGCCGGGCTCAGCGGGTCGGACTGGTACGCGGCGGGCGGTTCCCTGTCGACCGCGTACCGGTACACGCCGGACGGCACCAAGGACGAGCATGCGGTCGGGATCGGCACGGCCGAGGTCTGGATCGACCCGCGACGCGACGCGGTCGCGCTGACCCTGCCGACCACCGAGCCCGCCGAGGAGAACAAGTCGTCCCTGCACGTCTTCGCGCTCTCCCTGCAACCTGCCGCGCAGGGGCGGGCGTTGGCGCTGCGTGATGCCCACTCCACTTTCTCGCTCCTGGAGTCGAGCGGCGCCCAGAGTGTGGAGGCCACGGTCGTCAACGCGGGAACGGTCGCCGTGCTCGCCGGTGACCGGGTGTCGGTCGGCGTGGACGTGCCGGGCGCCCGCACCGTCGAGAGCGCGCGGGTGACCCGCCTGGACCCCGGTGAGCAGGCGCGCGTCCACGTCGGTATCCGCAACCGGGCGGGAACGGCGCGCGGGACCGTGCAGGACGGCACGGTGGTCGTCAGTGGGCGCGGTGAACGCGTGGTCGCCAGCCGGCGCCGGCTGACCCTCGGGGTTCCCGACTACCTCCCCACCGAGGAGTCGCTGGCGGGACACCAGGCGCCCCACTGGTTCCACCGCGCCAAGTTCGGCATCTTCATCCACTGGGGTGTCTACTCGGTGCCCGCCTGGTCGCCGGCCGGCAAGCAGTACGCCGAGTGGTACTGGGACCACCTGCAGAGGCCCGACAACGCGGTGTACGCGTACCACCGGGAGAAGTACGGCGAGGACTTCGCGTACGACGACTTCATCCCCATGTTCACCGCGAAGAAGTTCGACCCGCGCGCGTGGGTGGAGCTGTTCCGGGACGCGGGTGCGCAGTACCACGTGCTGACGTCGAAACACCATGAGGGCTTCGCTCTCTGGGACACCGAGTTCGCCGACCGGAACTCGGTGAAGATGGGTCCGAAGCGCGACCTGGTCCGCGAACTCTTCGACGCCTCGAAGAAGTTCACACCGGAGCTGCACCGCGGGCTCTACTTCTCGATGCCCGAGTTCTTCAATCCGGACACCCCGTGGATGGGCCACGCCCCGCGCAATCCGTACACGCTGGAGCCCGTTCCGTACACGGGATACACCGCCGGCAAGGACTATGTGAAGGACTATCAGGCCCCGCAGATGCTGGAGCTGATCGAGAACTACGATCCGTCCCTGATCTGGTGCGACATCGGTGGCGTGAACGACAGCCTTCATGTGCTGGCCGAGTACTTCAACCACGGAAAGAACCGTGCGAAGCCGTACGAGGTGACGGTCAACAACCGCTCGGGCATCGGCTTCCACGACTTCACCACTCCCGAGTACACGACGTACGAGAACACGGTCGTCGCGAAGTGGGAGTCCAGCCGTGGCCTCGACCCCTTCAGTTACGGCTACAACCAGGCGACGCCCGACGCGGACTACATGACGGCCGAGCAGGTCGTCCGGAACCTCGTCGACATCGTCTCGAAGAACGGCAACTTCCTGCTCGACATCGGCCCGCGCGCCGACGGCACCATCCCGCAGATCATGCAGACCCGGCTGCGGGAGACGGGCCGGTGGCTCAAGGTCAACGGCGAGGCGATCTACGACACCACGTACTGGTCGCGGATGGCACAGCTCGGCGCCGACCTCCGGTTCACCGTCAGGCAGAACGAGGCGTTCTACATCCACTCCCTCGCCGAGCCCGGCCGCAAGCTCACCGTTGAGGCTCCGGTGCCGATCCGCGGCGGGGACAAGGTCACGATGCTCGGCCACGACCGGCCGCTGACCTGGACAGTGCGCAACAACGCGTTGGTGATCGACGTGCCCGAGGCGGCGCGCAAGCGCGGTGAGCATGTCTGGGTGTTCAAGGTGGAGTGGGCGGGTGGCCGGGGCGCCCGGTGACGTCCACGGCGTCCCGGTCCGGGAACCATTCCTTCGGAGTTCCTTCGCCGGTCAGAAGGGCGTCCAGGCCCTTCTGACCGGCTGGTCGACCGCCCGTTGACTCGTAGCTCTCCCGAGGCTCAGTGACCGACGCGGAACGTCGCGTCGTGCTGTTCCGTGGAGGTGGAGATCGGATCGATGCGCAGTACGTAGTTGGAGTGACGGATGTAGCGGGTGGGGTTGTTGTAGGAGCGGAACGACGCCCAGGAGGAGTCGGCGAGGCCCGCCGTGCGGTAGAAGGTCGCGTCGCCCGCGAACACCGAGGTGCCGTCGTTGACGTCGAGTCGAAGCGCGTAGTCGTAGTGCCGCAGGTAGCGGGTGGGGTGGTTCACCGACTGGAACGAGACGCCGGAGCTGTCGGCCAGACCAGGGACGAGTCTCCACTGGGAGTCGGTGTACAGGTCGAAGGGATAGGCGTCGATGCGGGCGGCGTAGTTCGCGTGGCGGACGTAACGGTCCGGGTAGTTGTACGACTTGAGCCGGTTCCAGGCCGGTGCGCCCCACTTGGTGAGCAGGTTGTTGTACTCGGTCGTGGTGATCGTCGCGATGCCGCAGTGCTTGGAGTTGACCGGCTGGGTGTAGGCCTTCTGGTCCAGTGCGGTCCAGGTGCCCGAGGCCAGGTCGGTGGACCGCCAGGCGTAGAAGACGCCGTTGGGCGTGTAGGTGTCTCCCCACAGGTACCAGGTGTTCGAGGTCAGCGACTTGTACACGGTCGGGGCCTCCGTCCCGCCGTGCGCGACTCCGGCGCCGAACTCGGTGAAGCTGCCCGGGTTGAGGGAGGCCGACCGTGCGGCCACCAGCGTCTGGTTCTTCTTGAAGAAGAGGTAGTTGTAGCCGTTCACGCCGACGGCCATGTCACCGTCGATGACGTCGTAGCCGGGGTCGAAGAAGACCTGCGGGGCCGACGCGGTGACGAAGTCGCTGGTGTAGTTCACCATGATCACGTTGTGGCCGCTGGAGTTGACCGAGGAGTAGACGACCGCGTACTGACCCCGGCCCGCGTCCCAGAACGCCTCGGGTGCCCAGCTGTGGGTGGCCATGTCGTGCAGCTTGAGCCGGCGGTAGCCGGTGAGGGTACGCAGGTCGGTGGAGTCCCAGACATGGATGTACTGGCTGTTGTAGCTCCAGTCGGTGCCCTTGAGGTCGGTGGCGATGACGACGAAGGTGCCGTCCTGCTTGCGCATGAGGAACGGATCGCGCAGGCCGAGAGCGCCCGCCGTGGGGGTGACCAGGGGGTTGTTCTGGTTGAGGGGCGTCCAGTTGAGCGAGTCGGTGCTGACGGCGAGGTGGAGTCCGTAGTCGGTGCCGAGGCCCAGGCTCGTCGACTCGGTGAAGTAGCACATCACATAGGCCGAGTCCGCCGCGTGGGCGGTGCCGGCGCCGAGGGTCAGTACGCCGGACACGGCCAGGGGCGCGGTGGCGGCCATGCCGAGGAAGAGCCGTCGGGACGGCTCGGGTCTTGCGCTCATCTTGGTCTCCGAGGGTGCGCGGGGGTGGAGTGAGCGGCTGTGTGGCGCGGGGGCCAGGTAAGCAACCGAGTCGAAATCTCGAACACAGTTCGGGAGGTCGATCAGAAAGTAGAGTGCCTCGTGGTGCGCGTCAATCACTCTGTCGAAGCTGGGGGGTATGGCCGCGAATCTCGCCGGGCAACACCGTCAACGGCATCACCGACGCCGCCCCCCTGGCCACGCCAACGCGGGCATCGCCTACCTCACGGTGGAGACGGTGGCGGCCCGTCTGGTGCGGGCCGTCGAACGGCGGCGCACCTCGGTGTACGTACCCGGCCGGCTCCTCGCCGCCCGGCGGCCGCCACGCCGGACCCTGCCCCCGCCGAACGTCAAACGAACGCAACGAACGCAACGAACGCAACGAGCGCACCTGAACGGGCGACGGCCACTCGGTTGAACCGCGGATGCCGGGGGACTCGGCTCCCGTCACTCCTTTACCTGCGGGTGCGAGACGAGGGAGGCAGATGTGGCCGTACGTCACCGGCTGATCAAGAAGAGTCCGAAAGAGGTGTGGGCCGTCCTGGCCGACGGCAGCCGGTACGCGGACTGGGTCGTGGGGACCTCGTCCTCGTACCCCGTGCGCGGTCGGTGGCCGCAGGTGCACTCCGCCATCGGCTACGAAGTGCGGGCCGGGTTCTTCGGCTTCACCAACGAGACGATCGTGCGGGCGTGCGACGACGAACGCGAACTGGAACTGGAAGCACACGCGGGCCCGCTCGGCACGGCCCGTATCGCCATCGAACTGCGCCCCTGGGGCGAGCACACGCTGGTGATCATCGACGAGCATCCGCTGCAGGGCGTCGGTGGCGCCCTGCACAACGTGGGCGTGGAGGCACTCATCCAGCTGAGGCACCGGACCATGCTCAAGCGCCTGGCCGAAGTGTGCGAGGACGGTCGGGGCCGGCCCGAGCCCACTCGCACCGAGCCGAGGCCGGCGTGACGAACTGACCGTGCGACCGGGGCCGTCGGCCCCCGCGAGGCCACAGCGGTGACATGCGTTCAGCGAGACGGGAGGCGTCCATGCCGGACGCGGTAGTGATCGGAGCCGGCCCCAACGGGCTCGTCGCCGCCAATCTGCTGGCCGACGAGGGCTGGAGCGTCGAAGTCCTGGAGGAGCAGGACGAGCCGGGGGGCGGGGTCCGGCACGACCACGGGGTCCACCCGGATTTCACGAACGACCTCTTCAGCTCGTTCTACCCGCTGGCCGCCGCCTCGCCCGTCCTCGCCGGACTGCACCTGGAGCGGTACGGGCTGCACTGGAGCCATGCGCCACAGGTGCTGGCCCACCCGCTGTCCGACGGCCGGTGCGCCGTACTCGGCCGGAACCTCGACGACACCGCCGCCTCCCTGGACGTCTTCGCCGACGGTGACGGTGACGCCTGGCGCGAACTGCACAGCGTCTGGGAACGGCTGCGCCCCGACCTCCTGGAAGCGCTGTTCACACCCTTCCCGCCGGTGCGCGCCGGCGCCCGGCTGGCCATGCGCCTGAGGACCGCCGGAGGGCTGCGGCTGGCGCGCTCGCTGGTGCTGCCGGTGCGGCGTCTGGGGGAGGAGGAATTCCAGGGGGAGGGCGGCAGGCTGCTGCTCGCGGGCAACGCGCTGCACGCCGACCTCGCCCCCGAGGCCGCGGGGAGCGGCGGCTTCGGCTGGCTGATGTCGATGCTGGGCCAGACATACGGTTTTCCCGTACCCGTCGGAGGTTCCGGTGCCCTCGTCGAGGCGCTGACCCAGCGGTTGCGGAAGCGCGGCGGCGTCCTGCGGTGCGGGGAACGGGTGAGCCGTGTCGTCGTCCGGCAGGGGAGGGCCGTGGCGGTGCGCACGGCCGGCGGCGAGACGGTGTCCGCCCGCCGGGCCGTACTCGCGGACGTGGCCGCTCCCGCCCTGTACGACGAGTTGGTGGACAGTGCCGACCTGCCCCCGCAGGTACTGGCCGATCTGCGCCGGTTCCAGTGGGACTTCGCCACCTTCAAGGTCGACTGGGCACTGGACGGCTCCGTGCCGTGGCATGCCCCCGAAGCCGCGGGCGCGGGCACCGTGCACCTGGCGGACGGCGTCGACGAGCTGACGCGGTTCGCGGCACAGGTCGCCATGGGGCAGGCCCCGGACCGGCCGTTCGCGCTGTTCGGGCAGATGACGACCGCGGATCCCACCCGGTCGCCCGAGGGCACCGAGTCGGCGTGGGCCTACACCCATGTCCCGCACCGCATCACGGGTGACGCGGGCGACGACGGACTGACCGGAGCCTGGGACACCAAGGAACAGGAGCTCATGGCCGACCGGGTCGAGCGGCAGGTCGAGCGCTTCGCGCCGGGGTTCCGTTCCCTGATCAGGGCCCGGCGCATCCTGGCCCCGCCCACACTTCAGGCGCTGAACGCCAATCTGCACGGAGGTGCCATCAACGGCGGCACCACAGCCCTGCACCAGCAACTCGTCTTTCGCCCCGTCCCGGGTACGGGACGCCCCGAGACGCCGGTCAAGAACCTCTACCTGGCTTCGGCCTCCGCTCATCCGGGAGGCGGTGTGCACGGGGCCCCGGGCTCCAACGCCGCCCGGGCCGCGCTGCGCAGGAACCTGCCCTCCGGTCTGACCCGCGCCCAACGCCTGCTGGCCCGCCGCGACCGCAGGGGAGACCGCAACCCCGGTTCCGCTCGTCCATGACGGTGACAGTGGATCCCGGTCCTGCCGCAGCCAGGTGGTCAGGGCCCACCACCGGTGCAGAGTGCTCAGTGGTTCGGAGGCGCTGTCCCTCGCGGGCCCGGCCGTCGCCCCGCACACCGCCACCTCCACGCAGATCGTGCTGGCCGTGTCCCACGTGGTGGCTGCCGCCGTGATCATTCCCCCGCCGGCGAGGCGGCTCTCCCACCGGAGCGCGTGACCAAGGGCGCGGTGGGGATGGGCGTCGCCTCGTCACCGGGGCGACGCCCTCGCCATGGGCCGCCCCGGCTGTTCGCGATGCACCGGGTACACCCACCTGTGCGTCAGTTCGCGGTGGCGTGGGCTCCGTCGTCGTCCGCTTCCTCCACTCCCTCCACTTCCTCCACGGGGGGCATGAAGGCCCGTAGCCAGCGCTCCGTCTGGGCGACGTGGGCCTCGGCCGCTCCGGCGGCGGCGCCGGGATCGCGCTCGGCGATCGCCGTGGCCAGAACGCGATGGTCCGCGTCGCTCTTGCGCCGCAGCTCCGGGCCCTCGGGGAGGGTGAAAATCTGGTACTTGCGCGAGCGGGCGCGGAAGACCGCGAGCAGGGAGGCGAGGGTGGGGTTCTCGGCGGCCCTCGCGATCTCGGCGTGGAAGCGGTGGTCGAGCTCCGAGGCATCGGAGGGGTCCTCGGTGGCCTCCATGGCCTCCATGAGGGAGAAGAGCGACTTCACCGTCTCGGGGGTCCGGCGTGCGGCGGCCTTGGCCGCGACATGTGCCTCCAGGACCCGCCTGATCTCGTACACCTCCAACAGGCCGGGCAGCGGCAGGAGTTCGAGGGTCAGCGAGAGGCTTCCGATGATGTCTTCCGGCCTGAGCTGGGACACGTAGGTACCCGATCCGTGCCGCGGCTCGACCACACCCAGGGCCGCGAGCATCCGTACGGCCTCGCGCAGCGGGCCCCGGGACACACCGAGTTCCTCGCCGAGCTCGGCCTCGGGCGGAATACGCTCTCCCGGACCGAGACGCCCCGTCGCGATCATGTGACGCAGACCGTGGAACGCCTTGTCGACTGCGGACATCCAGTTCCTCCCCTGACGGGCCGGCGACAGCACCGTACCCCCGGGCACTCTAGCGAGTCATCAGATGTCTCCGATGTATCGACTGAAAGTCATCTGATGACTACCGCTCCAGAACCCTTGCGTGGCGCAAAAATGCCGTGCAGGATGCCGAGTCATCATACGTGTCACGCCGAGCGTCTGATGTTTGCAGTCCGATGCCCCGATGCTCGCTGTCTGCAGGCCGGTGTTCGGCGGACATTCCGGTTCGGTAGATGTTCGGTAGATGTGGAGTGATGTGAGCGAGACCGAGGTCACCACCGCCCCGCGCCCCCTGCTGCTGGCAGACGGCCGCCCGGCCGCCCGGGCGTGGTCGCTGGACCCCATCATGAAGCACCTCAACCACGGTTCTTTCGGGGCTGTCCCCCTGGTGGCGCAGGAGCGGCAGAACGAGTTCAGGGCCGAGATGGACAGCTCGCCGGTGGTGTGGTTCCCCGCGCTGCCGCAGCGGCTGGCCGCCACCCGGGTCGACCTCGCGGACTTCCTGCGGATTGCCCCCAACGACGTCGCCCTGGTGCCGAACGCGAGCGCGGGCATCAGTGTCGTGTTCGCCTCGCTCCAGCGCCGCCGCGGTGGCGGGATCGTCGTCACCGATCACGGCTACGGAGCCGTGACCATGGGCGCCGAACGGCTCGCCCGACGCTGGGGCGGTGAGGTGCGCACCGCCCGGGTGCCGCTGGACGCGAGCGAGGAGCAGGCGTACGAGGCCGTGGCCGCCGAGATCGACGACGCCACGGACCTGATCGTCCTCGACCAGATCACCTCCGCGACCGCACGCCGGCTGCCGGTGGAGCTGATCGGCGCGCAGGCCCGGCGGCGCGGCATCCCGCTGCTCGTGGACGCGGCACACGCCCCCGGCCTGATCGAGGCCCCGCTGGATGGCCTGACGTGCGACTTCTGGGTCGGCAACCTGCACAAGTGGGGCTGCGCGCCCCGCGGTACCGCCGCACTGGTGGCACGCGGCGAGCTGCGCGAGGAGCTCTACCCCCTGATCGACTCGTGGGGCGCCGCCGATCCGTATCCCGACCGCTTCGACCAGCAGGGCACGGTGGACGCCACCGGCTATCTCGCGGCTCCCACGGCCCTGGACTTCATCGGGGGCACCTGGGGCTGGGACACGGCCCGCCGGTACATGGACGACCTGGCCGGCTATGCCGAGCGTGTCGTCGGTGACGCCTTCGCCGAACTGACCGGCGTCCCCAGCACCGTCGATGTCGGCATGCCGGTCCCCGGTATGCGGCTGGTGCGGCTGCCGGCCGGCCTGGCGGGCAGCCGCATCGAGGCCGACGCGTTGCGCGACCGGGCGGCCCGCGAGCTGGGGGTGGAGGCGGCCTTCACCAGCTTCGGCGGCATCGGCTACATGCGGCTGTCCGCGCACGTCTACAACACGGCCGCCGACTACGAGTACTTCGCCGAGGACTGCGTCCCCCTCCTCGGCCGGTGGGCCCGCGCGGCCCGTGAGAACTCCGGGCTGTCGTAGGCCCGGCTGTCGTAGGCGCACCCCGCGCCCTCGCGTATCAGCAGCCGTATCAAAGGAAAGAGGTCGGCACGATGAGAAGAAGGACGGCAGCTCTCGCCCTCGGCACCGCCGCCACGATGGTCCTGACCGGCTGCTCCACCATGAGCGGCTCGGCGGCCGACGGCACGGTCACCCTCAACATGGTCGAGAGTCTGACGAACCCAGCCCGCACGGACCTGATCAAGGACCTCATTGCGGACTTCCAGAAGCAGAACCCCAAGATCAAGGTCAACCTGATCTCGCCGCCCACCGAGCAGGCCGACCAGAAGATCCAGCAGATGCTCCAGTCCGGCAGCGGGGTCGACACCCTCGAAGTACGGGACACGACCGTCGGACCCTGGTCGAACAATGGCTGGATCTACGACATGAAGTCGGACCTCAAGTCCTGGAAGGGCTGGGAGGCGATGACGGAGAACGCCGTCAAGGCCTCCGAGGACGCCGACGGCAAGACGTACTTCGTCCCGTACGGCTTCTACGGCCTCAGCGTCTTCTACCGCAAGGATCTGATCAAGGAGGCCGGCTTCAGCAAGCCGCCGGCCACCTGGGACCAACTGCTCGAACAGGCCTCCGCCATCCATGACCCGGGCAAGCGCCGGTACGGGTACGCCTTCCGCGGCGGCGCCAACGCCCAGGGCAACGCCACCGCCGTCATCGAGGCGTACGTCGCCGACGAGATCGACTCCGCCGACGGCTTCAAGCTGAAGGACGGCAAGACGATCTTCTCCGCGCCGGAGGCGCTGGACGCCATGCAGACCTACCTCAAGCTCTTCAAGGAGGCGTCCCCCAAGTCGTCCGTCTCCTGGGGCTATCCGGAGATGGTCGAGGGCTTCTCCAACGGCTCCACGGCCTTCCTGCTGCAGGACCCCGAGGTGATCGCCACCGTCTCGGAGTCCAAGTCCATCAAGAAGGACCAGTGGAGCACCGCCCCGCTGGTGGCAGGCCCGAGCGGCAAGACCGTACAGCCGCTGGCCACCGCCGGATGGGGCGTCGCGAAGGGCAGCAAGCACAAGAAGGAGGCGGTCAAGCTGGTCGAGTTCCTCTCCGAGGGCGAGGCGTCGACGAGCTTCACCAAGAAGAACAGCCTGGTGCCGATCCTCAAGTCGGCCGCGGAGGACCCGTTCTACAAGACCGGCCCGTGGTCCAGCTACGTCACCATGACGGAGAACCCGGACACCTACCTCAACGTCAGCCAGCCGCGCGGTGTCGCCTGGTGGGCCGAGTGGCAGCAGAAGGCCGACGCGGACATCCAGAAGATGGTGCTCGGCAAGACGACGCCCAAGGAACTGCTGGCCGGCTGGGACACGTACTGGACCGAGAAGCGGCAGCAGGAGAACTGACCATGCCCACCGCGCCCGAAAAGACGTCAGCGGCGAAGACGGCGAAGACCGCGAAGACGGCTTCGGCCGGGGCCTCCGGGAACGGGGGCGCCCGGCCCGTCCGCAAGGTGCAACCCGGCCGCCGCAAGCCGGAGTTCACCGCCCGGCGCGGCTTCCTCATCGCCCTCTTCATGGCCCCGGCCGCGATCTTCGTGGCGGTGTTCACGTACTACCCGATGATCGCCGGCAGCCAGATGGCCTTCCGCCACTGGAATCTGACGGACCTGACCGATACTTCCTGGGTGGGCCTGAAGAACTTCCACGACGTCTTCGCCGACCCCGCCTGGGGCACCGTGCTCGGCAACACCGGCATCTGGGTGTTCGGCTCGATCGTGCCCCAGTTGGTGATCGGCTTCGCGCTCGCCCTGTGGCTGCGCCGCAAGTTCCGCTTCCGGGGTCTCTACCAGGCGCTGGTCTTCTTCCCCTGGGCCATCTCCGGGTTCCTCATCGGCATCCTGTTCCGCTGGATGTTCAACAGCGAGTTCGGCGTCGTCAACGACCTGCTCCAGAAGGTCGGTCTGATCGACGAGCCGGTGGCCTGGCTGGCCGACCCGAAGACGGCCATGTTCGCCGTCCTGGTCGCCAACGTCTGGTACGGGGTCACCTTCTTCACGATCATGATCCTGGCCGCGCTGCAGTCCATCCCCGAGGAGCTGTACGAGGCCTCGGCGCTCGACGGCGCCGGCAAGGTGCGCACACTGTTCCAGATCACCATTCCGTACATCAGGGTCACGCTCGCGCTGACCGTGCTGCTGCGCATCATCTGGATCTTCAACTTCCCCGACCTGATCTTCGGGATGACCGGCGGCGGACCGAACAACGAGACGCACATCGTGACCACGTGGATGATCAAGATCACTCAGCAGGGCGACTACGGCAGGGCGTCCGCGCTCGGCCTCATCGTCGTCGCCACGCTGCTGGTGTTCGCGACCTTCTTCCTGCTGGCCACCCGCGAGAAGCGAGAGGTGAAGTCGTGATCGGCAAGGAGTCCACGGCGGGCCGGGCCGCGAAGTTCACCTTCCTGGGGCTGTGGCTGGTCTTCACCGTCTTCCCCCTCTACTGGATCACCATCACGTCGCTCAAGGCGCCCGGCGACATCTTCGCCTTCCCGCTCGCCTACTGGCCCGAGCACTTCTCGCTGGAGAACTACCGCGGGCTGTTCGGCAAGGCCGACTTCGGCGTGTACCTCACCAACAGCCTCATCATCGCCACCGTCGCGGGCGCGGTGGCCACCGTCATCTCGATGCTGTCGGCGTACGTGCTGGCCCGGTTCGAGTTCCGCACCAAGTCCGCGCTGCTGATGGCGGCCCTGGTGACCCAGATGATCCCGACGTTCATCGCGCTGGGCCCGCTGTACCTGCTCATGACCGACCTCAAGATGGTCGACAACCGGCTCGGGCTGATCCTCGTCTACATCGCGGTCTGCATCCCGTTCTGCACGGTGATGCTCCGCGGCTTCTTCGAGAACATCCCGGACGCCCTGGAGGAGGCCGCCATGATCGACGGCCTGTCCCGGTTCGGGGCGCTGTTCCGGGTGCTGCTGCCGGTGATGCGGCCCGGGATCGTGGCGGCGTTCATCTTCAACTTCGTCAACTGCTGGAACGAGCTGTTCCTGTCGGTGACGCTGATGAACAGCGACAGCAACAAGACCGTCCCCACGGCCCTGAACGGGTTCATCTCCAGCTTCAACATCGACTGGGGCTCGATGTCAGCGGCGGCGGTCCTCACCATCCTGCCCACGATGGTGCTGTTCGCCTTCGCCAGCCGCCACATCGTCCAGGGCCTCACGGCGGGCGCGGTGAAGGGCTGACGACAGCTGCCGCGCCCCGCCGGGGCGCGGGGAACTGCGCGCTCAGCCACGACCGGCCCGCAGCCACGGACGAACCCGATCACCCCCCCCGGTGGGCATTGACGGGCAGGCGCCACGGCGCCCGCCCGTCAATGCCCACCGCTCAGCTCCCCGCTGAGCTGCCCTGCCCGATCGACTCCCGGGTCTTGGAGGAGTGGGTGTCGGTGATGTCGTCGACCAGCTTCGCTGTCATCAGCGACTCCATCAGGCCGACCAGCGCCATGGCGAGCGCGTAGGGGGCGATGGTGGTCAGGGTGTCCATCGTGAAGGGCACGTCGGGCAGGCCCGGTACCGGCAGGGAGGACGGCAGGTCGCCCTTGTCCCCGACCGTCGGCACCGCGATCCCGGCGGCGACGGTGATGACGGTGAGGATGACGATGGACACCAGCGGGGCCGGGACCACGGTGGTGACCTTCGGGAAGAACACCATGAGGACGAGGCCGCCGACGATCAGCGGGTAGACCGGCCAGGGCACGTCGTGCATCTCGGGGACCTGGGCCATGAAGATCAGGGAAAGTACCTGTCGGGCTCGGGCCCGCCCGGCATCACCCCGGCGTGGCAGGAAGGGTCAGGAAGGCCTGCACGGCCGGCGGACCTCGGTCTTCGCCGGAGGCGTCGTCGGTCCCGGCACGGTCGGCGGCCACGGGAACATTTCTTCCGCGCCACGGAGTGGGAACGACATGGAGCCGACCTGATGATCACATACTCTACCTTGACGTCACGGTAGCGATCGACGTCGGCCACCCATGGGCCGGGCGGCGGACGCAGACGAGGAAGGGCGCCCGAATGAGCAGCGAGCACATGCAGATCGGCGAGGTCGGCGCGCGGACGGAGCTGGCGCTGCGCACCATCCGGCACTACGAGACGCACGGCCTGGTCACCCCCTCCGCCCGCTCCCAGGGCGGCTTCCGCCTCTACACCAGAGCCGATGTCGCCCGTCTGAAAGCTCTCCGCCGCATGCAGCCGCTGGACTTCACCCTGGACCAGATGCGCGATCTGCTGGACCTCACCGACCGCCTCGACTCCGACGACCATCTGACGGCGGGTGAACGAAAGATGCTGCTGAGGCGCGTCCGCGAATACGAGCAGGAAGCTGTCTGGCAGGTCGAAAAGCTCCGCACCCGGCTGGCGGAGGCCGAGGAGTTCGCACAGACGCTGCGCAAGCGCCGGGAACGGGAACGCGAGCGGGACCAGGGTCAGGCCGTCACGGCTTGAGCAGGGGCGACTCCGGTCTCGTGGGGCCGGACCTTTCTCGCGCCGAGTTGGGCATCCGATGAGGGGCAGCGGGCCGGGAGGGAGGGCCTGAGCCCACTCTCCCGGCCCGTCGTGCGGATCCCGCCCTCCGGATGCCGTCGTACGGGCGCCGTGCCACGGATCAGGACGCGGACAGCTCCGTACGGACCGTACGGGCCGCGGCGACCAGGTTCTCCAGGGACGCGCGGGTCTCGGGCCAGGCACGGGTCTTCAGGCCGCAGTCGGGATTGACCCAGAGGCGTTCGGCGGGGATGGCCTCAAGCCCCTTGCGCAGCAGGGCCGCTGCCTCGTCCGTGCTCGGCACACGGGGGGAGTGGATGTCGTACACACCGGGCCCGGCCTCGCGCGGATAGCCGTGCTCGGCCAGCTCCCGCGCGACCTGCATGTGGGAGCGCGCCGCCTCCAGGCTGATGACGTCGGCGTCGAGGTCGTCGATCGCCTGGACGATGTCCCCGAACTCGGCGTAACACATGTGGGTGTGGATCTGTGTGTCCGGGCGTACGCCGCCGGTGCTGAGCCGGAACGCCTCGGTGGCCCACGCCAGATACTCCGGATGGTCGACGGCTCGCAGGGGCAGTGTTTCGCGCAGGGCGGGTTCGTCGACCTGGATGACGGAAGTCCCGGCCGCCGCAAGGTCGTTCACCTCGTCGCGCAGGGCGAGGGCGACCTGGCGGGCGGTCTCACCGAGGGGCTGGTCGTTGCGGACGAAGGACCAGGCGAGCATGGTGACGGGGCCGGTGAGCATGCCCTTGACCGGTTTGGTGGTGAGCGACTGGGCGTACGTCGTCCAGCGCACCGTCATGGGCTCAGGGCGGGAGATGTCGCCGGCCAGGATCGGCGGGCGGACGTAGCGGGTGCCGTAGGACTGGACCCAGCCGTGCTGGGTGGCGAGGTAACCGGTGAGCTGCTCGGCGAAGTACTGGACCATGTCGTTGCGTTCGGGCTCGCCGTGCACGAGCACGTCGAGGCCGGTCTTCTCCTGGAAGGAGATCACCTCGCCGATCTCGGCCCTGATGCGCTCCTCGTACCCGGCACGGTCGATCCGCCCCGCGCGCAGGTCGGCCCGTGCGGTGCGCAGTTCCGTGGTCTGGGGGAAGGAGCCGATGGTGGTGGTCGGCAGCAGCGGCAGCCCGAGATGGGCGCGCTGCGCGGTGGCGCGTTCCGGGTACGGCAGGGAGCGGCGGACGTCGGCGTCTGTGACGGCGGCGGCGCGGGCTCGTACGGCGGGATCGCGGGTGATCGCCGAGTCGGCGCGGGAGGCCAGGTCGGCCCGGTTGGCGGCGAGTTCGGCTGCGATCGTGTCGGTGCCGCACGCGAGTCCCCTGGCGAGGGTGACGATCTCGGCGGTCTTCTGGCGGGCGAAGGCGAGCCAACGCAGGATCTGCGGCGCGGTGTCGCGCTCGGCGGTGGCGTCGAGAGGGACGTGGAGGAGGGAGCAGGAGGCGGCCACGTCGACCCGGTCGGCCAGCCCGAGCAGGGTGCCGAGGGTGGTGAGGGACCTCTCCAGGTCGTTGACCCAGATGTTGCGGCCGTTGACGACGCCGGCGATCAGGCGTTTGCCGGGCAGGCCGCCCACGGCGGCGAGCGCGTCCAGGTTGGCGGCCGCCGTCTCGGTGAAGTCCAGGGCGAGACCCTCGACCGGGGCCTTGGCCAGCACCGGCAGGGCGGCACCGAGCCGGCCGAAGTAGGAGGCGACCAGGAGCTTCGGGCGGTCGGCCGGGGCGCCGAGGTCGCGGTAGGCGCGGGTCGCGGCGTTCAGCTCGGCGGGTGTGCGGTCCTGCACCAGAGCCGGTTCGTCGAGCTGCACCCACTCGGCGCCTGCGGCGCGCAGATCGGCGAGGATCTCGGCGTACACGGGCAGCAGCCGGTCGAGGAGGGTGAGCGGGTCGAAGTCGGCGGCAACACCCGGCGCCGGCTTGGAGAGCAGCAGATAGGTGACGGGTCCGACGAGGACGGGGCGGGAGTTGAGGCCGAGGGTGATGGCTTCGCGGAGCTCGGCGACCTGCTTGGCGGAGTCCGCCGCGAAGACGGTGTCCGGGCCCAACTCGGGTACCAGGTAGTGGTAGTTGGTGTCGAACCACTTGGTCATTTCCAGCGGCGCCACGTCCTGGGTGCCGCGTGCCATGGCGAAGTAGCCGTCCAGTGCGTCGGCCTCGACGGCGGCGCGGTGGCGTTCGGGGATCGCACCGACCATGACGCTGGCGTCGAGGACATGGTCGTAGTAGGAGAAGTCACCGGTGGGGACCTCGTGGACGCCGGCCGCGGCCAGCTGCTGCCAGTTCGCCCGGCGCAGTTCGGCGGCGGTGGTCCGGAGGGCGTCGGCGCCGACGCGGCCCTTCCAGTAGCCCTCGATCGCCTTCTTCAGTTCCCGGTTCGGGCCTTGGCGGGGGTAGCCGTACACGGTGGCCCGTGCTGCCGCGGCTGCGGACTTCGCTGTCACGGAAATCTCCTTCGCGAGATATCTCCCTGGGATCCCGGGACGGGACGCGAGCGCGAAGGGGTGACGAACCGGCCGGAAACCAAACCGCCTGGCACAGCACGGTCGTCCGCCCGATCTGTACGTCGACCCGCCCACGAGGTCACCGGGATGTCCGCGCACGAGGGGTCGCACGCGGGCAGCGGGCAGGTCTTCGGACTTGCGAGCACGTCCTCCCTACGGAGGACACCTACTGGCCGTCGCTTCCCAGACCCTGTTCGTCGGGTCCAGTGCGTGTGACGGCGGTCGTTCCCGCTCACCGCTGCGGGGCAGTCCCGGATTCCCACCGGGTTCCCTCTTACGACGCGTCCCGCCTGGCGGACGGGGGCGAACCAGCTGCGTCGGCCAGCCTAGGGGGCGGAACCCCTCCGGGGGAAACCCTGCTCGTATGGCGGATGGTGCGGGTCGGGGGAGCAGGGGTGGGGGCAGCGGTCCAGCGGCATCGGAGCGAGGTGATGCGGGCCTCCACGGGGGTATCACACTACCTCCACCGGAACTCACGTCTGTTGGGTGCCAACAGTGCGCGCACAAGCCAGACTTGACGGGGTGTCATGGTCTGCCGGTGATACGATTTCGGGCACATGCCAAGTGGGTTTTCTCCTCGATGATGCCTGCAGCCAAGGGTCCTCCGGGTGGTGATTGCTGCCCGCAGCCGAGGGCGCGCATGGATAGATCCCGGGGGCTGAACTCCAGTCGCTCTAAAGAGAGTCACATGACGAATTTTTGGCAGGATCCGACAGTCTGGGCGCTCGCTGCCGGCGTCCCTGTCGCGACCACGGTCGTCGTTCAGCGAAGGACGATCAGAGCGTTACGCCGTCAGAAACAGAGCCTCGAAGGTTCTATGGGCGAGCAGCGGGGCCGCAACGCTAACCTTGAATCCAGCCTCGAGGGCCTGCGGCGTGGCTACGACGACGTGGTCCGGCAGGCCAAGGAAGAGGCTGAGACCGCCACCAATACCGTACTGAAGTCCGCAATGCAGACGCTCCAGGGCCTCGCGGCGGAGCAGCAGCGGGTCATCTCCGAGCTGCAGAAAAAGCACGGCGATTCGGCCATCCTGCAGGATCTGCTGGACGTCGACCACATGAACGCCCAGTTCAACAGGCGCGCACAGTCCATTGCCGTACTGTGCGGAGGATGGCTTGGCAGGCAGCGGGAGGCGGCATCCGTCTATGACGTGATCCGCGGAGCCATGAGCCGGATCCGGCACTACCAACGCGTCGACGTCCTCTCGCAGGTGGACTCCGCAGTGACCAGTCGCACAGTCGAGCCGATCGCCCTGGCGGTGGCTGAACTGCTCGACAACGCCACCAAATACTCAGCACCCACATCCATGGTCGAGATCAACGTGCGGAGCGTGCCCGCGGGCGTCTGCATTGTGATCGATGACGCAGGTGTCGGGATGAGTGAGGAAGAGAAGACGAACGCCTCGGTCCTCTTGTCCGGTGAGTCCGCGGTGAGCGTCTCCGAGCTCGGCAACCCTCCCAAGTTCGGCTTCGCGGTCATCGGTGCGCTGTGTTCTCGCTTCGGATTCACGGTCGCGATCGACGGCACATCCCCCTACGGGGGCGTCCGGGCAGTGGTGATGATGCCGAAGGATCTACTGACCACCACGCCCGAGCCGAAGAAGCCGAGTGCAGCGCTGACGACCGATCCTGGCCCGAGAAACGGCGGTTCGGTCCCTGCGGAGACAGGCGACGGTCTGCCCAGGCGAAGGAACAAGCGCGCTATGGCACTCGTGACCGGTGATAGGCCCACCTCAACTCCACGGCCTGCCCGGTCGGCCGAGGACAGAGTGGCGGCGATGGGGGCCTTCCAGCATGGCACCCTCGCCGGCCGGAGTCCGGTGGTGTCGGCCGCCGGACTCGACGAGCCCAGTCCCGCCGATGCACACAAAGGAACTGATGCCCCGTGAGTGACGACCTGTCCTGGATGCTCCAGGATGCGCTGGAAATTCCTGGCGCCCTGCACGCAGTCCTGATCTCCGCCGATGGGCTCCAGATGTCCCGCACGGCGGATCTCGGTCGGGATGATGCTGACAAGGTCGCCGCTGCCGTGAGTGGGCTGCAGTCCCTCAGTCGGTCCGTCGGGTTCTTCTGCCGTGACTCCAGTGTGAACTGGCGTCAGACTCTCATCGAGTTCGATGGCGGCTGGGTTTTCCTGAACGCAGCGGGTGGGGGTTCCTATCTTGCCGTGGCAGCGTCCGTCAACGTCGACATGGGCGACATCACCTATCGGATGCAGCAGCTCGTCAGCCGACTGGGCAAGGCAATGTCGACCGGCCGCCGCGAAGACACGGTCGCTGCTCATGACTGACAGCAGCCGTTCTGAGCCCGAACCCGAAGCCGGAGAGTTAGTCCGGCCCTACGTCATCACCCGCGGCCGCACCCTGCCCACCGAGAACGAGTTCTCGCTCATCACCCTCATCACCACGGCCACCGACCAGCGACAGCGTCCCCAACGGCTCTCCCCTGAGGAGCAGCAGGTCCTGGAGATGTGCTCAAGCGGCTACCTCTCGGTTGCTGAGATCGCCGCGCACTCCCAGCACCCTCTCGGTGTCGTCAAAGTTCTGCTCAGTTCCCTCGCCGAGGGGGGCTACCTGATCACCCGTGCGCCAGTGCCCTCGGCTTCGCTCGCCGACAGAAATCTTCTTCAGGAGGTGCTCGATGGTCTCAGGACCCTCTCTGGCTGAGGACGCATACGTGCGCAGCGGTTCGGAGCAGACCGCGGTCAAGGTCCTGGTCGTCGGGCACTTCGCTGTCGGCAAGACCACCTTGATCGGCTCCCTCTCCGAAATCACGCCGCTGTCCACCGAGGAGCACATGACGAGCTTCTCCGAGACGGTGGACGACCTCAAGGGCGTACAGGGGAAGACCACCACCACCGTCGCCCTGGACTTCGGCCGCCTGACACTCAGTGAGCGCATCGTGCTCTACCTGTTCGGGTCACCGGGACAGCAGCGGTTCGTCGATCTGTGGGACGACATGGCCCGCGGAGCGCTCGGGGCTCTGGTCCTGGTGGATCCCGCGCGGCTGGAAGACAGCTTCGATGTGATGGATCTGATCGAAACCTACGGGCTCGACTTCGCTGTCGCCATCAACCAGTTCGACGGCAACGCGGAACACACAGCCGAAGCGGTTCGCGAAGCGCTCGACCTGCTGCCCGACACACCGGTCGTCACCATCGACGCACGCGATAAAGAGTCGTCGGTGAACGCACTGATCACCCTGGTCCGCTACCTGCAGAAACGCGCCGCTCTGGAGCACGCATGACAACGCCCTCCGTACCTCCGCCCGGCTGCCCCGCGCACGGCAGCGGCCAGCGCATACCCCTGCACACACCGGAGTTCGCTGCTGACCCGCACGCGTACTACCGGTACATGCACCAGTTCGGTCCCACCGCGCCCGTCACCATCGCACCCGGCGTGGAGGCGACCCTCGTGACGGACTACAACGCAGCACTCGAACTGCTGCAGGACCCGATTACCTTCGGCAAGGACTCACGCCGGTGGCGCGCCCGCAACGAAGGCCGCATCAGCCCCGACAGCCCTGTGCTGCCCTTGCTGGACTATCGGCCCAACGCCATGTTCACGGACGGCGCCGAGCATCAGCGACTGCGCCAGGCCATCACCGAGAGCTTCTCCCGCATCAGCAACAACCGGCTGAGCAAGATCGTCAAGCAGGCCGCACTCTTCCTCATCAACCAGTTCAGCGCCCGCGGCTCGGCTGACCTGCTCAACGACTACGCCAAGCAGCTCCCCCTGTACGTGTTCAACGAACTCTTCGGCTGCCCGGCAGAGATCGGCGACCGGGTGCTGTTCGGCATCTCCGGCATGTTCGACGGAGTCAACGCCGAACAGGCCAGCCAGGTCTTGGTCCAGGCTGTCGGCGAACTGGTGGCGTTGAAGCGGGCCCAACCGGGTGAAGACATCACGTCCTACCTGATGCAGCATCCCGCGCAGCTGACCAACGAGGAGCTGGTCCACACCCTGGTACTGCTCCTCGGTGCAGGCGGCGAGCCGGAAGGCAACCTCCTCGGCAACGGCTTCTACACCATGCTGACCAATGAGCACTACGCCCGCAACGGACAGTTCGACAAAGCACTCGACGAGACCCTGTGGCGCAACCCGCCCATGTCCAACTACGCGCCGCACTACCCGGTCGCCGATACGGACGTAGCGGGAGACAAAGTTCATGCCGGTGAGCTGGTGCTGGTGAGTTTCGGTGCCGCCAACACGGCACTGGCGGACCGGGGGGCCGACACCCGCGGACACCTCGCCTGGAGTGCAGGCCCGCACTCATGCCCATCCAAGGAGCCCGCCTGGCTCATCGCCGCGACGGGCCTTGAAGCACTGTTCAACGCGCTGCCCGACGTCGAACTCGCGGTCCCCGCGGACAGCCTTGTTTGGCGGCCCGGCCCGTTCAACCGTGCCCTGGCATCCCTGCCCGTTCGTTTCGGTGCGGTCACGCCGCGTCCCGCGGCTCAGCCCCAGCGGCCGGCGGTGCCACAGCACGATCACGTGCAGCATCCCGTCACCCCCGAGCCGGTGGCATCGCAGCCCTCAACTGGCAAGCCGGGGAGGAGCGGCTGGAGTGGCTTTGTGAAGTGGCTGACGGGACAGTAGCCGAAAACGCCCTGTGATGCAGGCGACACAGTCAGTTGTTGTCGCTTGCATGACAGTGTAACCACTGGGGTAGGACTGCGCGGAGTGTCTGGGTTGTCTCAAGGTGAAGGAGAGATAGTGGGACCCGCAACAACCTCCGCACAAGGTTCTGTCGTCACGCTGCCTGGCCAACGGCGCAGTGCTTTCAGCAGAAGAAATCCATCCATAAGCGCCGGCCCCGGCAGAACACGCAGTCGGATACCCGCCTTGCTCGGCGGGTATCTCTTTGCCTCCTCGCCCGCCAGCACTCCACGTCCCGATATCGCTGCTTTCTTAGAGTGCTCCCAGCACCTTGAAGCGCGAGGGGCCCGATGACCCCACCGCCGGAGACCGGCCTGCCGACAGCAGGTCCGAGAGAGGCAACGCTCGGCGACCACGTTCTCGGTCAACTACGGCGCCTCGGAGCCACGGTAGGCCTGAGTGAAGCGGACACCGCTCTGTACGGACAGATCCTGATCGGCTCACTCTCAGGTGCCGCGCAGCGACCGTTATCCTTACCGCCGGCTTCACCCAGCTTCATCTCCGATGACCACACCCCCGTCGAGTTCTCCCTCGCCTGCACGCCGGACGCCGCTCCGGGACTGCGCGTGCTCGTGGAGCCCGGGTGTGCCACTAGCGACATGACCGACAGCGCCCGCACGGGACTCAAGGTTATCCGTGCGATGGCCACCCGCTGGGACTTCTCCACCGGCCAACTCGACGCACTGGAAGACCTGTTCTTCCCGGCTTCAGCCGAGGGGCCGCTGGCACTGTGGTACGCCCTCGATCTGCGCCCCGGGGGAGTACCCGGAGTCAAGGTCTATCTGAATCCCTCCGCTGCCGGAACCGAACACGCTGCACAAACAGTGCAAGAAGCGCTGCATCGACTCGGCTACGGAAACGCCTTCACGGGACTTCCCCAGGCGGCGGGCTATCCCTTCATCGCGCTGGACCTGGGCACCTGGAAGGTACCCCGCGTCAAGGTGTACCTGAGGCACCCGCGGATGTCGGCCGACGACGCCTGCGCGCTGAGCCGTGCCACCTCTGGACCTGCAGAGGCCGCCATCAGGTATTTCTTCAATGAAGCCACCGGCGCGACCTGGCCACCCGAGCAGGAAGCCGAAGAGATGCAGCGCCTTCTCGGACGGCCGACGCTCACCTGCCATGCCTTCACCAACCGAGAAGCCGAACCGAGCGGTTTCACACTGCACATCCCCGTACGGGACTACGTCCGCAACGACGAGGAGGCCCTCGTCCAGGCAGCGGCGCTGCTGACCCGGTTCGGCATGGACCCCTCGATCCTGAACCGGAGCCTGCGCGCCCTCAGCCGGCGACACCTCGCCGACGGCGTCGGGCTGATTGCCTACCTCGCCCTCGCGTACGAGCGAGCTCGGCCGCCTCGCATCACCGCCTACCTGTCCTCCGAGGCCTACGCCGTCCGGCCGCCGCAAGAGAAGCGCCTGCTGGACGAACTCAGCGCGCGCTGAGCGCGCTGAACCCCGAACACCCCCCCCGACACGCAGAAGGAAGCCAAGTGGAGCCGTACCGCATCAAAGTCGTAGAACCCATCCCCCTCACCACTCGGCCAGAGCGCGAGGAGGCACTGAAGCGGGTCGCCTACAACCCCTTCGGGCTGCGTGCCGATGAAGTCACCATCGATCTGCTGAGCGACTCGGGAACCGGCGCCATCTCTGCGGATCAGCTGTCCGCGGGAATGAACGGCGACGAGTCCTACGCCGGCAGCCGCTCATTTTACCGCTGGCGCAAAGTCGTCTCCGACCTCACCGGCTATCCCCACCTCCTGCCGGCCCACCAAGGGCGGGCCGCCGAGCGCATTCTGTTCTCCTCGCTTCTGAAGCCCGGCACGAGTGTGCTGTCCAACACCCACTTCGACACCACCCGCGCCAACGTCGAACTGGTCGGCGGCCAGGCACACGACCTGCCTTGCGCCGAGGCGAAGGACCTCGACAGCGACTACCCCTTCAAGGGCAATATCGACCTGGCCGCCCTCGAACACACGCTGGAGAACGCCCATCGGTCGCCGGTGGCGGCCGTGTTGATGACCATCACCAACAACGGCGGTGGTGGTCAGCCGGTCAGCATGGAGAACCTGCACCAGACAGCCGGGCTGTGCCGCCACTACGGCGTACCCATGATCCTGGACGCCGCACGCTTCGCGGAGAACGCCTGGCTGGTGACCCGACGCGAACCCGGCTACGAGGACCACACTCCCCGCCAGGTTGCCGAGGAGGCCTTCCGCCTGGCGGACGGCTGCGTCATGAGCGCCAAGAAGGACGGCATCGTCCACATCGGTGGCTTCATCGGCCTGAAGGACCCCGAACTCGCCGAGAGGTGCCAGGGCCTGCTCATCGCCACCGAAGGCTTCACCACCTACGGCGGCCTGGCCGGACGCGACCTCGACATGATGGCCCGCGGACTCGTCGAGGTCACCGAACCGGCGTACCTTGCCGAACGCGCCGACATAGCCGGCTACCTCGCCGCACGCATCCGTGAAGCCGGCGTCGACATCGTGGAACCGGCCGGCCTGCACGCCCTCTACCTCAACGCCGGGCGGCTCTTGCCCCACATCCCGCCGCACCAGTACCCCGGCACGGCACTCGTCTGTGAGCTCTACCTGCGCGGCGGGATCCGCTCGGCGGAGCTGGGATCGCTGTACCTCGGAGAGGAGGACGAGCAGGGCAATCCCGTCAAGACCGCACCCTACGAACTCGTGCGACTGGCACTTCCTCGCCGCGTCTACACTCGCAGCCACTACGAGCATGTCGCCGACACGCTGGCAGACATAGCTAAGGATCCTCAATCAGTGCATGGCTATCGCATCGTGGGCCAGTCGCCGATCCTCCGCCACTTCAGTATCGAGCTTGAGCCGGTGCCGTCCAGAAACTGAGTTCCCACTGCACGGGCCTTGGGTCAAGCCCCCTCGTGAAGTCCCCCGCACTGTGCCTCGCGGGGGGAGCCCCGGTTCGCCGCCCGTGGCCAAGTTCCCTCTTACGACGCGTCCCGCCTGGCGGACGGGGGCGAACCAGCTGCGTCGGGCAGCGTAGGGGGCGGAACCCCTCCGGGGGAAACCCTGCGCCGCTGACGGGTGTCCACCGGGTCCGCGCGCCGGTCAGTGCACGGAGAAACCGCCGTCGACGTAGACCGACTGCCCCGTGACGTACGCCGAGGCGCCGCTCGCCAGGAAGACCACCGCGCCCGCGAAGTCCTCCGCCAGTCCGTTGCGGCCGACCAGTGTGCGTGCCGCCAGGGCCGCCACCTTTTCGGGGTCGGACGACAGGCGCCGGTTCAGTGGCGTCATCACGAAACCGGGTACCAGCGTATTGACGGTGACGCCGTACGGCGACCAGGCCTCCGCCTGCGAACGGGCCAGCGATTCCAGTGCTCCCTTGGAGACGCCGTAGGCACCGCTCTGGACGAAGGCACGGTGGGCCTGCTGCGAGGTGACGTGGATGATCCGTCCGAAGCCCCGCTCGGCCATGACAGGGCCGAAACGCTGGCCCAGCAGGAAGGGCGCGTCCAGGTTCAGGGCCATGGTGCTGTCCCAGACCTCCTCGCTCAGCTCGCTCATCGGCGGCCGCAGATTGATCCCGGCGCAGTTGACGAGGATGTCGGGCTCGCCGAAGACCCCGGCCGCCTGCTCGGCGGCCTCGCGTACGCCCGCACGGGTACTCAGATCTCCGGCGACCCAGGCCGCCCGGGCGCCGAGGGCGGTCAACTCGTCGGCCGCGGCCGTCAGTTCCGCTTCCTTGCGTGCCACCATCACGACGCTCGCCCCGGCGCGGGCCAAGGCCTCGGACATGCCGCGTCCGATGCCGGAGCTCCCACCGGTCACCAGGGCGACCCGGCCTGCCAGGGAGAACAGTTCTGAGAGGTAGTGCTGCGAGTCCATGACGGCACTTTAGAAGGCGCCCCACCAGCGGATCAGCGGGGGGCGTGGTTCAGCGAGGCGGTGAGATGACTCAGCCAGGCGGTGAGTGGCGCCACCAGGCAGTCAGCGGCTCAGCCGAGGACGAGTGGGAGCCGCGCGGCGAAATCACCCAGTGCCGCCTTCTCCCTGTCCGTCGGTGTACGGCGTCCGGTGCCGATCAGCAGCGCGTCCTTGTCGGAGAACGAGGCGGGGAACGAGGTCCCGGCGATCCTCTCCAGCGACGCACGTGTGGCCGCGAGGGTTTCGGCGGGCGGCTCGGCGGCCGACGGCAGACGCGCGATCAGGTCGAGGTGGTGCAAGGTCCACTCGAGTACGTACACGGACAGGTAGTCGCCGACGGTCAGCACCTCGTCGCGGGTGCTGACGCGGGCGGTGGGATCGGCGAGTTCGGCGGCACGGCCCGCGGCGGAACCGACGTCGTCGAGGTGGAACCTGAGCAGGCCCGGGTCGCCGTACGCGGCGGCCAGCCGGGGGATCAGCGCGTCGAGCGGATCCTCGCCGGTCGGGGGTTCGACCAGGTGCCAGTAGGTGACCGCGTCCACGGTCGGTTCGGTGTCGGCGGGTGTGACCAGGGTGATCAGGACGTCCTGGGCGTCGATGACCAGGTGGCACACCAAGTCCCGCACGAGCCAGCCGGTACAGCCGGACGGCCGCTCGAAGTCCTCGTCCGGGAGGTCGGCCACCGCCGTGCGCAACGCCGTCCAGGATTGCGAGAAGAGATCCACCGCGGCACGGTAACGCCGGACCACGTCAGCGGACAAGCGCGTATCCGCGGCCGGTCACCGGTGGCTCAGCACGTTGACCACCCGGCCGTTGGGGTCACGGACGAAGAACCGGCGCACTCCCCACTCCTCGGCCTGCAGGGGGTGCACGATCTCCGCGCCGCTCGCTCGCACCGCCTCGTAGACGGCGTCCACATCGTCCACCTCGACGCTCATGTCGGGCACGACCGGCGCCGTTTTGTCCTGGCTCATGAAGGTGACCTGCGCCGTGGGGTTGGAAGGAGAGGCGAGAGTCATGACCCAGCCGAGGTTCATGACCTCCTCGAACCCGAGGAGCCCGTAGAAGTCCCGGCTCTCCTCCAGGGCTTCCGATCGGATGTCGGGCATGACGCGGCGGATGGACATGGGTCAGGCCTTCCCGTTGCAGGGCAGGAACTCCTGCGCCTCGGCTACGGCAACGGCCGGTTCACGCAGTCCCTCGAGGAGGTACTCGGACACCTTCATGCCGACCATGGTCACTCCGTTCGGCTCCCGCGACTTTCCTGTCCTCGTCCGCACGCTTGGGGTGGCTGCGGACGAGGACAGCATGTCAGTGCCTGGGCAACCGTGCGGGCCGGACGGATACGTCAGCCCGGACGGATACGTCAGCTCGTCAGGACGACGAGTTGCTGGGTCGCCCGGGTCATCGCGACATAGCGGTCGACCGCGCCCTCTATGCCCTCGCCGAACCCCTCCGGGTCGACGAGGACGACCAGGTCGAACTCGAGCCCCTTGGACAGCTCCGGGGCCAGCGACCGGACGCGGGACGTCGCCCGGAACGTGGGGTCGCCGATGACGCAGGCGATCCCGTCGGCATGCGCGTCGAGCCAGGTCTCCAGGATCGAGTCCCGATCCGCGACAGATCCGTGGCGGACGGGGACACCGTTGCTGCGGATCGAGGTCGGTACGTTGGCGTCCGGGAGAGCGGCCCGGATGACCGGCTCGGCCTCCGCCATGACCTCTTCAGGAGTCCGGTAGTTGATGTTCAGGGAGGCCACGTCGATCCGGTCGAGTCCGATCCGCTCCAGCCGTTCCCGCCACGACTCGGTGAACCCGTGCCTGGCCTGGGCGCGGTCCCCGACAATGGTGAAGCTCCGGGACGGGCAGCGGAGCAGCAGCATCTGCCACTGCGCGTCGGTCAGTTCCTGGGCCTCGTCCACGACGACATGCGCGAACGGGCCGGCGAGCAGGTCCGGTTCGGCGGTGAGCAGTTCGGACTCGTCGACCAGGCTGACCTTGGCGTCCTCGCCGCGCAACATCGTCACCAGGCCTTCGCCGTCGTCACCGTCGGCGCCGGACGAGGCCGCGGCCTCGATCAGGTTGTCGACGACCTGAGTCATCCGCTCGCGCTGGGCGGCGAGGACGGCCTCGTGCCGGCGCTTGCGCCGGGCCGCCTCCGGGTCGCCGAGCCGCTGCCGGGCCGCGTCCAGGATCGGCAGGTCGGACACCGTCCAGGCATGGGGGTCCGCGCGCCGCAGCTTCCGTATGTCGTCGGGGCCGAGCCAGGGAGCACACATCCGCAGATAGGCGGGCACCGACCACAGGTCTCCGACGAGGTCGGCCGCCTCAAGCAGCGGCCACGCGCGGTTCAGGGTCCCGGTCAGCTCCTCGTCGTGCAGCAGCGACCTCCGGAACACGTCGGGGGAGACCTCGCCGTCGTGCTTGTCCAGCAGGATCGTGAACAGGGCCTCCCAGATCTGCTCGCGTGCTTCGTTGTGGGGCGTACCCGGCCCCGGAGTGTCGAAGGCCTCGGCCCAGTCGTCGGCGCCGAGCGGGATGTCGGCCCAGGGAGTCGTGACCGTCATCCCCTCGGTGGGCGGCGCCTCGTAGAACCTGACGGCCTTCTCGATCGCCTTCACCATGTCCGCGGACGACTTCAGGGAGGCCACGTCCGGGTCGCTCTCATTCGCGGCCCCCGCTCCCTCGGTGACGAGGTCCCGCAGGGTGCAGGTCTGCACGCCCTCCTCTCCGAGGCTGGGCAGGACGTCCGCGACGTAGGCCAGATAGGGCTGGTGCGGACCGACGAACAGCACGCCGCCCCGGCGGTGCCCGAGTCGGGGATCGGAGTAGAGGAGGTAGGCGGACCGGTGCAGGGCGACGACGGTCTTGCCCGTACCGGGACCGCCGTCGACGACGAGGGCACCGCGGGATCCCGCGCGGATGACGGCGTCCTGGTCGGCCTGGATGGTGGTGAGCACGTCGCGCATCCGGGGCGACCGGGTGCTGCCCAGGCTCGCGACGAAGGCGGAGTGGTCGTCGAGCGCGGCGCGCCCTTCGAGTCCGTCGGCGGTGAACACCTCGTCCCAGTAGTCACTGATCCGGCCGCGGGTCCAGCGGTACCTGCGGCGGCTTGCCAGCCCCATCGGGTTGGCGTGGGTCGCCGCGAAGAACGGCTCGGCGGCGGGGGAGCGCCAGTCGATGAGCAGTCGGCGCCCGCCGCTGTCGGTGAGGCCGAGCCGTCCGATGTACAGGGGCTCGGGGCCGTCCGCGCCGACGATGTGCCCGAGGCACAGGTCAAGACCGAAGCGGCGCAGGGCACGCAGCCGACCGGTCAGCCGGTGGATCTCCGCGTCCCGTTCCATCGCCTCCCGGCCCATGCCGCCGGGCGCCCTGCGCTCGGCTTCGAGACGCTCGGACAGTTCGGCGATCGCCTGCTCCATGCTGTCGGCGATCGCCGCGAAGTGCCGCTCGTCGCCGCCGATCAGGAGCGGGTCGGCCTTGGGGGCGAGGTGGTCGGGCAGGGCGAACGCACTGGTGGTCAGGGAGTCCATGTCACCAACTCCGATCCGAGGCCGCGCGCACGGAGCCCGCCGCCGTGCACATCCGTGTCGCGGCGCCGAACACCCTCAACCGCGGCGCGGGTCCCACCCCCGGCTCGACGTCACCGCACGGCCCATGAACCGACAACAACACACGCACTTGGTGAGTCTCCCGTTTTCGCAGGTAGTAGCTCCAGGTCAGCGATTGTGCGGCACGACCGGGGCCTTGTGGCAAGCCCCCCGGTGCGCTATAAGTTGAGAGTGGCAAGGAGTGGTTTTTCCTGCTTGCCCCCATCGCCCCCTGTGGACGGGCAACCCCTTCGCGAGGCACCAGGCACACGAGGCAACGCCGAACCGTGCACGGATCAGGTACGGGCCGGTCGGGTACAAGCCGGGTCAGGTACCGGCCGGTGTCGACGTCGCGAGGAACGGTTCCAGAAGGCCGAGCAGCGCGTCGGGACGGTGCAGCGGGATGATGTGACCGCAGTCCTCGATGATGTGCCCGACGACGTGGTCGGCCACCGGCCGTAGCTGCTGTTCGAGCGCCCTGCCCACCGGCCGGGCACCGATGGCCATGGTGGGTACGGTCAGCCGCGTCGCACCGACAGCTTCCTCGATCTGCTGTGCGCTCGACGGCAGTGCACGGTAGTACGAGAAGGCGCAGCGCAGGGACTCCGTCCCGGTGTACGCGTCGACGAAGACGTCACGGACGGCGGGTTCCACGCCCTGCCCGAGAGTCCCGGCGTCGAGGAACCAGTCGATGTACTCGGCTTCGTGCCCGATGAGTACGGATTCCGCGAGACCGGGCTCCGAGTGGAAGCCGAACCACCACGGTGCGCCGTTGGCAAGGAACTCCTCGGCGCCCGGCAGTCTGCCCAGCAGCGACTCCATGACCACGAGCTGCCGGACGAGGTCGGGACGGCGCATGGCGAGCAGGAAGGCCGGTGGAGTGCCCGCGTCGATACCGATCACGGCTGCGGAGTTCTCCCCCAGGGCATCGAGCAGGGCTTCGGCGTCGGCCGCGAGTGTGCCGGCGTCGTAGCCGCTCGCGGCTCGTGCGCTCGCGCCGAATCCCCGGAGGTCCGGTGCGATCACTCGGTACCGGTCGGCGAGTCCGTCCAGGACATGGGTCCACAGGTGCCAGGTGTGCGGGAAACCGTGGAGCAGCAGGACGGCCGGTCCCTCGCCGGCCAGGGCCACGTTGAGGTCGACACCGTTGACCGTGACCCGCTGGAGTTCCACGGCGGGCCGGGGGCGGCTGCGGCTGGGCGTACGGGGCGATTCGGCGGGCATACGGGCTCCTCCAGCGGGTTACTAATGGTGACAACAGAACGATAGGTAAGTATGGTGGGCCGGGCAACAGCACACTTCTGCCACAGGTGGTGAGCCCGAGGTGACCCTCTCGACCGAGCGGTCCGCACGCGCGGACCGTGGAGACCTCTTCGATCCGCAGTGCCCGACCCGTCGTCTGCTCGACCGGATCGGCACGAAGTGGATGTCGATGGCGGTCAAGGTGCTGGCGGAGGCGTCCCCGGAAGAGGTGCGCTTCGCGGAACTGCAGCGAAGGATGGCCGGGGTGTCGCAGAAGATGCTGTCGGTCACCCTCCAGGGGATGACCCGTGACGGCCTGGTCGGCCGCCGGGTGGAACCGACGGTGCCGCCCCGTGTGTACTACCGGCTCACTCCGCTGGGCCTGTCGCTGGAGGAGCCGCTGGCCATGGTCCGTGCATGGGCAGAGGAACACATGGCCGAGATCGACCGCGCCAACCAGCGAAGCCAGGACGAGGCCGCCGCCGGCTGACGCGACCGGAACCGGGGCCCGGCTCACCAACTCGGCTGTCAGGTGGGCCGCAACTCGAACCAGTCGAAGGCCGCGCTGCCCCGCGTGGCGTACATGCCGAAGACGCGGCCGGTGAAGCCGCCCGCGACCTCGGTGGTGAGGTAGCGGCCGTCGAGTTCGGCGAGGATCTCGAAGTCACCGCCGTCCGTCTCGTAACCCAGGCGAAGGGTGTCGGGGCCGCCGCCGCGCAGGCCGGGCGGGGGAGGTCCCTCAGGGTCGCGGGAGGTGATCGTGGGCGGCAGGACGTCGGAGGTCGTGACGTCGATCCGCAGCATCACCGGGCCTGCGGGCACGGCCCGTTCGCCGACCACGTGGCTCAGCGGGCCGATCCTGGCGACCGCGCGGACCGTACCCCCACCCATCTCCACCTCGTAGTGGTGCGCCTCGTCCAGGCGTACCGCGAGCCCGCCCCGGCCGCCCCCGGCGACGTCGGCCAGGGTGCGCGCCGTGCAGTCGGGGTCGCGCTGGCGTCGGCCGACGAAGAGCGCGCCGGGTGTGTCGAGACTGTCCGCGCGGGCGTGCAGGACCAGGTGGCCGGGCCGCTCGTCGAGACGGACGGCCTCCGGGTCGCTCCGCCGCGGCGACACCCAGCACGGTGCGAGCGCGGGGGAGTCGAAATCGTCCCGGTCCGGCTCCGGAGGCCAGGGGTGGGGCGTGAGCGCCGGAGCCTGCGCACGCAGTTCCAGCGGGCCGGGCAGCGGCCACTCGTCCTCCCACCGCACCGGCGCGAGGAACGTCTCCCGGCCCATGCCGTGGTACATCGGGGTGTCGCCACGCGGTCTGGTGCCCAGCAGCACGATCCACCACGTGCCGTCGTGCGCCCGCACCAGGTCACCGTGGCCGGTGTTCTGCACCGGATGACCGGTACTGCGGTGGGACAGCACGGGGTTGGCCGGGTGCGGTTCGAACGGCCCGGGCAGCGTACGGGACCTGGCCACCGACAGGGCGTGGCCGCGTTCGGTACCGCCTTCCGACAGCAGCAGATACCACCAGTCGCCGACCCGGTACAGGTGCGGGCCCTCGGGATACTGCAGCCCGCTGCCCGACCACATCGGCACCGGCTCGCCCAGCAGCTCACCGGACCTGGGGTCGACGCGCACCCCGTGGATCCCGCCCGCCGAGTACACGCACCAGCAGGTTCCGTCCTCTTCCCAGGCCAGATCGGGGTCGATGCCCGGAACGCCGACCGGCACCGGATCCGACCAGGGCCCCGCCGGGTCCTCGGCGGTCACCAGAACGTTGCCCGCCCCGGCGACCACGGTCGTGATCAGCCAGAACAGGCCGTCATGGTGGCGCAGTGTGGGCGCGTACACCCCCGCGGAGGACGGTGCGGTGTCGGGCAGCGTCAGCTGCGAGGGCCGGTCAAAAACATGCCCGATCAGCCGCCAGTGCACCAGGTCACGGCTGTGCCACAGTGGTACGCCCGGTACGTACTCGAAGCTTGAAGTCGCCAGGTAGTAGTCGTCACCGACCCGGCAGATACTCGGGTCCGGACTGAAGCCGGGTATGACGGGATTGTCGAAGTACGCCATGTCCGTCCCTGAAGAGTGCGGTCGGGGAAGTTCCCTTGGGGCTCGGGGAGCCTATGTCGAAGCGCTTCGATCGGAGCGTGTTCTGATGTAAGTCGGCTGCCACAGAAGGAGAACAGACATGACCACCGGTCGCCCCGCGCTGTACGAGGTACTCGACGACAGGTTCCGTACGGAGATGTGCACCGCGGGTGATCTGCAGTTGGAGACACTTCACGTGGGCTCGCGCTGGGCGGAGGGGCCGCTGTACGTACCGGCCTGGCGCCAGTTGATCTGGAGCGACATTCCGAACGACCGGCTGCTGCGCTGGGACGAGGAGACCGGCGCGGTCAGTGTCTTCCGCTCACCCGCCGGGCACACCAACGGCAACACCCTGGACCGCGAGGGCCGTCTGATCAGCTGTGAGCAGGGCAATCGCCGGGTCACCCGCACCGAGCACGACGGCTCGGTCACGGTGCTCGCCGACCGCTACCGGGGCAGGCGGCTCAACAGCCCGAACGACTCGACCGTGAAGTCCGACGGCTCCATCTGGTTCTCCGACCCCGATTTCGGCATCACCAGCGACTACGAGGGTGAGCGCGCCGAGAGCGAGATCGGCGCCAACAACGTCTACCGGATCGACCCGGACGCCGGCGAGGTGCGGCTTGCCGCCGAAGGCTTCGGCGCCCCCAACGGGCTGGTGTTCTCGCTGGACGAGAGCGAGCTGTACGTCTCCGACACCCGGGCCGGCCAGATCCGCGTCTTCGCGGTACGGGCGGACGGCACCCTCTCCGACGGCAGGGTTTTCGCCGAGCTCAAGGAAGAGAGCGGCGGCCGCTTCGACAACATCCGTTTCGACGACCGGGGCCACCTCTGGGTCGCCGCCATGGACGACGGAGTGCACTGCTACGCCCCGGACGGCACCCTCCTCGGCCGCATCCTGGTACCCAACACGGTCGCCAACATCCGCTTCGGCGGCCCGAGGCGCAACCGCCTCTTCATCGCGGCGAACGACACCCTCTACTCGCTGGTCATGGGGGTCAAGGCGGCGCCGGCGGCGGTCTGACGGTCGTGACTCAGGACGCGGCGTTCATCAAGTCGAGGGCACTCTGCTGGCGGGCGGCGTCCGTCCTGTCGAGGGGGCCGTACCAGTGCAGGCCGTACTGGTCGAGGGCGTTGCGGTCGGAGGCGTAGGCCTGCGAGGCCTGCTTGTTGAGGTACGCCGTGTAGGGGCGGTCGGACAGGAGCGCGTTGAGCTTCGCCAGGCCGCGTACGTCGGCGCCCTTGAAGGAGGGTCCGTCGGCGGCGCAGTCACCGTTCTCGCAGGGGTCCTTGAGGATGCCGGCCGAGGTGTTGAGCTTGCCGGAGACGGTGTTGGCGTCGGCGATCCCGCGAGCGGCGGCGAGGACGGAGGAGTCACCCGTCGCCTTGTACAACTCGGTGAGGCCACCAACGAGTTGACCCTGGTTGTACGACCAGACCGTGCTGTCGCCGACCTTGCAGGTGCTCGAACTGAGGCCGTCACTCACTGTCCGGTCGGCGTTGATCATGCCGGTGCCCTGGAACCAGCTCCAGTCCGACCTGGCGCGCTGAAGGTAGGTGGTGTCGCCCGGGATGCGGTTGTGCAGGGCGGCGTTGAGCTCGATGTAGAGGGAGTTGGGGATGGCGTTCTTCACCGTCTTCGCGGTGCTCCACCACACCCCGCCGCCGCAGGTGCTGTCCCAGTAGGAGGCCATGTAGTCGGCGTCGGCCCGTGCCGTGGCCAGATAGCGGGGATCGCTGGTGAGGTCGTACGCCGCGATCCAGGTCAGGCCCCACCACCCGGTGTCGTCGATGTAGTCGTTGCGGAACTGCCCGTCTGCGGCGTTGACTTGTAGGTCATAGGTGCGACTGATGGCGTACGTGTAGCTCTTCATGCCGGTGACCCGGGCGTTGTCGATGACGGCGTGCAGCGCGTTGGCGGAGTTCCACCAGCCGGTGGTGTCGAACAGGCCGGTGCCGTAGTTGTAGAACTGCATCTGGGCGGTGGCCGCCGCGGTGCGCCGGTCGGCGGCGTTCCAGGTCGACCGGGCCCAGGGTGTGCAGACGATGTCGGGGCGGTCGGCGGCCTTGCCGCAGGCGCGCAGGGCACCGACGCCGTGATTCGTCCAGTCGTCGACGTTGTACATCAGCGTCCGCCAACCGGTCTGCCCCGTCGGGACCTTGGTGGCGCCGAGCCGGCTGTTCGAGGACCAGGTGCGACCGCCGTCGAAGGAGCGGTCCATCCACACCTCGTCCCCGGGGCTGCCGTTGCTCATGGAGGCCCAGCCCATGGCGTCGGCGTCGTCGAAGTGCAGCACGAACGAGCGCGAGAAGAGCGTGGCCGTGACGGGTTTGCGGTCCTGGCTGCTCAGGGCCGGGTCGCGGGCGTCGCAGTACTTGTTGCACACCGTCGCCGCGGCTGCCGAAGGGGCCGCGGCGGAAGGCGGCGCGGTGAGCACGGAGAGGGCCGACATCGTTGTCAGGGAGAGTGCGAGTGCGGCGAGTGGTGATCGCATGGCGCGCATGGAAGAACTCCCGAGGCTTGCCGAACGCTGCGGTGGGGGCACAGGGGCTGGTCCTTGGAAAGGCTCGGCTGGACGCTAACCGGAAGTCAGGGACAGGTCAATGGTCCGGACGAAGGTCCGGGCGAGGGTCCGGATGAAGGTCCGGGCGAAGGCCCCGTCCGGTGCGGCGGACGGTGCTCGGACATCGCTCGGATGCCGGTCAGGCGTCGCTCTGACATCGTCCCCCATCGTTCGAAGAAGTCGTGTCGTGCCCCTTGACCATTTCCGTGCGGGCGCACCACAGTTCAACTTATGCGCATTACTTATACGTATTAGTAATCGGTGTCGGCCACCAGTGGCCGAGTGAGGAGCATGGTGGAACAGCCCAGCAAGCGACCCAGGCGAGGGCGGGCCCCCGCGGCAACCGGACGCACCTCCCGGCCGCGGCAGGCGGAGGTCGCCCGGCTGGCCGGAGTGTCCCAGGCCACGGTGTCGCTCGTGCTGTCGGACAAGGCGCAGGGGTCGGCGATCTCGGACGAGACACGGCAACGGGTGCTCGACGCGGCCCGCAGCCTCGGCTACGTACCGGACGTGGCCGCGCAGCGACTGGCGGCGGCCCGCAACAACCTGCTCGGCGTCTACAGCTTCACTGCCACCTTCCCCACGGACGTGGAGCACTCGTACTACCCCTTCCTCGTCGGGGTGGAGCGTGAGGCCGCCGCGCGCGGCTACGACCTGGTGCTGTTCACGGGATCGAGCTCCGGCGGGGCGGGAGCGGCCGGGCCCGAGGCGTTGAACCGGGTCCGGCTCGCGGACGGGTGCCTGTTCCTGGGCCGGCATGTGCCGCTCGCCGAGTTGAAGCGGATGGTCGCCGACGGGTTCCCGGTCGTGCACCTGGGGCGCCGCGAGGAGCTGGAAGGACTGTCATGGGTGGGCGCCGACTATGTGAGCGCCAGCCGCGAAGTGGTCCGGCACCTGGCGTCTTTGGGGCACCGCCGGATCGTCCTGGTCCGCGAGGACGATGACGCGCCGGCCTCCACGGACCGGCAGCAGGGCTTCCTGGAGGGCCTGGAGGCGGCCGGACTGGCCGGCGGATCCGAGGCCGTTCTCCGCTGTGCCGACCCTCGGCGCGATGTCACCCCCGAGCGGCTGCGGCGTTGGATCGCCGAGGGTGTCACCGCGTTCGTCGCGGAGGAGACCGACACCGGGAACGCGTGGCGAGCCGTTCGCGCGGCCGCGGACGCGGCAGGCCTCACCTGCCCCGGCGACCTCTCCCTCGCACTCCTCGGGGGCCCTCCGCCCGACCTCCTCGGGGATCCACAGCCCACCGGATTCGACGTACCTCGACACCAGTTGGGCGCGGCCGCGGTCCGGATGCTGGCCTCACTCGTGGCGGGGGACGAGGCCGAAGAACCCCTGGTCGCCTGCGCCTTCCGGCCCGGAGTGACCACCGGCAGTCCGCCGGAGCGGCGCTGACACCCGGCGTGAGCCGGGCACCGGGAACCACCGCCGTGCACCACCACCGACAACCACCACCGAGAACCATCAGCAAGGAGAAGCGTGATACCGAAAGCCGACATCCTCATCGTGGGCGGCGGACTCGGCGGCGTGGCCGCCGCGCTGGCCGCCTGCCGGGCCGGACGCACCGTCGTGCTCACCGAGGAGACCGACTGGCTCGGCGGACAGCTCACCTCGCAGGCCGTGCCGCCCGACGACCATCCGTGGGTGGAGCAGTTCGGCACCACCGCCTCGTACCGGCAACTGCGGGAAGGCATCCGGCAGTTCTACCGCCAGTGGTATCCGCTGCGCTCCGAGGCCCTGGCTCTCACGGACCTCAACCCGGGCGCCGGGCGTGTGAGCAAGCTCTGCCACGAGCCGCGCGTGGCGCTGGCCGTCATCGAGGCGATGCTCGCGCCGCACCGGGCCGCCGGGCGGCTGACCGTTCTCACCGACCACCGGCCCGTCGCGGCCGAGGCCGACAACGATGTCGTACGGTCCGTGACCCTGGAACACCGCCATGACGGCCGGCAGGTCACCGTCCCCGCCCGCTACGTGATCGACGCCACCGAGACGGGCGAACTCCTCGAACTGGCCGGCGTGGAGCACGTGATCGGCGCCGAGGCCCGGTCCGAGTACGACGAACCGCATGCCCCGGACCAGGCCCAGCCGCTCAACCAGCAGGGCATCACCGTGTGCTTCGCACTCTCCCACCACGAGGGCGAGGACCACACCGTCGACCGGCCCGCCGATTACGGCTTCTGGCGGGAGTACAAGCCCGACTTCTGGCCCGGACCTCTCCTTGGCTTCGAGGCCCCGGACCCCCGGTCACTGGAGTCCGTGCCGCGCACCTTCGAGCCCAATCCTGACCTCGACCCGCTCGCCGTGAGCGCCGACCAGAGCGCCGACGCGGGTGACAAGGAACTGTGGGGCTTCCGCCGCATCCTGGCGCGCAAGCTGCACCGCCCCGGCGCCTTCGACTCCGACATCACCCTCGCCAACTGGCCGCTCAACGACTACTGGCTGAAGCCGCTGGTGGGGGCGGGAGCGCGGACCGGAGCCGAAGCGGTGGCCGGGGCACGGCAGTTGTCCTTGTCGGTCCTGTACTGGCTGCAGACCGAAGCGCCCCGCCAGGACGGCGGCACCGGATTCCCGGGGCTCCGTCCGCGCCCGGACGTGACCGGCACGCCGGACGGCCTCGCGAAGGCGGCGTACGTGCGGGAATCGCGCCGTATCCAGGCCGTCACCACCGTCACCGAGCACGACGTGGCCATCGATCTGGTCGGACCCTACGGCGGCACCAAGTACCGGGACTCCGTCGGAGTCGGCAACTACCGCATCGATCTGCACCCCTCCACGGGCGGTGACAACTACATCGACATCGGGTCGGTGCCCTTCGAGATCCCGCTCGGCGCGCTGGTGCCGCGGCGCGTCCGCAATCTGCTGCCCGCCGGCAAGAACATCGGCACGACGCACATCACCAACGGCTGCTATCGGCTTCACCCCGTGGAGTGGAACATCGGCGAGGTCGCCGGCGCGCTCGCGGCCCACTGCCTGGCCGAGGACGTCGAACCCCACCAGGTCCAGGCCGAGGACAAGCGGTTCGAGGAGTTCGCGCGCGGGCTCGACCGTGACGGGGTGCAGCGCCACTGGCCGGACGTACGGGGCTACTGAACCCACGGGGACATCGCACCCACGGGGTCACTGAACCCACGGGGTCACTGAACAACGGTGCACACGGCGGCCCCGGTCGCCGTACCGCGTGCCCGTGCCGGGCGGATCGGCTGCTCAACCAGCCAGGCCTGCCTGTCCGCCCGGCCGGCGCCGCGCATGACTGACAGAGCACAAGGAGGTGCCCAGACATGACCACCCACAGAATTCGCGTCGGCATCGACGTCGGCGGAACCTTCACCGACGCCGTGGCCGTGGACGCCACCACACTGAGCTTGCTGGGGCAGGTCAAGGTTCCCACCAGCCACCATCACGAGGACGGCGTCGCCCACGGCATCGTCGAGGCGCTGGACCGACTGCTCCAGCAGGTCGGCCGTGACCCCGCCGACGTCACGTTCCTGGCGCACGGCACGACCCAGGCGACCAACGCCCTGCTGGAGGGCGATGTCGCCACCGTCGGCCTGATCGGCATCGGAACCGGGCCCGGCGCCGTCCTCACCCGCCGGCTCGCCGCCCTCGGCCGACTCGAACTCGCCCCCGGCAAACGGCTTCCGCTCGCCTACGCCCACGTCGCCCGACCGGACGACGCGAGCGCCGTCCGTGCCGCGGTCGAGGAGGTCACGGCAGCGGGGGCCCAAGTCATCGTCGCCACCGAGCCGTTCGCCGTCGACCGCCCCGAAGGCGAGCAGGCCGTACTGGAGGCAGCCCGCCCGGCCGGGCTCCCGTTGACGGCCGCGCACGAGATCACCTCGCTGTACGGGCTGCACAAGCGGACCCGCACCGCCGTCGTCAACGCGGCCATCCTGCCGCGCATGCTCGCCACCGCCGACCTCGTCGACGCGTCCATCACCAAGGCGGGCATCACCGCACCGCTCATGGTCATGCGCTGCGACGGCGGCGTCATGGCACTCGACGAGATGCGGCGACGGCCGCTGCTGACCGTGCTGTCCGGCCCGGCGGCCGGAGTCGCGGGCGCTCTCATGCAGGAGCGCATCAGCGAGGGCGTCTTCCTCGAAACCGGCGGCACCTCCACCGACATCAGCGTCGTACGCCGGGGCAAGGTCGCTGTCCGGCACGCCACGATGCTCGGCAAGAGCTCGTACCTCAACGCCCTCGACGTCCGCACCGTCGGCGTCGGCGGCGGCTCGATGGTCCGCGTCGACCTGGCCCGCGGTGACGGAGCCCGCGGCGACCGGGCACGCGTCACGGCCGTCGGACCGCGCAGCGCCCACATCGCGGGACTGCCCTACGCCTGCTTCGCCGGCCCGGACGAGCTGCGCGACGCGACCCTGGCCACGGTGCGTCCGATGTCCGGCGATCCAGCCGACTACGCCGTCCTGGACGCGGCGGGCGGACGGTACGCCATCACCATGACGTGCGCCGCGAACGCACTCGGCCGCGTCCCCGAGGGGGACTTCGCGCACTGCGACCAGCAGGTGGCGCGGGCCGCGATCGCCCCGCTCGCCGACGCCCTGGGCGTGGACGTGCCCACGGCCGCCGCCCGCATTCTCGACGCGGGCGCCGACCAGGTGAAGTCGGTCGTGGACAAGGTCGTGCGCGACTACCGCCTCGACCCCGACACCGCGGTCCTCGTCGGCGGCGGGGGCGGAGCGGCCACCGTCACCCCGCACCTCGCGGTACTCACCGGCATGGAGGGCAGGATCGCCCGGCACAACGAGGTCATCAGCCCGATCGGTGTGGCCCTGGCCCTGGTGCGCGAGCAGATCGAGCGGATCATCCCCGGCGCCACACAGGAACAGATCCTCGCCGTACGAGCCGAGGCCGAGCGGGCCGTCGTCGCCCAGGGCGCCGCCGCCGACGGCGTCGAGGTCGAGGTGACCGTCGACCCGCAGACCAGCACCGTCCGCGCCATCGCCACCGGCGCCACCGAACTGCGGACCCAGGACCGCTCGCACAGCGCCGACGACACCGAGCGCCTCGCCGCGGCAGCCGCCAGCCTCAAGACCGACCCGGACCGGGTACGCGTCCTCGCCGGCACACCTGCCCACACGGTCTACGGCACCGAGGTGCGGCGCCGGCTGCGGGCTTCCCGGCATCCCGTGCGGGTCGTGGACGCCGACGGTGTCGTACGCCTGCACGCCTCCGACGCCCAGGTGGCCGCCACCACCGTGGGGGCTGCCCCCGAACTCCTCAGCAACCTCGTCCGCGAGGCGACGTCGTACGGCGACGGCGGCGTCCGCGCTCCCGCGCTGCGGCTCCTCCTCGGCTCCCGCATCGCGGACCTCTCCGGAGTGCTCGACCCGCAGCCGCTGCTCGCCCTGGCCCGCAGCGAGATGCGGGACCGAGCCGCCGACGAGCCCGTGGTGGCCGTCGTGGAGGTGCGGTCATGACCCGCGCCCTCGCGACGGCAGAGGCGCGCGCAGGGGCACGGGCAGGGGCACGGGCAGGGACAGCGAAGGCCCTCGGGGCCGCCGCCGACCCGGCCACGGACGACCTCGATCTCGCGGTTCGCCTGCTCGCCGCCACGCCCACCCACGAGGAACGGGACCCGGCCCTGCTGCGTCACTGGGCTCAGGCCGCCGACACGTTCGGTGCGGCCCTCGAACCCGGGCCGTGCCGCGCCCGGATCGTGGAACGCGACGACGGCCTCGAACAACTGCTGCTCGCCCGCTACACCTCGCGTCCCGCCACCGTCGAGATCTGCACCGACACCGTCGACCGCGCCGAGCAGTTGATCGACGAACTCGGCTGGCGCTCCTGGTATCCCGTGGGATCCGTACGCGCCGCGGCCCTCGCCCATGAGAGCGCGCACGAGCACTTCCACCACAAGGAGACGAGGGCCGCGCTCAAGGAGGCGATCGGGCACACCGCGCTGCGGCTCGGCCGCTTCCGTGTCCTGGCCCATGTCGCGGGGGCCGAGGAGATCGCCGCCCACGCCTACGCCCGTACCGTCTGCGGACTCGGCCGCAGCCCCCTCCTGCTGACCGCCGCACTCGCCGCGGCGGTCGGCGCATCCGGAAGAGAGAACTGAGCCATGGGTGTCGTCATCCTGCTCGTCATGGCCGCCGGTGTCGCCGCCATGCTCACCCGCAAACTGCCCACGGCGTTCGCGCTCGTCATCCTCGCCGTCGTCATCGCCTTCGTCGCCGGCGCGCCGCTGACCGGCAAGAACAGCGTCATCGACACGGTGCTCCAGGAGGGCGCGCCCGCGCTGGCCGCCACCATGATCGCCATTGTGCTGGGGTCGTGGCTCGGCAAGCTCCTGGAGGAGACGGGGGTCGCCGCCACTCTCGTACGCAAGATCGTCGAGTTCGGCGGTGACCGCCCGGTAGTCGTGGCCCTCGGTGTCCTGGCGGTCTCCGCGCTCGTCGGCACCGTCACCGGATCCGCCCCCGCCGCGATGCTCGCGGGCCTCATCGGCATCCCCGCCATGATCGCGGTGGGCATCCCGAAAGTGACCGCCGCCGGGACCATTCTCATGGGTATCGCTGTCGGCATTCCCTTCGAACTGCCCCTGTGGCAGTTCTTCTCCACCGCCCTGGAACTCCCTGTACCGACCGTCCGCGGCTTCATGGTGAAGCTGTTCCCGTTCGCCCTGGTGGCCGCCGTCCTGTACGTGTTCATCGAGTCCCGCCGAAGGGGAGTCGAACACACCTGGTCCCTCAAGTCGGTTCAGGACAAACCCGGTTCGCCGAGCCGCCGGCAGAGGCTGGGCGACGCCCCCTGGTACGCGCTGCTCACCCCGGCCGTACCGTTGATCCTCGCTCTCGGCTTCGAACTCGCCATCATCCCCTCCCTGTTGGCAGGCGTCCTGTACGCGCTGGTCACCACCACCCGCCCCCGAGAGATGAACAAGCGGCTGCTGCGAACCCTGTACGGCGGATTCGAGGTGGCCGCTCCGCCGATCGCCCTGTTCATCGCCATCGGCATCCTGCTGGCCGCGGTGAAACTCCCGGGCGCCGTCGAAGCCCTCGAACCGCTGGTGAAGGCGGTCAGCCCGCAGAACCCCGTGCTGTTCGTGGGCGTCTTCACGCTGCTCGTGCCGCTGTGCCTGTACCGAGGGCCGCTGAACGTGTTCGGGCTGGGCGCGGGTATCGCCGGTGTCCTCATCTCCGCCGGGATCTACCCGGCCGCGGTCGTCCTCGGCATGGCCACCTCGTACAACCAGGTCTTCGGTGTCGCCGACCCCACCAGCACCCAGACGGTGTGGGCCGCCCAGTACGCCGGCGTCTCCCCGCAGCAGGTCATGGTGCGCACACTTCCGTACGTCTGGGGCGTCGCCCTCGGCGGGTTGTGTGTCACCGCCGCGACCTACCTCTGACCGGCGACCACGCCGCGACCCACTCTCTGACCGGTGACCACGCTACGACCCACCTCTGACCGGCGGCGTCACCGTCGGTCCGGTCCCTCGCGTCCCTCAATTCCTCTTCTGGAGTCGACCATGAACGAGCCACGTCCCGGCCGTCGTCTGTTCCTGCGTGCCGGAGCCGCCACCGGCGCCGCCCTGACCGTGGGCGGCCTCGCAGCCCCGGCCGCGTCCGCCCTCACCGCGGACGGGGCCGCCGCCTCGGCCGTGTCCGCCGCACCCGGAGGGTTCCCCGACTACAAATACGTCCGCACTCTGCTGTCCCCGTCCCAGCTGAAGTACAACCCGACGGGCGAGATCATCTTCCCGTGCATCCGAGGCACGGCCGGACGCATCTCCAACCCCCTTGGCAAGTACTACCTGTACTACGGGCCGCACGACGCGCCCGGCGGCATCTGCCTGGCCTACGGCGACTCGCTGGAGGGCCCCTTCACGGAGTACCCGGACAACCCGATCGTCGCGAACGACTGGCAGCCCCACTACTCCGTCAGCCACGTCGCGTCCGCGCACGTCATGTGGCACGAGAGCGCCAAGGAGATGTGGCTGTACTTCCATGGAGAGAACACGAGGACGCGGCTGGCCCGGTCCAAGGACGGCATCAACTTCACCTACGACAAGGTCGTCCTGTCCACGTCCATGCTGCCCAGTGGCACGACCGAGACGTCGTACGCCCGCGTCTTCCCGCATGAACTGCCGTCCCGCGGCGCCCACTTCGTCATGGTCTTCATGCTGAACAACACCACCGACCACCGTGACATCCACTGGGGCTGGTCTGCCGACGGGCGCACCTGGACCTACGACCAGCAGCCGCTGGTCCGGCACTCCGACGTCGGCGCCGTCAACATCGGCGGCCCCCACCTGCTGTACCGCAACAACAGCACGTACGTCGTCTACAACAAGGACAAGGGGAGCGGCGGCGACCTGATGATCACTGAGGTGGGCAACGACTTCAGCAAGCGCACGCACCTCGGTGTCTTCTACAACTCCCGGAGTGCCGCACCGGAGAACGGCCGTGCCGCCGCCCCGTCGTTCGGCACGGAAGGCGGCGTCCCGTACATGATCTACGAGGCGGGGGAGCGCCTCGCGGGTTCCATCGCCATGGCCCGCGGCTGACGGACCGCACCACCGGCGCGTACGGGTGACAGCCGGGCAGTGCCGAGGAGTTGGCGCTGCCCGGCCCCTCGCACGGAGCGGCGGTGACCGAAGTAGTAGATGTTGGTCTAGACCTTGACGTGTTCGCCTCGCGACGGCACTCTGAGAGCGCTCTCAGAGGACCGGAAGGGTCCGCTTCCACCTGGTAGGAGGACGAGCATGCTTGCCCTACGGAAAGTGCTGGTGGCCCTGGTCGCCGCGGCGGCCGTCGCCACGGGGCTCACGGCGGTGGGCCCCGTGGCCCACGCCGAAGCCGCGGTGCCGACGACCATCCCGCTCGAGTTCAAGAACAACTCCGGTCGCGGTGACCAGATCTACATCTACACCATCGGAACCCTGCTCTCGACCGGCCAACAGGGCTGGGCCGACGCGAACGGCACCTTCCACGCCTGGCCCGCGGGCGGCAACCCGCCGACCCCCGCGCCCGACGCGTCGATCGCCGGACCGGCCAACGGCCAGAGCAAGACGATCCGCATGCCCAAGTTCTCCGGCCGGGTCTACTTCTCCTACGGCCAGAAGCTCGTCTTCAAGCTGACCACCGGCGGTCTCGTGCAACCCGCCGTGCAGAACCCGACCGACCCGAACGCGAACATCCTCTTCAACTGGACCGAGTACACCCTCAACGACTCCGGACTGTGGATCAACAGCACTCAGGTCGACATGTTCTCGGCCCCGTACGCGGTCGGTGTCAAGAACACCGCCGGCACGGTCAAGAACACCGGACACCTGAAGCCGGGCGGTTACGCCGGCTTCTTCAACGCCCTGAAGAGCCAGCCCGGCGGCTGGGCCAACCTCATCAAGACCCGGTCCGACGGCACCATTCTGCGCGCCCTCGCACCCGGCCACGGCATCGAGTCCGGCGCCCTGCCGGGCACCGTCATGAACGACTACATCAACCGGGTGTGGGCCAAGTACGCCACCTCCACGCTGACGGTGACACCGTTCGCGGACCAGCCCGCCACCAAGTACTACGGCAGGGTCTCGGGCAACGTCATGAACTTCACCAACAGCTCCGGCGCCACCGTCACCACCTTCCAGAAGCCGGACTCCGACAGCGTCTTCGGCTGCTACAAGCACCTGGACGCACCGAACGACCTGGTACGCGGCCCGATCTCCCGCACTCTGTGCGCGGGTTACAACCGCTCCACGCTCCTGACCAACTCCAGTCAGCCCGACACCAGCTCCGCGGGCTTCTACCAGGACGCGGTGACCAACCACTACGCCCGGAAGATCCACGCTCAGATGGCTGACGGCAAGGCCTACGGGTTCGCCTTCGACGACGTCGGCAACCATGAGTCGCTGGTCAACGACAACAACCCGCAGACGGCGTACATCACGCTCGACCCTTTCAGCTGAGCGACGCGGGAGTGAAGCTGTCGGGAGCGAACGCCGTCGCGAGTGAACAACGGGCCCTTCTCCTCCGTACCACCCCGTGGAACGCATGCCCGCTCGCGCGGGATCAGCACGGATACGGAGAGGCACGTGCCACAGCAGCCACAGCGAGGACGTACCGGCCGCACTCTCGTCGCCCGCGCGGTGCGCGGCGCCGTCCTGGCCGGCAGTCTGGCCCTGCTGACGCTGGCCACGGCCTGCAGCGGGGGCGAGGACGGTGCCGCGGAAGGCAAGAAGGCGGAGACATCCGCGATGTCCGCCCCCTCGGCCGGTGTCGTGGCGCCGGCGAAGGTCGAGGTGCTCGCCAACCTGACCGGCTGCAAGGTCAAGATCCGAACCGATGCGGACGAACTGCGTGAGGGCGTCTGTCACACCACCGAGGGCGACTACCTCATCACGACCTTCCCCGCGGAGAAGTACAAGCTGACCTGGCTCGACAGCGCCGCGATCTACGGGGGCAAGTACCTCGTCGGCCCGCAGTGGGCCATCAGCGCGAAGGCGAAGATGCTCGAACCTCTGCGGACGAAGGTGGGCGGGACCATCCAGGACCTCGATGCCGCGCGCAAGACGGGCCCCACCGCGAGCAAGCCGTAGCGACATGACGGGCCCACGCTGATCGAAAGAGCGGATGAAAAGCGATTCACCGGCGATTCACCGGCGAACTCGAAAGGTTGGTGAACGGTCATTCATCCACTAGGGTGAATGTCTGTTCACCTCGCCTTGTCTCGCTCCCAGGGAAGTGCCATGCAGGATCCGTCACCTGGGGAGCTGCCCGTCGCGGATGAACCATCCGGTTCATCCGGTTCATCCGTGTCCTCCGGTTCATACGGTTCCGGTTCCGGGGGATCCGCGTCCCTGGAGAGGCTGCGCGGCCGCCTGACGGTCCCGGTTCTCGCGTACGGCGGAATCCTGATGGCGGTGATGCAGACGGCCGTCGTACCGCTGCTCCCCGACCTGCCTCGGCTGACCGGCTCCTCCGCGGCCACCGTGTCGTGGACCGTCACCGCGACGCTCCTGGCGGGCGCGGTACTCACCCCGGTGCTGGGCCGCGCCGGGGACATGTACGGCAAGAAGCGCGTCCTGCTCCTCGCCCTCTCGGTGATGACGAGCGGCTCGGTGCTGTGCGCGCTGACCTCGGACATCCGGGTGCTCATCGCGGCGCGAGCGCTGCAGGGCGCCGCCGCGGCCGTGGTACCCCTGTCGATCAGCATTCTCCGTGACGTACTGCCGCCGGAGCGCACCGTCTCCGCGGTGGCCCTGATGAGTTCCACGGTCGGCATCGGCGCGGCGCTGGGTCTGCCGCTCGCGGCGCTCATCGTCGAGTACGCCGACTGGCACACCATGTTCTGGGTGTCCGCCGCGCTGGGGGCGGTCGGAGTGGCGCTCGCCTGGTGGGCGGTGGACGAGTCGGCCGTACGGCAGCCGGGTCGGTTCGACACGCTCGGGGCGCTCGGCCTGGCCACGATGCTCGTCTGTCTGCTGCTGGCGGTCTCACAGGGCGGTGAATGGGGCTGGACCAGCGGGCCGGTCATCACACTGTTCGCGGGCTTCGTGCTCGTCCTGGCCCTGTGGTGGTGGCAGCAACTGCGGGCCGAACGGCCGTTGGTCGACCTCAGGCTGGCCGTCCGGCCGCGCGTCGCGCTGCCACACCTGACCGCGCTGGTCGTCGGTTTCTCCTTCTACGCCAACTCCCTGGTCACGGCCCAGCTCGTGCAGGCGCCCCCGGGCACCGGATACGGGCTCGGCCTGTCGATCGTCGGTGCGGGTCTGTGCCTGCTGCCCAGCGGTGTGCTCATGCTGTTCCTGTCACCGGTCTCCGCCCGTATCTCGACGGCACGCGGCCCACGCGTGACGCTCGCGCTGGGGGCCGTCGTCATCGCGTTCGGGTACGCGATACGGATCCTGGACAGCCGCCACCTGTGGGTGATCATCCTGGGCGGCGCCATCGTGTCGGCCGGGACGGCCCTCGCCTACTCGGCTCTCCCCACGCTGATCCTGGACGCCGTGCCCGCCGCGCAGACCGGCTCCGCGAGCGGCGTCAATGTGCTGATGCGGACCATCGGACAGGCCGTGTGCAGTGCCGCTGTGGCCGCCATACTGGTGCACCACACCAGCCGGGCCGGCGGATTGCCGTTGCCCAGCCTGGACGGCTATCTGCTGTCCTTCGCCATGGCCGGGGCGGTCGCTCTGGCAGGGTGCGCGATGGCGCTGGCGATACCGGGGAGTGGTGAGCCGGAGAAGGGCGGCAGGTTGTCGCGGCGGCGCGCCGGAAGGGGACGGGCCGCGGACAAGTTGCTGGAGGGAGCAGGAGAATCATGAGGGTGTCTGGGACTGAGACGGCGGCGTCGGCGGCGACTGGCGCGCCCGCCGCCCCCGCGGCAGCGGCCGCGACGGACAGCGGCCCGGGCCGCCGGGACGCCGGGGCCACCCAAGCGGTGATCCTGCGGGCGGCCCGCTACCTTCTGGCGCGACACGCCCACGGGGACATCACGCTGAAGGCCGTGGCCGAACGGGCCGGAGTCAGCCCGCCTCTGATCATGAAGTATTTCGGCAACAAGGAGGCCCTTTTCGCCCGGGTGATGTCCTTCGAGGAGGACGCCGCCGCCCTGCTGGACGCACCGCTGGGGGACCTCGGGCGACACATGGTCCGCCACGTACTCGTCAGTCAGTCCGAACAGGGCGCCGACCCGCTGCTGCGGATCGTCTTCGCCCCGTTGCAGGGCAGCCAGGGCGACCGGCTCCGCACCAATTTCCGTAGCCAGGTGAGCGACCGGCTCGCCCTGCGCCTCGACGGCACCGACGCGGGCCTGCGCGCCGAGCTGGCCGTGAGCATGCTGCTCGGCCTGGGCGTGATGTATGGCATCGCGCGGGGCACGGAAGTGCGCGCGACGGCGCTCGACGTCGTCGTCGAACGGTACGCACCCGCCGTGCAGGCGTGCCTCACGCCGTGAGCGGGGCGTTGCCGCCCAGGACAGTCCTGGGCGGACAGGCCCTGGGCAGCCGCTGTCAGCCCGTGTGGACCTTCAGTGCCGTGCGGACGGCGGATTCGAGGGCGCCTTCGATCCAGGCGGGCTTGATGGAGGTGTGGTCCCCCGCGAAATGCAGTGGTCCTTCCGATGTGGGGATGTCGGGGAACAACTCCGCGTGCTGGCCCGGAAAGAGCACGGAGGCCTCGCCGTAGGCGTAGTGGTCGCGCATCCACGACTGGGTCTTGCACTTGGTGGTGAAGAACACCTCGCAGCGCCGGCCGAAGACGGCCTGCACTCCGGCGAGCGCGCGCAGATACCGCTCCTCGTCGGCGTACGCGTCCCACTTCAGGGCGTCGTCGGACCAGCTGTAGGAGGCCAGGATGATGCCCCCGTCACTACCCTCCATCGGGTGGGCGTGCTCGAAGAACATGAAGCGGTTGGCGTTGTCGCTCACGAAGCCGCCGCCGCGGACATGAGCGGCCTCGGGGTCGTCGCCCGCGGCGGGGCGGAAGGCGGAGAAGCACTCCTTGAGTTCGGCGGGGACGGTGACCCCGAGGTCCTGCACGGACCGGTGGCCGCCGAGGTGCCTGCCGTCCCTGACCCGGCCGGCCCTGTACCTGTCGTAGAGGTTGTCCTCGATGGAGTCCAGCGCGTCCTTCCACTGCTCCTCGGTGAACTCCCACCAGCGTTGGGAGAACTCCAGCAGCACCTTGGTCGCGGCGTCGTAGTGCAGTTCCGTGATGGCCCGGCGCTTGCCGTAGGTCAGCGGCGGGTCGAAGGCCACGTGGCGCAGACCGGAGAAGGGCACGGTGACAATCACCTCGTCGCCCTCGAAGACCTCTGTGACACCCCCCTTGCCGGTCTGGCAGTCCTCGGACACGGTGTGCACCCTCACCTTGCCGCCGCCGCCGCCGCGTTCGACGCGTACGGCACGCCTGTCGAGTCGCACCTTGCCCTTCACCGGCGCGTACAGCGCGTCGACGAGTACCGCGGTGCCGCCCTTCAGCTCCCAGAACCTGGTCTTGGGGTCGATCAGCGCGCTGCCCAGGAAGCTGTGCAGGAAGGAGAGATGCAGCCGTGAGGTCAGGTTCTGGATGGTGCCGACGAGGTCGATGGTCCTGGTGTCGAGCCGGGCGACTTCGGTGAGGTACCGGTACATGGACCAGTGGCCCCACCGCTTGAGGACCGTCACCCAGCCGTTGACGAGGGCCGTTCCCTCCTTGCCCCGGATGAGCTCGTGTGCGGGTTCGAGGGCTGTCGCGAGGATGGCCGCGGCGGTCATCTCACGGTGGGAGCCCTTGACACCGAAGGTGTCGTTGATCTTCTCGGGGTTCTTCTCGTAGTCGGCCCGGCGCATGTGGACGCCGTTGATGTGCATCCAGGTGCGGTTGGCCCGCTTCGTCGGGTTGTCGACCTCCACGTCCACCAGGAGGAACTCCTGACGCGGCAGGTCGAACTTCTTGATCAGCGCCATCAGGAGCGGGTGGCTCTCGGGCAGTCGCATCGCCCCGGCCTCGGCATACTGCTTGGGATCGGCGAAGGGCTGCTCGCCCTTCTCGTGGCCGCCCTTGCGGAAGGTCTTGATACGGCCGCCGACGCGGTTGTCGTTGGCCTCGATCACGACGACGTCGTGGCCCACCCGGTTGAGCAGATCGGCGGCGAGCAGGCCGGCCGGCCCGGCCCCGATGATCAGGACACGCTTCGATGCCTTGGCCCGGCTAGGAGGCAGACCGTTCTCGACGGCCTTCAGGTAGGCCGGGACAAGGGATTTGTCGTGCTCGTCGTAGACGACGATGGCGCGCGCGACCGTGGTGTACGACGTGGGACCGATGCCGGGCGGCACCGCGGCAGGCGCCGTCGAGGGCACGGCGGCGGGGCTCAACGCGGTCGCGGGCGCGATGGTCGCGGCGGTGAGCCCGGCGGCGAGCGCCGTGGCACCGGTCACCGTGACCACGGAGCGCCGCGTGGGCGACGCGCCGTGCGTGTTCTTCCTGCTCGGCATGGATTCGTCTGGGGTGCTCATGTCCTGTGTACTCATCGCGATCATGCTTGGCGTACGACGGACGCTGAGCCAGGGCATTCACACGGACGAGGAGCTCAAACCACTCGATCCGTCATAGGACGCGGCGTCGGGTCCACGACTGCCTGGTCAACGACCGCCTGGTCAACGACCGTACGGGAAGCGGACGTTCGACTTCCCGTACGGTCCGGCCACGACGGGCCTCGTCGTGGCCGGCCCACAAGGCCATGTCCGGATGCGTATGCGTAAATGCATCCGTGGCCGTGTCCGTGTCCGAACAGGATCAGGCCGACGGTACGGACTTCGTGGCGAAGTACGGCTTGCAGATGCCGCCGGACCAGTCGGTGGCGATCTCCAGCAGGCTGTTTCCGTCTGCCGACGGCAGCAGCGCCGAGCTGTAGTTGGGGCAGTAGTCGACGACCGTCGACTCGACGGTGACGGGCGCCGCGATCTCCCGCCAAGTGCCGCTGCCGCCAGCGCTGTTGACCCAGACGGTCCTGCGGCTGCCGGCGGCCACGCTGCCGTCCTTGTTGTACAGGACCTGGCCGATCAGGAAGAGCCGGCCCAGTGGATTGCCGGCCTCGGGAGCCCAGGCCACGGTGGGGGCGTGCTTGAAGTACTTGCCGTCGGCCGTCTCGGGCCGGATGCCGAGGAAGGGCCCGCCCGACCAGTCCCAGCCGTCGGGCGAGGTCCGGTAGTGCACGACGCACTGGTACTGCCCGGCGGCCGCGCATATCTCGTACGACATGAAGTAGGTGCCGTTGCCGAGTTTGCGGATGACCGCCATACCGGGCCGGTCGGTGGCGAGAGGGCTGATGACGGTGGCGTGGTGTCCGGTCCAGGTCGTGCCGTTCGAGGTGCGTGCGGCCATCAGCTTCTGGCTGTGTGCCGAGTCGGTCTCGTCCGAGTAGTGGGCGACCAGTTGTCCGGAGGCGTCGACGGAGAACTCGGGCTCCCACAGGCCCCCGGTGCTGCCCGCGGTCGCGATGGTGGACAGGTAACTCCAGGTGCGTCCCACGTCGTTGCTCTTGAAGACACGCAGGGCCATGCGCCGGTTCGTCTCGTCCTGGCCGACCGAGGCCGCCCAGAGCAGAGTGCCGGCGGGCAGGTTGCCGACCTTCTGCGGGAGTTCGAAGAGCGTGGAGCAGCAGAGTCCCTGCCCGCCGGCCGCCTCTGGGTCACTGACCGCGCCGACCTGGCGGAAGGACGCGCCGGCGTCGGTGCTCTCGTAGATGGTCCCGAGTCCGTTGTTCCCGGAGAACGTGACCACCGACGACAGGATGCGGCCGTTGGCGCCCGCGTTGTGCGCGAGACGGACCGCCCGGGGATACAGCCCGGTGTCGTTGCGCAGTACGGTGCCGGTCGCGGCGTCGGCCGTACCGGTCTGCGCGGTGAGCAGGGCCGCGAGGAGGGCGAGCAGTGCGGATACCAGGGCGGCCAGGTGGAGCGGATGCAGGGGTGTGCGGGATCTTGCCGACATCAGATTCTCCCATCGGGGTGCGGGCTCGATCTGTTCGGCCGGTGACGTCGGACGTGACGTCACTCGGCAGGGGCCAGGCGGATGACGTTCCAGGACACCGGGGCCAGCTCCGCCTCAAGAGCGCCGTCGGCGGAGACCTTGGCTCCGCCCCCGGCGCGCGGCGTGACACGGTCCGGCTCGGCCTCGGTGTTCACGGCGTCCGGGTCCTGGTCGGCCAGGACGAGGTGCTCCAGCACCCGGTATCCGGACAGCGCGCCGCGCAACTCGGCCCGGAGGCGCAGTGACTCCTCCTGGCCGCGGTTGACGGCGAGAACGGTCAGCGCGCCGCTCTCCTCCTCGTACGTCACCACCGTGTCGAGCGCCGATACGTCGCCGTGCCGCTGTGTGTCGATACGGGACCCGGTGACGTCGGTGCGCAGTACCTTCCCGGTGGCGAACCGGGCCGCCTGGGCGAACGGGTGGAAGGTGGACTGCCGCCAGGTCGCGCCACCCGGTTCGCTGCGGATCGGGGCGATGACGTTGACCAGCTGGGCGAGGCACGCGATGGCCACCCGGTCGGCGTTCCTCAGGAGCGTGATGAGCAGCGAGCCGACGACGACGGCGTCGGTCACGCTGTAGATGTCCTCGATCAGGCGGGGCGTCTCGGCGGTCTCCAGGTTGCGCTCGCCGACGAAGCGGGCGGCGTACCAGACGTTCCACTCGTCGAACGAGAGCCTGATCTGCTTCTTGGAGCGGCGCGCGGCACGCACATGATCCGCGGTGGCGACCACGTCGCGGATGTACTGGTCCATGTGCGCCCCGGAGGCCAGGAAACTGGCGCGGTCGCCGTCGAACTCCTCGTAGTAGGCGTGCAGAGAGAGGTAGTCCACCTCGTCGTACGTCTGCTCCAGCACCTCGCGCTCCCAGGTGCCGAAGGTCGGCATGGACGCGTTGGAGCTGCCGCAGGCGACCAGCTCGATGGACGGGTCGACCTGGCGCATGGCCTTGCCGGTCTCGGCCGCGAGCCGTCCGTACTCGGTGGCCGTCTTGTGGCCGGTCTGCCAGGGGCCGTCCATCTCGTTGCCCAGGCACCACAGCTTGACGTCGTGCGGTGCGGAGTAGCCGTGCTTGACCCGCAGGTCGGACCAGGCGGTGCCACCGGGCTGGTTGCAGTACTCCACCAGGGCGCGGGCGGCGTCGATCCCGCGGGTGCCGAGGTTGACCGCCATCATCGGGTCGAGACCGAGCTGTCGGGCCCAGGTGAGGAACTCGTTGGTGCCCACCTGGTTGGTCTCGATGGAGCGCCACGCGAGGTCGAGCCGGCGCGGCCGCTCGGAGGCCGGGCCGACCCCGTCCTCCCAGTGATAGCCGGAGACGAAGTTGCCTCCGGGGTAGCGGACCAGACCCGTGCCGAGTTCCCGTACCAGGTCGGCGACGTCGGTCCGGAATCCGGCGGCGTCCGCGGTGGGGTGTTCCGGCTCGTAGATGCCGGTGTAGACGCAGCGACCCATGTGCTCGACGAACGATCCGTACAGACGCGGGTCCACCTCCCCGACGGTGAACTCGGGGTCGACGGTGAACCGTGCGGTGTGCGGCATGCTGGAGCCTTTCTGAGGGGGAGGAGTGTGAACTGGTGGGCAGGCTGGGTTACTTGAGGCCCGTCCCGGCGATGCCTTCGACGATGCGGCGCTGGAACAGCAGGAACACGGTGATGAGCGGGATCGCGCCGAGCACGGCGGACGCCATCAACTGGGCGTAGGGCACGCCGAAGACGTCCTGGACGGAGGTCAGTCCGACGGGCAGGGTCATCATCTCCGGGTCGGTGACGACCAGGAGGGGCCACAGGAAGTTGTTCCAGACCCCGACGAACACGAAGATCGTGACCGCGGAGATCACCGGCCGCGAGATGGGCATGACGATCTGCCGGTACGTACGCAGCCAGGACGCGCCGTCCGCTCGTGCGGCGTCGATCAGTTCCCTGGGAATGCCGTCGAAGAACTGCTTGAAGACGAACACGGCGACGACGTTGGGGACCTGGGGGAGCACGACTCCCCAGTAGGTGTTGAGCAGGCCCGCCTCCTGGAGCGCCAGGAACTGGGGGATCATGAGGACCTGCCCCGGGATCATGATCCCGGCGAGGAGCATCACGAACGCGGCGCGGCGTGCCCTGAAGCGGGTCTGCGAGAGGGCGAAGGCGGCCAGCGACGCGGCCAGGACCGTGAGCACGGTCGTCAGGGTCGAGGTGATGAAGCTGTTCGCGTACCAGTAGGGCAGTTTCCCCGCGTCGAAGATGTCCTTGTACGCCGCGAGGGTGGGGTGGGCGGTGAACCAGTTGGTGGGGTCGGTGATGACCTCCTGCGCGGGCCGGATCGAGGTGGCGAGCGCCCAGGCGAGGGGCACCAGCCACAGCACCGCGAAGGCGATGAGGGCTCCGAGGGCCACCCGGTTGAAGAGGCGCTCGGCGTCGTACCTCCGAGGCGGCCCGGCCGCTGGTGTCTTCTGCTCGGTGACGGGCGGTGTGGCGGTGGCGCTGGCGGTGGCGGTGGCGGTCATGATCAGCTCTCCTTCTCGGCGCGTCGGACGAGGGCGAACCAGACGAGCGAGACCAGCAGGATCACCACGAAGAGCAGAAGCGAGACGGTCGACGCGTAGCCGACGCGGCCCTCGACGAAGCCCGTGTCATAGATGAGCTGGAGTGAGGGCCGGGTGCTTCCGTCGGGGCCGCCGTTGGTCAGCATGTAGATCTGGTCGAAGACCTTCAGGGAGGCGACCACCTGGAGGACCGTGACGAGGGTGGTGGTGCGGCCGAGCATCGGCACGACCACATGGCGGATGCGCTGCCAGGGCCCGGCTCCGTCGATGGCCGCGGCCTCGTGCACGGAACGCGGGATGTCCTGCAGACCGGCCAGGTACAGGACGAAGTTGAAGCCGAGCGTCCACCACACGGTGGCGGCGGCGATGGAGATCATCGCCCAGTCCGGATCGCCGAGAAAGGAAGGCGGGGTGTCCACGCCGACCCACTGCGCGGCCTGTTGGGCGAGGCCCACCTGATCGGCGTAGATGAATGTGAACATCAGCGCGACGACCGCCGAGGGCAGCACGAACGGCGCGAAGAAGGCGAAGCGGAAGAACCAGCGTCCGCGGACGAAGCGGTCGGCGAGAATCGCCAGCACCAGACTGAGCAGTACCAGGGGGACGGTCGTCAGAACGGTGAACCACAGCGTGTTCCTGAGCGTGCGCCAGAACTCGTCGTCGCCCAGCACGGCCGTGTAGTTGGACAGCCCGGCGAATTCGCCGAGGCCCGTCTTGAGCAGGCTGGTCTCGAAGAAGCCGGCCACGACGGTATAGATCAGCGGCCCTACCAGGAAGAGCAGGTAGAACAGGGCGAAGGGCAACAGCATCCCCGGACCGGCCCAGCGGTCACCTCTGCCTCGGGCCTCGGTCGGTGCGGTTGTCGTGGCCATGGGACGGCCCTTTCAGTCAGGACATACGGGATCTCACGACGTGCGGGGGCCCGATGAGGGCCGGATACGAAGCGGTTGGCGGCCGGCTGAGCGGGCCGGGGTACGGGGGTGCGGGCCCGGGCTACAGGGGCGCGGGCCGGTTCGCGAGTTCGCGCAGTTCGCGGCGCATCCGCGCGGCTCCGGCCGTGGGGCTGGTGGCGCCGGTGAACACGGAGGTCACGGCGTCGCCGATGACGATCTGCAGAGTGCTGCCCGCACCGCCGTACCAGGCGGCCGGGTCGTAGGCGGCTCCGTCGGCGGCAGCGGCGTAGTGCGACTGCGGGACGAGCTCCTTGTAGTCGCGCGACTGCTGGGTGGGCAGCCACGCGGGGATGTGTCCGCCTTCCGCCCACAGCTCGCTGGAGCCCAGCAGGGAGGCGACGAACCCCAGGGAGAGGTCGAGACGTTGAGCCGAGTCGGAGGGAGCCTTGGGCAGGACGAGCGAGTGCGAGTCGGCGGCGCAGGCGTAGGGCGCGTCGTGGAAGATCCTGGGCAGCGGCCGCATGTCGAACTTCACCTTGGCGCCCTGGGCGGTGAGGACCTGCCAGACGCCGTCCATCAGGAAGCCGGCCTTTCCGGTGGTCAGCATCGTGATGGCCCCAGGGCTGTCGGTGCTCGTGGGGACGACCTTCTCCTGGGTCAGGCGGCGGATGTACGCGAGGGCCTCGGCCGCGGCCGCCGTGTCGATGACGACCTTCTTGCCCTGGTCGGCGACGAGATCGCCGCCGCTGATCTGCCGGTAGAACGACCAGAAGAGCCGGAACTGCGTCGAGGCGTCCTTCACCGAGGCGACCGAGCCGCCCCACGCCCCGGTCACCTCCTTCGCGGCGCGCAGGGCGTCGATGAACGCGTCGGGCCCGTCCACGTCCGTCAGCCGGCCCTTGCCGTCGAGCAGGCCGGCCTTCTCCGCGATGTCGGTACGGAAGTAGAGCACGAAGGGATGCGTGTCGAGCGGGATGGCGTACAGCTTCCCGTCCAGCTGGGACTTCTTCCACGGCCGCGGGTCGAACTTGTCCTCGGTCAGCCCGTGCCGGGCCAGATCGGCCGGCCGAATCTCGGTGAGCAGTCCCGCCTCGGCGAGTGTGGGCACTTTCGACAGGTGACTGATGGCGACCTGCGGGGGCCGGTCGCCGAGCGTCGCCAGCGTGAGCTTGGTGTAGTACGGATTGCCCCACACGAAGGTCGCCGACTTCAGGTCCGTCGCCCGGTGCCGGGACCGGTAGTCGGCCTGCATGGCCAGCAACCGCTCGCCGTCACCGCCGGTGAAGGGATTCCAGAAGTTCAGCCGTGACGCACCGGGCGAACCGCCGGTGAAGCCCTGCGCGAGTGTGCTGTCGCAGCCGCCGAGGGCGGCGGCGGAGGCCGCGACGGCACCGAGCGACAGGGTGCCGCGCAGCAGGCGGCGCCGGGACGGAGCGGGAGCGGGCGGGGAGGTGTGCGGCGTGCGGTCCCGCATGGGCAGGCGTCCTTCCACGGCAGGGAAACTCAGGCGACTACAACGTTGTAATCAACGACCGGACTGATCGGCCCGGTTGCTGTGGCTGAAGTAATTACAACGTTGTATCGCCCGGGAAATGCGGCGTCAACACTTGTGCGAGAACTGCTTGTTCGTCAGGTCGACAACGCCTTATCGGGTCATATCACCCAAGTGGGAAGTAGGTCTCTTGCAACGTTGCAAGATGGCTTACGCTGAGCAGTACACCGGACCGACCCGCGTGACGCATCGACGCCGAGGGTGACCGGGAGGAAGCCGGGGAAGGAAACCGGGGAGGGAGGGCGGCCACCATGGCAGGTGCACGCCTCAAGGACGTCGCCGAACGTGCGGGCGTATCGATCAAGACGGTCTCGAACGTCGTCAGGGGCGAGGTCCGTGTCGCGGAGCCGACCCGGGAACGGGTGCTGCGCGCCCTGGCCGAACTCGACTACCAGCCCAACGCCTCCGCACGCCACCTGCGCACCGGTCGCAGCGGCATCATCGCGCTGGCGGTCCCCGAACTGGTCGCACCGTACTTCGCGGAACTCGCCGCGGAGGTCATCGCGGCCGCCAAGAAACGCGGCTGCACCGTACTCATCGAGGACACCGGGGGAGACCCGGCGGAGGAACTGCGCATCGCCTGCGGGCTCAGCGACCCGCTCATCGACGGTGTGCTGCTCAGTCCGCTCTGCCTCGACGAGACCATGCTCGCCAACCGCGAGCGCCGCGTACCCCTCGTACTCCTGGGTGAGCAGTCGTACAAGATCCCGGCGGACCACGTACTGATCGACAACTCCGCGGCGGCACGGGAAGCGACCGAGCACCTGCTCCAGCTCGGCCGACGGCGCATCGGGGTCATCGGCCAGCCGTCGGACCGGGCCCATGCGACGACGGTGCAGCGTATGCACGGTTTCCTGACCGCGCTGCACACCGCGGGCGTACCGCACGACCCCCGGCTCGTCCCGGACACCGGGCAGTTCACCCGCGCCGACGGGGCCGCGGCCATGCGGCTCCTGCTCGCTCTGGACGACCCCCCGGACGCTGTCTTCTGCTTCAGTGACCTGCTCGCCTCCGGCGCGATGCGCGCGGCGCACGAACACGGCCTCAGGGTGCCGGAGGACCTGGCGGTCGTGGGCTTCGACGACATCCAGGAGACCCGCTACAGCGTGCCCTCACTGACCACCGTCTCGCCGGACAAGCGGGAGATCGCCGAACTGGCCGTGGACGCCGTGCTGCACAGAATCACCACCGACGCGGAGGCCCCCCACACGCGACTCACCGCGGGGTACGAACTGGTCGTGCGGGAGAGCACGCGGGCGTAGCGCGAAAGGGGCGTGCGACCGGCTGCCCCGGCCGTCACGGTCGGCCTGCGTCGGTGGCGCCGCAACGCGCCGCTGGGCACCCTCGGCGGTCCGGCCGTCCATGTGCTCCTGACCGGCACGGTGTTCGCCCACCGACCTCAGACCATGAAGGACAAGCTCAGCGGGGGTCTTTCCACCAGACGAAGATCTCGGTGCTCGGCCCGCGTTCGGAGAAGCGGCCCGACGGGGAGACCTCCCGCAGCAGCCGGCGTACGTCTGCTTCGAAGTCGTCTCGGCGTGTGGCGAACAGGTGAGGCGCCGAGAGCGACATCGAGAAGACCCCCGCGACGACGTCGTCACTCGTGCGCTCCAGCGCCTGCCCGCCGGGCACGACATGCCGCTGCGGACCGGTGAAGCCCGCCCGGTCGAACACGGCGGCCTCACCGCCGGGTGTCCCGTGCCGCAACACGCCCCGACCGGCTCTGCGGACCGGCCCCAGATAGCGTTTGACCAGCTCTTCCAAGGCCGTATGGGGCACCGCCGGATACGGCAGGCCGTCGACGGTTCGGGATTCCGTCTTCACGTCGGAGATGTGCACCAATGCCCCGCCTGGCCGGAGCATGCCCTTGACCGTTGCCGCCACGAGGTCGCGGTCCATCCAGTGGAAGGACTGGCCGAAGGACGCGACGGTGAACGTGCCGAGGCCCGCGGGCAGCTCCTCGGCCCGGGCCCGCACCCACCGAGCCTTCCCGCCCGCCCCGCGCTCGGCGGCTTCACGCGTGGCTTCGGCGATCATCCCGCTGTCCGGGTCCACGCCGACGACCTCGCCGAACAGGTGCACCAGGCTCAGGGCGAGGATGCCGGGTCCACACCCCACGTCGAGGAGGCGTCCTCGCCCGTCGAGCTCCAGTGCCGCGGCGAGCGTATCCGCCAGCCCGGGCGCGTAAGGGAGTCTCCCGCGCCGGTAGTGGGCGGCCGTGCCCAGGAACAGCGAGTCGTCCCACTCCCACTCGGTGGTCATGTCGGCCTTTAGCCCCTCACAGAGTTCATGTTCCCGTCCGGCGGACCGATGATTCCACGGCATGACCGGGTGCGGGGCACTTGGTTCACCGACGGTCGAAGGTTTGGCAGGATGTCGGTTGCGCCGCGTGCGGAACCGTCTCGCCCAGAGACAATGAACCCGCCCGCGTGATGCTGGCCCGGGCTGGTCTCAACCCGGCTGGTGCTGATGGCGCAAGACCTGGCGGGACGCTGTTCCGCCAGGCAGCCTGAGCCAGGAATCCCCCTCGTCCACGAGGGGAAGGATTCAAGAACGGACCCACATCCCCATGCGCGTACTGATCCTCGGTGGAACGACAGAAGCCCGGCGTCTGGCCGGGCTGTTGCACGGCACCCCTGGGCTGGACCTGACCAGTTCCCTGGCCGGGCGGGTCACCGGCCCCCGACTGCCCCCGGGCACGGTCCGTGTCGGCGGCTTCGGCGGGACCGACGGCCTGACGGCATGGCTGTGCGAGCACACGGTGGACGTGCTCATCGACGCCACCCACCCATTCGCCGGGACGATCAGTTTCCACGCGGCGAGCGCGGCCGCCGCCGCCCACGTTCCCCTGCTGGCGCTGCGCCGCCCCGGCTGGGTTCCGGTTGAAGGCGACGTCTGGCACGAGGCCGGTTCGCTGGAAGCTGCCGCCGAACTGCTGCCCGGGCTCGGACGGAGGGTGTTCCTCACCACCGGGCGCATGGGGCTGGCCGCCTTCGCGGGTCTGGACGAGCTGTGGTTTCTCGTACGGTCCGTCGACTCACCGGGGCCTCCGCAGCCGGCCCACATGGAAGTCCTGCTCGATCGCGGTCCCTTCGACCTCGACGGGGAGCGGGAGCTGCTGCGCCGCCACCGCGTCGATGTCGTCGTGACCAAGGACAGCGGAGGTGACGCCACCGCCCCGAAGCTGGCCGCCGCGCGCGAGGCCGGGCTGCCGGTGGTCGTGATCCGCCGACCGCCGGTCCCCGAGGGCGTTCCCGTGATGACCGACCCCGAAGCGGCCGCCCGCTGGGTCGTGCGGCGGATAGGGGGCCTCTGATGGATCTTCGCGGGATCTCCGCGGCGTCACGACGCCCGGCAGGCGTCCCCACCCCCGAACCGGCTTCGCCCGGCACGGGCGGGGGACGCCCCCTTACGGCTTGCGCTCACTCCTCCTTGCTCGCGATCGCGTTGAGCGCGGCGGCGGCCATGGCGCTGCCCCCGCGACGGCCCCGTACCACCAGGTGTTCCAGACCGGACGGGTTCGCCGCGAGTGCGTCCTTGGACTCGGCGGCGCCGACGAAGCCGACCGGGACGCCGATGACGGCGGCGGGCCTGGGCGCCCCCTCGTCGATCATCTCCAGGAGGCGGAAGAGGGCGGTGGGCGCGTTGCCGATGGCGACCACGGCACCCTCCAGCCGGTCACGCCACAGCTCCAGCGCGGCGGCACTGCGCGTGGTGCCCAGCTTCGCAGCCAACTCCGGAACGGCCGGGTCGGACAGCGTGCAGAGGACGTCGTTGCCGGCGGGCAGGCGTTTGCGGGTCACGCCGGAGGCCACCATCTGGACGTCGCAGAAGATTGGCGCGCCGGAGCGCAGGGCCTCGCGGGCCCGGGTCACCACGTCCGGCGTGTAGGTGAGGTCGCGGACGAGGTCGACCATCCCGCAGGCGTGGATCATCCGGACCGCGACCTGGCTGACGTCGGCGGGCAGGCCCGCGAGGTCCGCCTCCGCGCGGATGGTGGCGAAGGACCGGCGGTAGATGGCCGCGCCGTCCTTCTCGTACTCGTACGTGGTCACGGTGTCTTTCTCACTGTTCTCGGTCGTCATACGGCTCGGGCTTCACGAAGTGATCGCCGCCAGGGCGGTGGCGAGGCGGGGAGAGCCGTTCATGGAGGCGGTTCGCGTCCGGGTTCGGCGGTGGAGGGAGACGGTAGCCGTCCCGAAATCGCGCCGTCAGCTCATCAGCCCTGCCGCGAGGGACGCCCCCAGCTCCCAACACGCCTCGATGTCGGCCTTGTTCGGCTCGCCCGTCACGGTTACGGCATCAGCTGAGTGTCGCCAGCCCAAGCCCTTGGTGATCGACTCGATGCCTCGTACCGCGCCGGTGACGTCGTTGCCCCCGTGCACGTAATAGCCGAAGGGCCTGCCCTGCGTCGTGTCCAGGCAAGGGTAGTAGATCTGGTCGAAGAAATGCTTCAGAGCGCCGGACATGTAACCCAGGTTCGCCGGCGTGCCGAGCAGGTATCCGTCGGCGGCCAGGACGTCGTCGGCTGTTGCGGCCAGTGCCGCCCGTCGAACGATGCCCACGCCTTCGATCTCCGGGTCGTTCGCACCGGAGACGACGGCCTCGAACATCGCCTGACAGTTCGGGGAGGGTGTGTGATGCACGATCAGCAAAGTAGCCACCCTCGAACCATGCCGTGCGGACGCGCCGGGTCGCAAAGAGGGCGGCGGACGAGTTCAAGTTCGCGAGGTGCAGACCGCGCACGTCAACGGCCGCCGCCATCGCCGACCACGGCGGCGGCCGCCCAGCCACCTTCCCAGCTGGGCGCGGACTTCGCCCCTCCGTACAGGTCAGGCATTTCGTGGCACTTCACGACGCGGGGCGATGGTGCCGGATCAGCCCATGGCCACCAGGGTCAGCGCGGCCCGTACAGTGATCGCGGCCGCCGGGAGTATGAGTCCTCGGGTGCGCTCCAGCCATGCGCGCAAGCCCTTGGTGCGGTGCTCGGTGCGCTTCTGGGGCCCATTGTGATGTGGTCGTCACCGGGTATCGGCGGGGCCCGATCACGGCAAGCGGCTCCGGCAAGCGGCTCCGGCGTACCCCGCTTCAGCAGGGTACGTGCCGCCGCGGGCGGGTCGTGGTGGCGCGTACGGACGTGGATGCGGAGGGCTCGCCCCGTAGCCGTGAGGCGAACTTGCGGGGTGCCCCCAGAGGCCGGAGAGCGAGAGGTCGCCGGTGTGTGGTCCTCGGTGCACGGAAGCCACATGCACCGCGTACCGTGGACCCATCAAGACCGGAGGTCACACACATGTCCGCGCTACCGCACGAGCCGAGCCCAGAGACATCTTCGGACCCGTTCGCTTTCGAGTTCGCCGACGGTCCGCAGACGCTCGCCGAGCTGCGTGCCGCACTCGAGGTGATCAACCCCGAGGTGCTGACCGCTTTCAACGCCCGGCTCGACGCCGCGACGTTCGGTTGGGACCATGACGAGGTCATCGCCAAGGCCCGTCGGGCCGTCGCGTTCTCGAAGCGGGCCCAGGCGGCTGCCGCCGAGGCGGCCGCCCAGGAAGAAGCAGCGGGGGCGCAGCAGGTCGACGACCCATGGGCCCACCTGGATGTGCGGGACAGCTCCTCGTGACCCACTGATACGCCTGTCGGCTGAACGAGCAGCTCGAACGACAAGCTCGAACGACCAGCTCAGCGGTCCGTGTCGCCGAACGTCCGCAGAATCCGCTCGGCGGCGAGCGTGGCGGTCAACTCGCCGTCCCGCACCTGCTGTTCAAGGGCGGGCGCGAGGGCGCGTACGGCCGGATCGGCGTGCAGGCGGCCCAGCAGCTCGTCGCGGACCATGGTCCAGGTCCAGTCGACCTGCTGGTCGCGGCGCTTGGCGGCGAGCCGGCCGGTGGACTCCAGGAGCGCGCGGTGTTGTTCCAGGCGTTCCCAGACGGTGTCAAGGCCTGCCGAGTCGCGGGCGCTGCAGCTCAGCACCGGCGGGGTCCAGGCCGCGTCCTTGCCGTGCATCAGCCGTAGGGCGCCCGCCAGCTCCCGTGCGGCGGCCCGGGCGTCGCGCTCGTGCGGACCGTCCGCCTTGTTGACGGCGATCACGTCCGCCAGTTCCAGGACGCCCTTCTTGATGCCCTGGAGCTGGTCACCGGTACGGGCCAGCGTCAGCAGCAGGAAGGAGTCGACCATGTTGGCGACCGCGGTCTCCGACTGGCCGACGCCGACCGTCTCCACCAGCACCACGTCGTAGCCCGCGGCCTCCATGACGACGATCGACTCGCGGGTCGCCTTGGTGACCCCGCCGAGGGTGCCTGCGGTGGGGGAGGGGCGGATGAAGGCCGCGGGGTCCACGGCCAGGCGTTCCATACGGGTCTTGTCGCCCAGGATGGAGCCGCCCGTACGGCTGGAGGACGGGTCCACGGCGAGCACCGCCACCCGGTGGCCGAGCGCGGTGAGCATCGTGCCGAACGCGTCGATGAACGTCGACTTGCCGACCCCCGGGACGCCGCTGATACCGATCCGCCGGGCCCGCCCACTGTGCGGGAGCAGCGCGGTCAGCAACTCCTGCGCCAGTGCGCGGTGCCCGGGACGGGTGGACTCGACGAGGGTGATGGCGCGGGCGATGAGCGCCCGCTTCCCGTCGAGGACGCCCTTGACATAGGTGTCGAGTTCGATCACAGGTCGTGCCCGAGGCCGGTCGAGAGCCGTTGGACGAGGTCGTACGCCGCGTCCGGGATCACCGTCCCGGGCGGGAACACGGCTGCCGCGCCCATCTCCAGCAGGGTCGGCACATCCTGCGGCGGGATCACCCCGCCGACGACGACCATGATGTCGTCGCGGCCCTCCGCCGCCAGTTCCTCCCGCAGCGCCGGTACGAGGGTGAGGTGCCCGGCGGCCAGCGACGAGACGCCCACGATGTGCACGTCCGCCTCCACCGCCTGGCGGGCCACCTCGCCCGGGGTCTGGAACAGCGGGCCGACATCGACGTCGAAGCCGAGGTCGGCGAAGGCGGTGGCGATCACCTTCTGGCCGCGGTCGTGACCGTCCTGGCCCATCTTGGCCACCAGGATGCGCGGACGGCGGCCCTCGGCCTCCTCGAAGGAGTCGACGAGCGTGCGGGTGCGGTCCACGGACGGGGACTCGCCTGCTTCGTTGCGGTACACACCGGAGATCGTACGGATCTGGCCCGCGTGCCGCCCGTACACCTTCTCCAGGGCGTCGGAGATCTCCCCGACGGTGGCCTTGGCGCGGGCCGCGCGCACCGCCAGCTCCAGCAGGTTGCCCTCGCCGCCGGCCGCCCGGGTCAGGGCGTCAAGGGAGTCCTGGCATGCTGCCTCGTCCCGCTCCGCCCGCAGCCGCCGCAGCTTCTCGATCTGCTGGGTGCGTACGGAGGAGTTGTCGACGGTGTGGACGTCGATCTTCTCGTCGGTCTCGACGCGGTACTTGTTGACGCCGATGACCGGCTGGCGTCCTGAGTCGATCCGGGCCTGGGTGCGGGCCGCGGCCTCCTCGATGCGCAGCTTGGGGATGCCCGCGTCGATGGCCTTGGCCATGCCGCCCGCCGCTTCGACCTCCTCGATGTGCTGCCAGGCCCGCCGGGCGAGGTCGTGGGTGAGCTTCTCGACGTACGCGCTGCCGCCCCACGGGTCGATGACGCGGGTCGTGCCCGACTCCTGCTGGATCAGCAGCTGGGTGTTGCGGGCGATGCGCGCCGAGAAGTCCGTGGGCAGGGCGAGCGCCTCGTCGAGGGCGTTGGTGTGCAGCGACTGGGTGTGGCCCTGGGTCGCGGCCATCGCCTCCACACAGGTCCGGGTCACGTTGTTGAACACGTCCTGCGCGGTCAGCGACCAGCCGGAGGTCTGCGAATGGGTGCGCAGGGAAAGGGACTTGGCGTTCTGCGGGTCGAACTGCCTGACCAGTTTCGCCCACAGCAGGCGCGCCGCCCGCAGCTTGGCGATCTCCATGAAGAAGTTCATGCCGATCGCCCAGAAGAAGGAGAGCCGCGGCGCGAACGCGTCCACGTCCAGGCCGACTTCCCGGCCCGCCCGGATGTACTCGACGCCGTCCGCGAGCGTGTACGCCAGTTCCAGGTCGGCCGTCGCGCCCGCTTCCTGGATGTGGTAGCCCGAGATGGAGATGGAGTTGTAGCGGGGCATCCGCTGCGAGGTGTAGGCGAAGATGTCGGAGATGATCCGCATCGACGGCTTCGGCGGATAGATGTAGGTGTTGCGGACCATGAACTCCTTGAGGATGTCGTTCTGGATGGTCCCGGCCAGCTTCTCCGGCGGTACGCCCTGCTCCTCCGCCGCCACGATGTACAGCGCGAGGACGGGCAGCACGGCGCCGTTCATCGTCATCGAGACGGACATCCTGTCGAGCGGGATGCCGTCGAACAGCTGGCGCATGTCGAGGATCGAGTCGATGGCCACGCCCGCCATACCGACGTCACCCGTCACGCGCGGGTGGTCGCTGTCGTAGCCGCGGTGGGTGGGCAGGTCGAAGGCGACCGACAGACCCTTCTGGCCGGCGGCGAGGTTGCGCCGGTAGAAGGCGTTGGACTCCTCGGCCGTGGAGAAGCCCGCGTACTGCCGGATCGTCCAGGGCTGGTTGACGTACATCGTGGGGTACGGGCCGCGCAGGTACGGCGCGACGCCCGGGTAGGTCTCCAGGAAGTCGAGGCCCTCCAGGTCACGACCGGTGTACAGCGGCTTGACCGCGATGCCCTCCGGGGTCTCCCAGAACGCCTCGTCGCTTCCGGTCGCCTTCTTGAGGGCCGTACGCCAGTCGTCGGCACTGGCACCGGCACCGGCGCTGGTACCGGCGGTCGGGGTTCCCAGCTGGATCCCGGAGAAGTCGGGGATTTCCATCAGGACACTCCCATGCGGTCGAGGGTGGCGGAGAGCACGGCGACGGCGTCGCAGCCCGCGAAGACGTACGCGTCGACATCCGTGTACTGCCCGGGACGGCCGGCGAGGAACACCTGCCGCGCGCCTGCCACCCGCAGGGCCCGGGCCGTGCTCGCGGCCTGCTCCTCGTACAGTGCGTCGCTGGAGCACAGGCACGCCTCGGTGGCTCCGCTGTCCTCGAAGGTGCCCTGCGTGACGGGTTCGATGCCGCCGGCCTGGAAGAGGTTCGAGACGAAGGAGGACCGGGCGGAGTGGGCGGCGGCGGGGCCGATGGTGGCGAGGTAGACGCGTGGCCGGCTTCCGGTGGCGGCGAGGTGCGCGTCGGAACGGGCCCGCAGATCCTCGTACGCCTCGTCGCGCCGCACCTTCGGGAGCCCGCCGGACGGTGGCTCGGACGCGGGCGCGCGCTCCACGACACGCTCTGTGAGGTTCGGGAACTCGCTGACCCCGGTGATGGGTTCACGGCGCTCGGCGAGCTTCGCGCTGCGCGCCTGCCAGGTCTCCGCCAGGTCCTGGCCGAGACGGCCCGAACGCAGGGCGGCCGCCTGCCCGCCGAGGCCCTCGATGTGCTGGAAGAACTCCCAGCCCGCGTGGGCGAGTTCGTCCGTGAGCCGCTCCACGTACCAGGAGCCGCCCGCCGGGTCGATCACGCGTGCCAGATGCGACTCCTCGACGAGGATCGTCGAGGTGTTGCGGGCGATGCGACGGGCGAAGGCGTCCGGCAGTCCGAGGGCGTGGTCGAAGGGGAGCACGGTGACGGAGTCGGCGCCGCCGACTCCGGCGGCGAGCGTGGCGATGGTCGTACGCAGCATGTTCACCCAGGGATCGCGGCGCGACATCATCACCGGTGAGGTCACGGCGTGCTGCAGTTGCGCCCCCGCCCCGGGCGCCCCGCACACCTCGACGACCCGCGCCCACAGCCGGCGCGCGGCGCGCAGCTTGGCCATGGTCAGGAACTGGTCGGCGGTGGCCGAGTACCGGAACTCCAGCTGTCGGCAGGCCTGTTCGACGGAGAGCCCCGCCTCGGTCAGCTCCCGCAGGCAGGCGACGCCGGTCGCCAGGGAAGCGCCCAGCTCCTGCGCGGCCGAGCCGCCTGCCTCGTGGTACGGCAGGGCGTCCACGGTCAGCGCCCGCAATCCCGGGTACTCCTCGGCGCACAGCCGTGCGAGACCGACGGCCGGTGCGAAGTCCAACGCCTCGCCGCTGCGTGCCTCGTGGCCCAGCGGGTCCGCGCCGAGACTGCCGCGCACGACGTCCTTGGCGATGCCCCGCTCCTCGTACACCCGCAGCAGCTCCCGCGCGGCCGGCTCGGCGTCACGTCCCGCGTCGAGGGCGACGGGCGCCAGGTCCAGGAAGACGCCTTCGACAGCCTGGGCGAGCGAGGACACGGGGAAGCCGCCCTCGCCGACGACCAGCCAGAGCGAGGTGACGCCGTTCTCCAGGTCCGCGAGCACCGCGGCGCTGTCGGCCGTCGTGTGCCGCTGGCGTACGCCCCAGCCGCCGACGGTGTTTCCGTCGGGTCGGCCGCCTCGTACGAAGGGCGCGAAGCCGGGAAAGCCGGGATCAGGAGCGTCGTCGTGCGCCGTGTAGAGAGGCCGGGTCGCAAGCCCGTCCTCCAGCGCGGTGGACAGGGCTGCCTCCGCTGTCTCGTCCGAGACCACCTTGCCCGACTTGCTCAGCACACCCGCCACCAGGCGTCGCCACTGCTCATGTGTCGCGGAAGGAAACTCGGCGGCCAGCGAGAGCCCGTCGTTGGGCAGGACCGTCATGCTCGGATGCTAGGACAGATTCATGGAGTCACAGCAGAGGCCAGGCCTGTGACCTTGCCCTCGCGGCCTCGGTGATCTCTGCCTCACCGGTCACACCCGCCACGGCGGGAACCGGACAAACGCGCCTTCGTCGCCCCGCGGCAGGTGGATGTGAGGGGTCCGCGGGGCGACGAACGGTTTGTACGCGCCGGTCAGCAGCTGTAGTTGACCAGCTTGAACGACGCGTAGTGGTCGGACGTGTAGTAGTCCTCCTGGTTCTCCTCACCGGTGACGATGCGACGGGCACCGCGTGTGGAGGAACCAGGCGTGATCACCGTGTACTCGTGGTAATAGCCGGTGGACTGCCCGGGGAGGACGCCCTCCCGGTTCTGGAAGACGCTGCCGTCCTGCGAGTAGGGGTAGGGACCGCCCTGCTCGATCAGGTCCAGCGTGTCGTGTGCCTGGGACGGCAGGCTGCCGTAGCAGATGCTGCCGACGGCCGCGGTGGACGTGTCCGCGGCGTTGGCGGTGACGGTACCGCCGACCAGGAGGGCGGACAGGACGGCGGCTGCGGCGCCGATGCGAGTGATTCGTGGGGGGAATCTCATGCCATCCATGATGACGCGCGTAGACACTGGCATGTCAATGACAACCACCAAGATGCTCTCTGCGTCACCTTCTTGACCGGTGATGGTGGTCGAGTGAGAATCGGTACCTGCTGAACGGGTGACGCGGCCCGGGGCCGGGGAGGCTGGGGCGGCACCCCATGCCTCTGATGCCCGCCCGGTGCGTGTGGGGCAGCACCATCACCGCGCGGAACCATCACCATGAGGAGACCGGATGGTCGGGGCAGGCAACATCGAGGTCGTCGTGTTCGACATCCTCGGAACGATGGTCGACGAGCCCGGCGGACTGCGGGCGGCCATCCGTGACGCGGTGCCCGCGTCCGACGAGTCGTCTGTCGACGAGCTGCTCACCGTGTGGCAACAGCATGTGGAGAGCGAGCAGCGGCGCATCGAGGTGGGAAGTCGGCCCTATGCGAACACAGAGATCATCGATCACGAAGCGGCTCACCGCGTGGCCGACCGCGCCGGGCTCACCGACCCGGTGGCCATCGAGCGACTGGCCACCGCGAGTCAGCGCCTGGACCCCTGGGACGACACCCTCGCCGGACTCGCGCGCCTCGCACGGCGGTTCCCGGTACTGGGACTGTCCAATGCCGACCGCGCGACCCTGCTCCGTCTCAACGCATACGCCGGACTGCGCTGGCACCAGGTTCTGTCCGCCGAAGATACCCAGGCCTACAAGCCCGCGCCGGAGGTCTACCGGCTCGCTGTCGACGCGGCAGGCTGTCCGGCGGAGCGCGTGCTGATGGTCGCCGCCCACGCCTGGGACCTTCGCGGAGCCCAGGCGGCGGGCCTGCGAACCGCCTTCGTACGGCGAGCGGTTGGGGATCCTCCGAGAGGGACCGATACCTTCGACTGGCGGTCGGACAGCCTGGATGAGCTGGCCACCGAGCTGACCGCGCTTCAGCGGAGCTGACGACAGACGACGACTGAAGCGCACATGTGCCGGCGGAGCCGGACGGCAGCCCTGAACCCGCAAGGGCGCTCAGCCGCCGCCGGCTGAGACGTCGCCCTGGACGACGGCTTCCCGTGCGGCCCCGGGGCGCTGCCGGAGCCGGTGGAGGAGGTCGGCGCGCGGGGCGTCCGTGTCCGCGAGGCCGAGATCCCCGGTGATGGCCACCGCTCTTTCCCAGGCGCGGTGGGCGTCCTGGAGGTCACCGGTGGTGCGGTGGATGTCGCCGAGGCACAGGAGTCCGGCGGCCTCGCTGTGGAATTCTCCCGTCGCGTGGAAGAGGTCGACGGCCTGCCGGTAGTAGGAGACGGCCTGCGGATACCGGCCGAGGTGGTGGTGGATGTAACCGAGGCTGTCGTGGATGTGGGCCTGGCCGTTGACATCTCCGGCCTCCCGGGCCAGCGAGAGTGCCTCACCGCAGTGTGCGAGAGCCTGGTGGTGCTCGCCGAGCTGGGCGCCGAGCCACCCGATGTGGTTGAGCGCGGCCGACTGTCCGGCCGGGTCCTGGGCGGCCCGGTAGTGCGTGAGACTGTGCCGGGCGTGGTGGAGCGCCTGCCGGTGGAGACTCTCGGCGGCCGACATCCGGGCGAGATGCTGGTGGGTGCGGGCCTGCCCGGCATGGCTGCCCAGCTCACCGAACAGCTCCAGGGCTAACAGGTAGTGGGTCCGGGCGTCGTCACGCCGGTTCAGCCGGTCCTGGGCGAGCCCGAGACCGCGGTGCGCCGCGGCCCGGCCCGCCGTGTCGCCCTGGCGTCGCGCCGCGTCCAGGGCGCTGGTCTGGGCGGTCGCCAGCGCCCGCCAGTATCCGTGCCGGTCCAGGAAGGTAGTGAGGGCGGAGGCGAGGCGCCAGGTGTGCACGTCGAAGCCGGTGTCGGCGGCCTGCCGTACGGCGGCCACCAGGACGAGACGCTCGGCGCTGAACCATGCCTGCGCCTGCTGGTGGCCCGCCAGTTTCTCCGGCTCCGCCCCGGGCCGGGCGGGCGGCAGCGGGAGCGGATCGAGGTGGGGAGTGAGCAGGACGTCGGCGGAGTGCGCGGTGTGCACATAGTGGTCGAGCATCCGGTGCAGCGCGGCACGCCGGACGGTGGCGCTGTCCCGCGCCACGACCAGTTCGGCGGCGTAGGCGTGCAACAGGTCGTGGAAGGAGTACCGGCCGGGGCTGAGCTCCGCGAGCAGATGCCCCTGGACCAGTTCCGCCAGCGGCACACGGGCCCTCGCCGCCGGCACTCCGGCCAGCGCGGCGATGGCCGGCAGTCCCGCGTCGGGTCCGCGGTGCAGGCCCAGCAGCCGGAAGAGCCGGGCCGCTTCGGGACTCAGCGCATGGTACGACCAGGAGAACACCGCCCGGACCTCGCTGGCCGGCTCCCCACCGTCCAGCGCGTCCAGGCGGCGGTCGGCCCGGCGCAGTTCCTCCGCGAGCCGGGCGAGCGGCAGACGGGGCTGGGCGGCGGCCCGGGCCGCCACGATCGCCAGCGCCAGGGGCAGCCCCGCGCAACGGCCGACGATCTCGCGTACGGCGGCGGGTTCGGCGGCCGTACGTGCCGCGCCCAGCCGGCCGGTCAGCAGGTCCTGTGCCGTGTCCGGCGCGAGAAGTCCCACGGTGAGCAGGTGGGCTCCCTCGGCGGCGGCCAGCCCGGTGAGCAGACGCCGGCTGGTCACCAGCGCCAGACAGCCGGGCGCTCCGGGAAGCAGCGGGCGGACCTGTTCGGCGTCGCGTGCGTTGTCCAGCACGACCAGGATCCGCCGCCCGGCGAGCAGACTGCGGTACAGGCCGGTCTGCGCGTCGAGCCCGGACGGGACGCGATGCGGCGGCACTCCGAGGGCGTCCAGGAACCCGCGCACCGCCTCCGCGGGAGCGAGCGCCGATCCGCCGGGGGCGAAGCCGCGCAGATCCACGTACAACTGCCCGTCGGGCAGGGCGCTTTGTGCCCGGTGGGCCCAGTGGACGGCCAGTGCGGTCTTGCCCACGCCCGCAGGGCCCGACAGCGCGGCGATCACCACTTCGGTGGGCTGGTCCGCCGCGGGGACGAGGATCGCGTCCAGCTCGGCGAGTTCCTCTCGGCGTCCGCTGAATCCTCGTAAACCCATGGGTAACTGGGCCGGAACCTCGCCGACGGCCGCGGAGCCGGGAGGAGGGCCGGCGGGTGTCCGGGGCGGCGACTGCCGGGCCGTGGCGTCGGCCGGGGGCCGCCCGGAGCGGCTTCCCCGCAGCACGGCCTGATGTGCCTCCCGCAGGCCGGGGCCCGGGTCGGCGCCGAGTTCCTCCGCCAGACGTCCCCGGACCGTGGCGAAACAGTCCAGCGCCTCCGCGCCGCGGCCGGCGGCGTGCAGTGCCCGCATCAGCGCCTCGGTGAGGGGTTCCACCAGCGGGTGGTCGCCGAGCAGATCGGTGAGCAGATCGATCACGGCGGCGGGGTCGCCGACCCGCAGCTCCGCGTGGGCGAAACCGAGCGCCACGTTCAGGCGCTGTCGTCGCCAGGCCTCACGCACGCGTGCCGCCCACTGGCCGTGGAGACCGGCCAGCGGCTCCCCGCGCCACAGCCCGAGAGCCTCGCGCAGCAGGGACGCCCGTACACTGTCGGTCAGCACCGACTGCCGTGCACGGTCGGCCAGTTGACGGAACCGGAGCACGTCCACCTGGTCGGACCGCGCGTCCAGGAGGTATCCGCCCGAGCGGCGCAGCAGGCGTAATCGGTCGTCGTCCGTATCGCCGGTCCGCTCGCAGAGCCGGCGGATCCGGGCGATGTGCGCGTGCAGTGCGCGCCTCGCGCCGTCCGGCGTATCGGTGCCCCACACCCGCTCGATGAGCGCCTCGGCGGCCACCGGACGGCCGGCGTCCACGGCGAGCGCGGCCAGTACCGCACGCCGCTGCGGTGGCCCGATCTCCGTGACCCTCCGGCCCACCAGCAGTTCCACCGGCCCCAACAGCCGTAACTCCACCACGATGTCCGCACCCCCCGTGCAGATCGCGCCCCAACTCGGGCATCCGCGTGTGCTGTTCGTGTGCTGTTCGACAAGCTATCGACAACTCTCCGACCGACGCGCGCAGTCCACGCTTGTGAAGCAGCACGGATGTCCGCACTGACACAGCGGACGTGTCACAACTGTGGCGCCGTGTACGGGCCGTCCTGGGGCATCGTGGGGCTGGTCGTCGCGACGGTGACATGGTCCTTCGGGGAAACCGTGGCGGCCCCCACCCTGTTCCTGGCCTACCCGGCCAGGGCGGCCCCGTCGGACCTGCGGGGCCGCTACCTGGGCGCGGCGAGCGCGATGTACGGCCTCGGATTCATCGCGGGCCCGGTTCTCGCGGTCGTCGGCTGGAACCTGCTCGGCCCCTCCTTGTGGTGGTGGTCGGCTGTCGCCGGGCTGATGGCCGTACCCGCCGCATGGGCAGGAGCACGGCCCGACGCGCACAGCGACGGCTCACGTCCGGCCGTCAGCCCCTGACCCGGCACCGGTGCGGCTGCTCACACAGATCTCGACGCGGCTCCGGTTGTCAGGGGCGGCTGATAGAACACAGTGAACAGCTGTCGGGTTCGAGTGTCGGGAGCCGCGTCTTGTCCTATGTGCACCACGTCGAGCAGTTCTACGGACTGCCCGCCTTCACCTTCTCGCCGTACATGACCCCGGCGGATCTGCCTGATCCGGGTTCCGTGGCCTGGCGTCTTCAGTGTGGGGAGTTACCCCGCGAGGCCGACTACTGGGCGCGCGTGGGCGCCTATTGGGAACGCTTCACAGAGACGGTCGAACTGGAGAAGGTACGGGCGCTGATATTCGGCCAGCCCTGGTACGACGCCGACGGCGGGCTTCCCGACGACGCACTGCTCGGCCTCCGTTCCCGGCTGACGGGACTCGAAGCGCTCTTCCTTGGCGATCTGGAAAACGAGGAGGCGATGATCTCCTCGATCTGGCTGGGGACGGTCGCGCCCGTCCTGGAGGCGTATCCCGGCCTTCGAGAGCTGGTCCTACGCGGCGGAGAGGGTCTGGAGTTTCCCGCGACGGGGCACGAAGGGCTCCGTGTGCTGCGCGTCGAGTCCGGCGGGCTGCCTCCTGAGGCGGCGGCGCAGATCGCCGCTTCCGATCTGCCCTCACTGCGGAGCCTGGAGCTGTGGCTGGGCGACGACGACTACGGCGGCGGGACGACGATCGAGGATCTCGCCCCTCTGCTCACGGGTGAGAGCAAGCCCGCGCTGCGTCACCTCGCTCTTCGGAACAGCCCGATCCAGGACGAGTTGGCTGCCGCACTCGCCGCCGCGCCCATCGTGCCGAGGCTCACGTCTCTGAGTCTGGCCATGGGCATGTTGACCGACGAGGGCGCGCTGGCGTTGCTGCAGGGCCAGCCGCTCACCCACCTGCGGGAGTTGGACCTTTCCCACCACTTCCTCAGCCACGCCATGATGCTGCGGATCTGGACGGAGCTGGAGCCGAAGGGTGTTCGGGTGAACCTGACCGCCCGGCAGAAGGACGACGGGGGCAACCCGCAATGGGGAGAGGAACACGGCAGGTACATCGCCGTCGGCGAGTGACCGCCGTCGCCGGCCCCGACCTCCACCCTTCGCGCCTCGCCCCCCCTGCGCCCCCTGCCTCCAGCCGTCGAAAGGCCCCACGAATGCCCTCGATGTCCGACGCCCCCGAATCCCAGGACCCGGCCGACCTCCGGGTCGCCAGCCGCGAACTCGACGGACGCAGGCCCTGGCTGATCCCTGACGAACAAGTGCCGTACGGGCATGTGCTGCACGCCGCTGCCGTGCAGAGGTGCAGCCCTGCTGCCGTCGTGTCACGGCTGGCCGCCTTGGGATACACCGACATCCAGCACTCCGAAGCTTCCCTGCCCGACTCCGTCGACCTGGACGACGTCCCGCTGATCAGGGACGTGGGCGCCGAGTACAGCGTTACCTGGCTCGACGTCGGTAAGCCGGTGTCCCTGCGCCAGGTACTCGAATCGGCGGGCCAGACCGACCGTGGCCCCGCCACCGTCGCACGGCGACTGACCGCCCTCGGCTACCGGCTCGGTGATGGTGACGGTGCCCAGTCGCTACCGGACACCCCCCATTCCGGTGACCCGGTGCTGATCAGCACCGACCGCGGCAGCTACGGGGAGTGGCTCGACTGGGGCGATGAGGTACCGACGCCGCAAGTGCTGCGGGCAGCACGGGAGTTGAGATGCAGCCCGTACGCTGCCGCCACGCGTTTGCTGGCCCTCGGCCTCCGGTTGCCGTACACCCCTGAACCCGCCGACGAACTGCTCCTCAGGTCTTCGGAAGAACAGGATCTCCGGCAGGGTGTCCGCTGGCTCTACTGGGAGCCGCCCGTCGGGCACGTTCTCGCTGTCGCGCAGGAGTTGGCGCGCCCCGCGGCGGAGATTGCCGCCCGGCTGGCGGAACTCGGCTACGGCCGGCCGGCCGTGCCCGATTCCCCAGAGGCCGACGACTTGGTCATTCTGAGCGAGCAACTGAACGGCCGTAGCCCCTGGTTGGTGGTGAACACGGTGGTCGGGCTGTCGTTGGCCCATATCCTGCGCGCGGCTCTGGCCACGGGACGGAGCCCTTCGGACATCGCCGGGCGGCTGGCCACACTGGGGCACTGGCTGCATGAGAACGCGAAACTGCCGGCGATCGCCGACGAGGCGGAGGTCCGGCTGCTGGAGACGGTCGATCGCTCGTTCCTGGACGACGTGCACCTGGAGAACGTCCTGCGCAGCGCGAGCCTGACAGGGAGAAGCCCGGCGGACGTCGCGTCACGACTGACCGCTCTCGGCTACCGGTTGCCGGATGAGGTGGAGTACCCGGAGGTACGGGGCTCTCTGGCCGGCTCGTGACGGTCGCGTCAGGTCGTGCGGGCGCGCAGACGGCGCAGCATGCGCGGGTCCTCGAACCCTACGCAGCGGGCGGCTGCGTCCATCGTCGCCCCGTGGCTGATGAGGTGCTGGGCGCGTTCGAGGCGCAGGGCCTGTTGATAGCGCAGGGGCGTGAGCCCGGTGGCGCGGCTGAAGAGACGCGTGAGGGTGCGTTCGCTGACGCCGGCGGCCGATGCCAGGGCGGGGAGCGGGAGCGGTTGGTCGAAGCGGTTGTCGATGAGGTCCTGGGCCCGGTGCACGGTGTCGTCGAGGTGGGAGCGGTGCCGGAGCATCGCGCTGGACTGCGGTTCGTGGCCGTTGCGACGGGCGTAGACGACCATCTCCCGGGCCACCTGGGCGGCGACGGACGGGCCGTGCCGGGTGGCGACCAGGTGCAGGGTCAGATCGATACCGCTGGCAATACCGGCCGAGGTGATCACCCGGTCGTCAACGGTGAACAGGACGTCCCGGACGACCACCGCCCGGGGGTGGCGCAGGGCCAACCCGTCCTGCACGTCATGGTGGGTGGTGCAGCGGCGGCCGTCGAGCAGGCCGGCCATCCCGAGCGCCTCGGCTCCGCCACAGACGCTGGCCACCGTGCCGCCTCTGGCGTGGTGTTCCCGGAGAACCTGTAGGGACGCGGCGCCGACGGCGGGCCCGTGCGCCGGAGTGCCTGCCCGCCAGCCGGGAACCACGATGAGGTCGTCGGGCCACAGCTCGGGCCAGTCGAGCCCGGCCACCAGCGGCAGCCCCTGCGCGGTGGAGACCTGTGGCTGCTCGGCGACGTAGGAGAGCGTGTAGGGGTGCCCGAAGTCGGCAGCCGTGGAGAAGACCTGTGCGGGGCCGGCCAGGTCCAGCAGGTGTACTCCGGGCACGAGGAAGAAGACGATATGGCTCACGATCCGGTCATCATGCCATCGTGTCTGCCGTGGCCTCCAGCTGGGCGACCGTCGCGATGGTGGCGAAGCGCCCGGCAAGGGCGTACTCGGTGCGCCTGATCACCTCGTCGGCGGGCAGCGTGCGGGGGTCGGCGAGCAGGTCGGCGACGCTCTGATCGGTGGGAGCGTCGCGGTGCGCGATCGGGTTGGTCGCGGTCGCGTCGGTGACGAAGGTGACGTGGTAGCCGAGGTCGGAGGCGACGCGGGTGGTCGTCTCCACGCACTGCTCGGTGCGGATGCCGCAGACGGTGAGTTCGCGGATACCGCGTTCGGTGAGCAGCTGTTGCAGGTTGGTGGTGGTGAAGGCGTTGTGCGAGGTCTTGTGGATCAGCGGCTCGTCCTCCGCTCGTTCCAGTTCCTCCATGAGCCGGACGTGGCCCAGGGCCGGATCGAAGACATTGCCGCTGCCGGGTTCGCAGTGCAGTACCCACACCAGGAGGTCCCCGGCCTGGCGGGAGAGCCGGACCAGCCGGTTCACCTGGTCGGCGATCTTCGGGTCGGAGATCGTCGCCCACAGTGGACGCGCTCGGAAGGACTCCTGGACATCGATGACGATCAGTGCTCGGGTCATGTCCCGAGTCTGAGCTATCTGAGAAGGGCGGCGACACACCGTATCGGGTCCGGCAGCGGACTGATCCGGTCATCAGGCGGCGCCCGCTGGTCCGCGTCCGACTGACACGATTCGGCTCGCCCCGCACGTCGGGGCTGAAACGCGTTCTTGCCTCGCACCAGCCACGTTCTAGGATCTCGGACAGAAGAACCGGACAGCCGAACCTGACAGCCGAACCGGACAGAAGAAGCGGTTGCTTCACAGGTGACCGGTCGGTCCGCTGAAGCGCGCCGCACCGACTGGCCCCCAGCCCCCAGCCCCCGGGCCCGCAGGAACCACCAGGCCAAAGGGAAACCGGAGCCCGTATCCCGCGATGCTCTGCGCGGGCCCCGGCCCCTCGTCCTCCCGGCCTTTCGGGTTGGGGCGCACTCCCGCGCGCCTCAAGTGCCGCGCGAGGACGATCCCGCGCGAGGACCCGCCTCACGGGATGACGCGAGTCCTCGCGCCGGCGGCCGCCGTCATCGCAGACAGCAGACGGCGGCCGCCGCCTTCGGCCCTTCAGGGCGTCCACCTCACGTCTCACGACAGCATGTGGTCATCGGCGGCCCCGATGATGGCGTACGGTAGAAACATCGCCGCGGGGTGGAGCAGCTCGGTAGCTCGCTGGGCTCATAACCCAGAGGTCGCAGGTTCAAATCCTGTCCCCGCTACTGTCGAAGAGGGTCCGGATCTATCAGATCCGGACCCTCTTGCGTACCGCGAACAGCCCTCACTCCTGCTCTGCTGCTTGAAGTGCTTGCGTGCTGTCGCCCACGGGGCGACAGCACGATGGCCCTCGCGATCAAGGAAGCACACGTGACCAAGTTCAAGCGCCTGGTCGCCACCGGTCTCGTCACCGAGGACGAGCCCGGCTTGTTCACCGTGCCGCGTCCTCGAACCAGCGGCTGAACCCCGACCAGCAACCTGCACCTCAGCGCAAGGACGAATCAGACCTCAACTGTCAGCCCGCTCCCTTCGTGAAGCCCGAGTGTTACGCGTGCGCCCTGAGCTCGCGCGTTGGCGTCAGGAACGAAGGGTGCGCAGGCCGGTGCGGATTTCGCTGGCCAGGATCTCGGGCTGTTCCAAGGCCGCGAAGTGCCCGCCCTTGTCGGCCTCGCTGTAGTGGATCAGATTGCTGTAGGTGTCTTCGATCCAGCTTCGTGGCAGGCGTGGGATGTCCTTCGGGAAGACGGTCACCGCGACCGGAAGCGCCAGCTTCGGGCCGGCGAGAGTGCCCGATCTGTTTTCCCAGTAGATGCGGCCGGACGACGCGGCGCTGTTGGTGAACCAGTAGAGGGATATCGCGTCGAGCATGTCGTCCGTGCTGAGGGCGTCCTCGGCGAGCCCGTGGTTGTCGGTCTTGGACTGGAACTTCTCGTAGATCCAGGCTGCCTGACCGGCGGGGGAGTCCGCCAGGGCGAATCCGACAGTCTCCGGCTTCGTGCCCTGAAGATGGTTCGACCCACCGAGATCGCCGGTGTAGAGGGCGAGGGTCTCCACGGCGTAGCGCTGTTCGGGCGACAAGGTGTCGGGTATCTGTGCGGGAAAGGCGTACTGGGTGTTCAGATGAATTCCGAGAAGCCCCTCAGGTTGCATGGCCCCGAGGGCGGTGGTGACGACGGCACCCCAGTCGCCGCCTTGCGCGGCCCATCTCGTGTAGCCGAGACGCTTCATCAGCTCCACCCACGCGCTTGCGATGCGCGATACTGTCCACCCGGTCTCCGTGGGCTTCTGGGAGAACCCGAACCCGGGCAGCGACGGGACGACGACGTCGAATGAATCCGCGGCGTCTCCTCCGAAGGAAACCGGATCGGTCAGCGGGCCGATCAGCTTCAGGAACTCGACGATCGAGCCCGGCCATCCGTGCGTGAGTATCAGCGGCATCGCGTTGGGATTCTTGGACCTGACGTGGATGAAGTGGATGTCCAGCCCGTCGATCTCGGTCAGGAATTGGGGGAAGCGATTGAGCTCGGACTCGAAGCGCCGCCAGTCGTAGCCGCGCTCCCAGTAGTCGACCAGAGATCTGGCGTTCTCTACGCGGACCCCTTGCGACCAGTCGCCCACCGTTTCCGGATCCGGCCAACGAGTTCTGGCCAGTCGCTGCTTCACGTCGTCGATCTCCGAATCCGAGATCGAGACGGTGAACGGGCGGACGAGGGTCGAGGTCGGGGGCGTCGATGCGGTCATTGCCTTCTTCTCTTCTCCTGAGCTTCGAAGCGCAGCACACCTTCCCGCTGCACACTGGTGTGCAACATACTTCGTTGCACGCTGGTGTGCAATAATGGTGTCGTGCCGACCGAGTCCTCCCGTGTGCGCTCGATGAACGAGACACGCGATCGCATCCTTGACGTCGCCCTCCACGTGCTGGGAGACAACCCCGACGCCGGAATGGGCGACATCGCCTCCGCTGCCGGCGTCGTCCGTCGCACGGTCTATGGCCATTTCCCCTCGCGCCTCGACCTGGTTCGGACACTCACGGAACGGGCCGTCACCGAGGTGACAGCCGTGCTCACCGAAGTCAACGCCTCCGACGCAGAAGCGGACGCGACGTGGGTCGAGTTCATCGCCCGCGTCTGGCCGGTGGCGCACCGGTACCGAGTGCTGTTGGCGCTGCGCCGTGGCGAGTACGGCGAGGCGATCCACGGCCTGCTCGGGCCGGTCGATGAGCTCCTCGCCGACCTCGTGAAACGGGGCCAGGACGGCGACGTGTTCGCACAGCACCTGCCGGCGGGCATTCTGAGCCAGCTCGCCTACGGCGTCGTGTTCGCCATCGCGGACAGCGACCTGTCGAACGGGGCCCCCGGCGCCCGAGCAGCGACGATCACGAGCCTGCTGATGCTGGGAGTTCCCGAGACGCGCGCAACCGCTCTCCTGGGCGACCAGGCCTGACCCTCAGCACTTGAGCGGAGCCGCGGATCGTCCTGCTCCGGACACGCCATCGTCACCGCACCCACCGAGTACGAGGCCGACACCCTGCGCGGCAACCTCGGCCTGCCGGTCCCCGCCAACCGCAACACGCCCCCGCCCACTCGCGCGACCGACCTGATCACACAGTTCAGCTCCGCCGCCGCCGACCCGGCACCCGCAGGAGCCTGAGATGACCGAACACGCCGACCACCACGGCCCCGAGGGGCTTCGCACGCGCGGCACCATCATCGTGGTACCCGGCGGGCGAGGCAGGCTGAACATGTAGGCCTTGTGGGTGATCGTTTTGCGTTACCTTTGCCATTCGGGAACCTCTGCGGTCGCGGGAGCCGTTCACCTGACGGACCGCGAACAGGCGTGACCGATGATCAAAACCGGACAGGTAACAGCAGAAGCCGAGGTGGCAGTAGTGGCGATGTGGGACCGGCTCAAGGACCAGGCCAAGAACCTCCAGCAGTCCCAGAGTGCCAGGGGAGGGACGGGGCAGGGACACGCCCCCGCCGGACAGGGACACGGTTCCGCCGGGCAGGGACAGCACGGTGGCCACGCGCCCGGTTCGTCCTCCGGTGGCTCCAAGGCCAAGCTGGTCGGGATGTTCAAGACCCAGCTCGCGTCGGTCAAGACCGAGCTGAAGAGCGGCGCCTACCGAGACGCCAGCATGGCCATGTGTGCGCTGGTGGCGGCGGCCGACGGACACATCGAGCCGATGGAGAGGCAGCGCGTGGAGGAGCTGATCGTCTCGAACGAGGTTCTGCAGAACTTCCCGGCGGACCAGCTTCGCCAGCGCTTCAACCAGCACGCGGACCGGTTCACCGCCAACTTCGAACAGGGCAAGGCCGAGGCCCTGCGGGAGATCGCCAAGGCGGCCAAGAAGCCGGCGGAGGCCCGCGCGGTTATCCAGACGGGCATCGTGGTCGCGGGTGCCGACGGGAGCTTCGAGGCGTCCGAGCAGTACGTCATCCGGGAGGCCTGCACCGCCCTCGGTCTGTCGCCCACGGAGTTCGGCATCTGACGGACGCTGCCGCCGTCGTCGGCTCCGCCCCCTGCGGAGTCGGCGGCTCCGGTGGGCGCGCGGAGATTGCGGCCGAGGCGGCCGGTGTGGCCGGTGGTCCTGCCGGGCTGTCAGGCCATCGCCCGGACCGCAGCAACGACGGCGTGAACCTGTAGCCCCTTGCTCCCCGCCCCTGGTCCGGGAGCGAACCGGCCGGTATACAAGTCCAGTCACCGTGCGCGGGCGCCGTCGGCGGCCCGACTCGCCGTTCCGGACTCAGGGGGAAGCTCGATGAACCGTCGCACCCAGTACGGCAGGACAGCGTGGAATCGCCGACGGGCGACCGCCGTGGCGGCAGCCGTCAGCGGCTGCGCCCTGGTCGTCGCGTCCGCGGCACCCGTCGAGGCACACGGCGACGGCCGGCACAAAGGCACGGACTACGTCGCGCTGGGCGACTCCTACACCTCGGGGCCGTTGATCCCGAAACAGGTGGACGCGAACTGCGCCCGCTCCGACCACAACTACCCCTCACTCGTCGCCTCGGAGCGAAGAGTGTCCACGTTCAAGGACGTGAGCTGCGGCGGCGCCACGACCGAGAACATGTGGAAGGCCCAGGGGACCAACCCTCCGCAGCTGAACGCCCTGCAGCGGGACACCGACCTGGTTACCGTCCAGATCGGCGGCAACGACTTCGGGTTCGGCTCCGTCATCAGCACCTGCGCCGGCTTGAGTTCACAGGACCTCTCGGGGGACCCGTGCCGGCGTCACTACACGTCGTCGTCCGGGACCGATCAGCTGACGCTGAAGATCCTCGACACCGCGCCCAAGATCACCGGCGTGCTGAGGGCCGTGCACGCCAGAGCGCCGCACGCCCGCGTTCTCGTGGTCGGCTATCCGGATCTCCTGCCGGAGGACGGCAGCGGCTGCTACCCCTCCGTACCGTTCGCGGCGAAGGACTTCCCCTATCTCCGTGACACCGGTAAGCGCCTCAACCTGATGATGCGCGTCGTGGCCCGGTTGAACGGGGCCGAATACGTCGACACGTACCGGCCCACGATCGGGCACGACATGTGCAAGGCCCCGGCGGTCCGCTGGATCGAACCGCTGCAGCCTGCCTCACCCGCGGCCCCGGCACACCCCAACGCCAAGGGCGAGGAAGCCATGGCACGTGCCGTGCTGAAGCACGTGCGCAAGGGGCACGGTCACTGACGGTCTCCCCGCGTCTCCCCACACCCCCGCGCGGCCCCCGGAGTGGGGGCCGTGGGGCCGACTCGCCGGTCGGAGGAGGTACGGCGGCTCGTCTCATCGAGGGATCACCATGTGCGATGAGGGAACTCAGCGGGCAGAGGGGACTGAGGGAAGCCCGACAGAACGCGCCGGTGAAGGGATGAGCATCGTGGTACGACCGAAGATCTTGGTGGTGGGAGCAGGCTTCGCGGGAGTGGAGTGCGTCCGCCGCCTGGAGCGCAAACTGGGAGCAGACGAGGCCGACCTGGCGCTGGTGACACCGTTCTCCTACCAGCTCTATCTGCCATTGCTGCCGCAGGTCGCCTCGGGGGTGCTGACCCCGCAGTCGATCGCCGTGTCGCTGCGCCGCAGCCGCAGGTACCGCACCCGCATCATCCCCGGCGGTGCCATCGGCGTGGATGTGAAGGCCAAGGTCTGCGTCGTCCGCAAGATCACGGGCGAGATCGTGAACGAGCGGTACGACCAGATCGTGCTGGCACCGGGCAGCGTCACACGTACGTTCGACATCCCTGGCCTCTCCGACAACGCCCGCGGCATGAAGACCCTCGCCGAGGCCGCGTACATCCGTGACCACGTGATCTCACAGCTCGACATCGCCGATGCCAGCCACGACGAGGCCGAGCGGGCGGCGCGGCTTCAGTTCGTGGTGGTCGGTGGGGGCTACGCCGGCACCGAGACCGCCGCGTGCCTGCAGCGCCTGACGCACAACGCCGTCAAGCGCTACCCTCGGCTCGACCCGAGGCTGATCAAGTGGCACCTGATCGACATCGCACCGAAACTGATGCCCGAACTGGGTGACAAACTCGGGAGGAGCGCCCAGGAGATCCTGCGCCGGCGGGGCATCGACGTCTCGTTGGGCGTGTCCATCGAGAAGGCGGGCCCCGATGAGGTCACCTTCACCGACGGGCGGGTGATCCCGACCCACACGCTGATCTGGACCGCCGGAGTCGCGGCGAGCCCGCTCATCGCCACCCTGGGCGCCGAGACGGTGAAGGGGCGGCTCGCGGTCAGTTCGGAGATGTCCTTGCCCGGTCACGACGGCGTCTTCGCGCTCGGCGACGCCGCCGCCGTACCGGACGAGGCCAAGGACGTGGACGGCGCCGTCTGCCCGCCGACCGCCCAGCACGCGATGCGACAGGGCAAGCACGTCGCCGACAACGTCATCGCGTCGCTGCGCGGGCAGCGGATGACACCGTACGTCCACAAGGACCTGGGACTCGTGGTCGACCTCGGCGGCTTCGACGCCGTGTCCAAGCCGCTCGGTGTCGAGCTGCGCGGCGTGCCCGCCCTGGTCGCCGCCCGCGGTTACCACTGGTCGGCGCTGCGCACCAACGTGGCGAAGGCCCGGGTGGCGACGAACTGGCTGCTGAACAGCCTGGCCGGCGACGATTTCGTACGCACCGGGTTCCAGTCCCGTACGCCCGCGACGCTGCGGGACTTCGAGTACACGAACGCGTATCTGACCCCGGAGCAGATCCGGGAGCGCGTCGAGGCCGAGTGACGAGCGCACCTGGGCCCGAGTGACGAGCGCACCGAGGCCCGGGTGACGAGCGCATCGAGGTAGCCGGCGAGAAGTGCTGCAAAGGTGACGTAGAACTCGGACGCTCCCGAGGCGCACGCGGTGCGGCGCACGCTGTTTCACGGCGTGCGCCCATCACCTCGCTGAGGAAGCGTCCGAGGGGTACCCGCCGCGGCATGACTGCCTATGGGTTACACGCCTCGCACGAGCAGGTACCGCCCGCGGACCTGCTCGACGCCGTCGCGCACGCGGAACGTGCGGGCTTCACCGCCGCCATGTGCTCCGACCACTTCTCTCCGTGGAGCGTCCGCCAGGGGGAGTCCGGGTTCGCCTGGTCGTGGCTCGGGGCCGCCCTCCAGGCAACCGACCAGGTGCCGTTCGGCGTCGTGAACGCACCCGGCCAGCGCTACCACCCCGCGATCATCGCCCAGGCCGTCGCCAGTCTCGCGGCCATGTACCCGGGCAGGTTCTGGGCGGCGCTCGGCAGCGGTGAGGCCTCGAACGAGCACATCACAGGGGCCGGTTGGCCCCGCAAGGACGTCCGCACCGCGCGCCTGCGCGAGTGCGTCGACATCATCCGCGCACTGCTGCGAGGGGAGGAGGTCAGCCACGACGGCCTGGTAACGGTGGACCGGGCCCGGCTGTGGACCCTGCCGCCCGAGGTTCCTCCGCTGGTCGGAGCCGCCTGCAGCACGGCCACCGCGGCCTGGTGCGCCGAATGGGCGGACGGCCTGATCACGGTCAACGCCCCGCGGGAACGGCTGCGCGAGATCGCCGCCGCGTACCGCGACGCGGGCGGGCGCGGCCCACTGCATCTCCAGGTGCACCTGAGCTGGGCCCCCACCGAGGAGGAGGCCGCCGCGCTGGCGTACGACCAGTGGCGCACCAACGTGCACGAGCCCCCCGCCAGTTGGGATCTGGACTCCCCGGAACTGTTCGACATCGTCAGCGAGCACGTCAGCCCGGAACAGGTGGCGCACACCGTCAACATCTCGTCCGACCTGGGCCGGCACACCGCCTGGCTGCAGGAGTACGCGGAGCTGGGCTTCGACGCCGTGATGCTCCACCACGTGGGCCGCGAACAGGGCCCGTTCATCGACGCGTTCGGGGCCGAAGTGCTGCCGCGACTCGACATCACCCGTCCTCTTCCCGCCACGGCGAAGGAGTACCGATGCGTCTGACCCGTACGTCCGACCTGTGGTGGAAGAACGCGGTGGTGTACTGCCTGGACGTCGAGACGTACCAGGACGGAAACGGTGACGGGATCGGCGACTTCGCGGGTCTCATCCAGCGTATCGACCATCTGGTGCGTCTCGGTGTGACGTGCGTGTGGCTCATGCCGTTCTATCCGACGCGGGAGCGCGACGACGGATACGACATCACGGACTTCTACGGAGTCGACCCCCGCCTCGGCACCCTCGGGGACTTCACCGAGTTCGTGCGCACCGCCCGGGACCGCGGCATCCGGGTGATCGCCGACCTTGTCGTCAACCACACCTCCGAGGACCATCCCTGGTTCCGGGACGCCCGCTCAGGCCGGGACTCCGCCCACCGCGACTGGTACGTCTGGGCGGACGAGCCGCCCGAGAACGGCCCCGAGGGGGTGGTCTTCCCCGATGCGGAGGACAGCCTGTGGGAGTACGACAAGGGCAGCGGCCAGTACTACCTGCACCGGTTCTACAAGCAGCAGCCCGACCTCAATGTCGCCAACCCCGAGGTCCGCGAAGAGATAGCCCGCGTCATGGGCTTCTGGACGCAACTGGGGCTGTCCGGTTTCCGGGTCGACGCCGTGCCCTTCCTGCTGGAGACCGACGGGCAGGACGACGCCGGGGCGCTGCCGGACCCGCACGAGTACCTCGCCGACCTGCGCGCCTTCCTCGGCCGCCGCAACGGCGAATCGGTGCTCCTCGGCGAGGTCAACCTGCCCTACGACGGCCTCGTCCGGTTCTTCGGCGACCCCGGCTCGGACCGCGGGGACGAGCTCACCCTGTGCTTCGACTTCGTCGGGATGCAGCAGATGTACCTGTCGATGGCGCGCGAGGACGCCGGGCCGCTGGCCGCCGCGCTGCGGGATCGCCCGGCGGCGCCGCGGGACGCCCACTGGGCCACGTTCGTGCGCAACCACGACGAACTCACCCTCGACAAGCTGAGCGACGACGAACGGGCCGAGGTGTTCGCGTCCTTCGGTCCCGAGGAGGACATGCAGCTGTACGGCCGGGGACTGCGCCGCAGGCTGCCGCCCATGGTCGACGGCGACCGGCGGCGCGTCGAACTCGCCTACAGCCTGCTCTTCACGCTGCCCGGTACTCCCGTGCTCTTCTACGGTGAGGAGATCGGAATGGGAGACAACCTGGCCGCCGAGGGACGGCAGGCCGTACGCACGCCCATGCAATGGACTCCGGAGGCGGGCGCGGGCTTCTCCACCGCCGGGCCGGACGCGTTTCCCAATCCGCTGGTGGCCGGCGCGTTCGGATGTCAGCAGATCAACGTGTACGGGCAAAGTCGCGACCCGGGTTCGCTGTTGAGCCGGATGCGGCTGTTCATCGAGCGCTACCGGGAGGCTCCCGAGCTGGCGTGGGGCGACCACCGGCTGCTGGAGACAGGGGACAGCGCGGTCCTGGCACACGTCGGCCGCACGAGTGACGGAACGGTTCTGGCGGTGCACAACTTCGCCGGCCGGCCGGTCACCGTACGGTTGCGGCTGTCCGAGGCGGGGCCCGGCGGAAGGCTGACGGATCTGCTCGACGAGGGACACGCCGGTCTCACCGTGCCCGACGACGGCCTCCTCCCTGTCGAACTGCCCGCCTACGGATACCGCTGGCTGCGCGTCGGCACCCCGGCCGACGACCCCGAAAGGACCGTTGCCGACTGACACCGGGTTTCGCCCCGGAGCCCCGACCCGGGTGGCGGCTTCCGCGACAGCGCCGCCCGCGCCGGACGCGATCCCGGCTTCGATGCCCATGGCACGAATTCCCCGCGAGAGCAACAAGGACTCCGTGGGTACCATCGACGTGCCCGTCACCGTCGGAGGTACCACCGTCCACTCACGTTCCACTCAAGCGACCGACTGCACGCAGACGACGACGGCACCGTTCTCCTCCCGTGCACCACGTAGACACCGCCGACAACACGACCGCACAACGAGGGCCCGCGGCCCTCACCACATGATGGGGTAACCAGTGCTTTTGAAAACCTTCGGCTGGTCGTTCGCGGTCACCGCGCTCGCCCTGGTCGCCGCGGTCTTCTACGGAGGGTGGGAAGCCTTCGGCCTCGTGGCGATCCTCGCCATCCTCGAGATCTCCCTGTCGTTCGACAACGCGGTGGTCAACGCCGGAATCCTGAAGAAGATGAATGCCTTCTGGCAGAAGATCTTCCTCACTGTCGGCGTCCTCATCGCCGTGTTCGGCATGCGGCTGGTCTTCCCCGTCGTCATCGTGGCGGTCAGCGCCTCCATGGGGCCGATCGAGGCAGTCGACCTCGCCCTGACGGACAAGGACCGCTACCAGCAACTGGTGACCGACGCCCACCCGTCGATCGCCGCCTTCGGTGGCGTGTTCCTGATGATGATCTTCCTTGACTTCATCTTCGAGGACCGGGACATCAAGTGGCTGGGCTGGCTGGAGCGCCCGCTCGCCAAGCTCGGCAAGGTCGACATGCTGTCGGTCTGCATCGCCCTGATCGTGCTGCTGGTCTCCTCCCTGACCTTCGCGGCCCATGCCCACCAGCACGGCGGTGCGCACGCCGACAAGGCGGAGACGGTCCTCCTCTCCGGCATCGCGGGACTGGTCACCTACATGATCGTGGGCGGTCTATCCGGCCACTTCGAGACCAGGATCGAAGAGGACGAGGAACGCGAGCACGAGGCGCAGCGCAGCGGCAAGCCCCGCTCCGCGGTCGCCCTGGCCGGCAAGGCAGCGTTCTTCATGTTCCTCTACCTGGAGGTCCTGGACGCGTCCTTCTCCTTCGACGGCGTGATCGGCGCCTTCGCCATCACCAACGACATCGTCGTCATGGCGCTGGGCCTGGGCACCGGCGCGATGTACGTCCGTTCGCTCACCGTCTACCTGGTGCGCCAGGGCACCCTCGACGACTACGTCTACCTGGAGCACGGCGCCCACTACGCGATCGGCGCCCTCTCCGTCATCCTCCTGGTCACCATCCAGTACCAGATCAACGAGGTGATCACCGGCCTCGTCGGAGTGATCCTGATCGGCTGGTCCTTCTGGTCCTCGGTGCGCCGCAACAAGGCACTTGCCCAGGGTTCCGGAACTGGTTCCGGCTCCGAATCCGGGCCGGCTTCACTTTCGTCCTAGCGTCCTACGATCTTTGTCCATGGACGGGCCCGCCACCAGCGGTGAGGGTGAGGCCATGAGCCAACTCGGTGCCAAGGACACGGACTTCCCGCAGTACGGGCGACGGATGCCGCCCGGCCTCGTCGCGCTGGCACTCGGCGGTTTCGGTATCGGTCTGACCGAGTTCCTGATCGCCGGCCTGCTGCCGCAGGTGGCGTCGAGTTTCTCGGTGTCCGAGGCCGCGGCGGGCTGGCTGATCTCCGGGTACGCGCTGAGTGTCGCGGTCGGCGCGATTGCGCTGACCGCGGCGACGGCGCGACTGCCCCGCAAGGAGGTCCTGGTCGGCTTGGTGGCGTTGTTCGTCATCGGCAACCTGCTGTCCGCTCTCGCGCCGAACTACCAGATGATGCTGCTCGGGCGGATCGTCGCGGCGCTGTGCCACGGCTCGTTCTTCGGTATCGGCTCGCTGGTGGCCCGCAGTCTGGTCGCGCCGGAGAGGAAGTCCCGTGCGGTGGCGGTCATGTTCGCCGGGCTGACGGTCGCGAACGTGCTGGGCGTGCCGTTCGGTGCGCTGGTCGGTGAACGCTGGGGCTGGAGGGCGGCTTTCTGGGCGGTCACCGTGATCGGCGTACTCGCGCTGGCGGGAATCGTGGCCCTGGTGCCCAGCGGTGTGGGGGAGAGGCAGCCCGGGACCGTGACGGGCGGCCCGCAGCCGCTACCGCCCAGTGGCCTGCGGGCGCAGTTCCGTGCGTTCCGCTCCTGGCAGGTCTGGCTGACCTTGACGGCCACCGCGCTCAGCTATGGCGGAATGTTCGGTGCGTTCAGCTACATCGCCTACACGTTCACCGAGGTCGGCGGCTTCTCCTCGGCGGATGTCGCCTGGTTGCTGATGGTGTACGGAGTCGGTCTGGTCGTCGGGAACCTGGTCGGCGGGCGAGCGGCCGACCGTGACCGGGACCGTGCCCTGGTCCTTGCGTTGCTCGGGCTCGCCATCACTCTGACCGTGTTCGGCCTGCTGGCCGACAACGCCGTCGCGTCGGTGATCCTGGTGTTTCTGATGGGGGTGTTCGGCTTCGCCAGTGTGCCCGGCATGATCACTCGCGTCACCGACTTCGCCCACGGAGCGGCGCTGGCCGCCAGCGCCAACGTGTCCGCGTCCAACATCGGCAACGCGCTCGGCGCCTGGCTCGGGGGGCGGGCCATCACCGCGGGCCTCGGCTACACCGCGCCTCTCCACGTCGGCGCCGCTGTCGTCCTGATCTCCGTCGTCGTCATGGCCGTTGCCGCACGACAGGCCAGGTCGGGTGCCGATCCGGATCAGGCGCCGCGGATCGCCTCGCCGCCGGACGACGTCACGGCCGCCCGGTAGGGCCGGAAGAACGCGCGTAGTTCCTCCGCGTAGAGCTCGGGCTCCTCGAACGGTGCGAAGTGCCCGCCGCGCGCGGGTTCGTTCACGCTGACGACGTTCGCCGTGCGCTCGAGCCACGCCCGCGGCGGGCGGACGATGTCGCCGCGGAAGAGTGAGAAACCGGACGGCATTTCGACCCGGCGGGCGAGCTGCTCGGGCGGGATCGCGGCGTTCGCGCGGTACATGCGCATCGACGAACCGATCGTGCCCGTGAGCCAGTAGAGCATGACGTTGGTGAGGATCTCGTCCTTCGTGAAGCTCCGTTCGATGTCGCCGTCGCAGTCGCTCCACGCCCGGAGCTTCTCGACGATCCACGCGGCGAGCCCCGCCGGAGAGTCGGTGAGCCCGACGGCGGAGGTCTGCGGCTTCGTACGGTGGACGGCGGCGTATGCGCCCTCGCTCGCACCCCAGCCGGCGACGTCCTTGAACCAGGCGCGCTCCTCGGGCGTGAGTTCGGCCGGGTCGCCGGCGAAGACGGGCAGACCTCCGTCCATGCGGTGGACGGCCACGACCCGGTCGGCGTGGTCGAGCGCGAGGTAGCGGCTCACATGACTGCCGATGTCCCCGCCCGCCGCGCCGAAGCGCGCGTATCCGAGGACGTCCATGAGCTCGGCCCACAGCCCGGCGACGCCGATGGAGTCGAGCGAGGGGCCGGTGGGCCGGTCGGAGTATCCGTAACCCGGCATGTCGGGCACGACCACGTCGAACGCGTCGGCAGGGTCGGCGCCGTGTGCCCCGGGATCGGTCAGGAGCGGGACGACCTTCGAGTAGCGCCAGAACGAGTCGGGCCAGCCGTGACTGAGGACCAGCGGCAGCACGGGGCCGGTCGCCGCGACAGCCCGGGCGTGCACGAAGTGGATCCCCAGGCCGCCGAGCCGGACACGGAAGCGGGGCAGCCGGGCGAGCGCCGCCTCCTGCGCCGGCCAGTCGAACGTGTCCGCCCAGTGGGCGACGAGTTCACGAAGGTAGGCGACGTCGGTCCCGAGCTCCCACCCTGCGTCCTCGGGCGCATCCGGCCAGCGCGTCGCGCGCAGCCGCGCGCGAAGTTCCTCGAGCGCCGCGGGCTCGGTCTGTTGGGTGAACGGCTCCAGTTGAGGCGACGCGTCCGGCATGGCAGGAATGCTACGCGGCGGAGACGGCCGCACGTTGTCGGCAGAGGCAGAGGCAGAGGCGCGTGAAACTGGTGGGCCGCGACGGGCACCGGTCGGACAAGGAGGTAGCCGAAAGGAGGTATCCGATAAGGAGGCACTCAAATAACACACGCTGACGGGCCGTACGACCCGTCAGCGCCTCGGGGTCAGGTGGTGTGCAGGGCCTGCTGAACGGTGGGGTGACAGCTGATCAGGGTGTCCATCCCGACGATCTGCAGGATCCGCAGCACGGATTCCTGTGCACCGGCGATGCGCAGCCAGCCCTGAGCGTCGCTCCGGGCCTGGTAGGCGCTGATGAAAACGCTGATGCCGCTGGAGTCCATGAAGGTCACACCGCTGAGGTCGACCACCGTACGCGGCGGCGTCGCGCTGTCAGGGGACAGCAGTGCCTCGCTGAGTACGTCTTTGACTGTGTGGTCGATCTCGCCGCGCACGGTCACGACACGAATGCCGTCGATCGCGGAATGCTCAACAGAGAGCTGACCTGGCTGATCCACGCTCTGAATAGGGGTCACCGTCTCCTCGACTGCGGTCGTGTGCCTGCGCTTGCGCCGGCCCCGGGTTTGCCTGGTCATTCTGCCCGAACGCTGCACCCGATGCACCCAGGAGACTGTGTCCGAGAGCACACTTGTACGACGCATGAATGAGGGGTCGGCGGGTAGCGGTGCGCTCGTGAACGGAGAATGAGGGCGATGCCGGTGGGTTCCCACGACGACGGCGACGGGTGTAGGGGGTCCGATGGGCACCTGATGCGGACCGGCTTCGCCACAGGCGGAGGCGACGGATGTATCGCCGATGCGCGCCGCCACGCCACCGCCTTCCTCGAACAGGCTCGCGCCGACCATCACCTGTCCGTGTCTGCCCGTGCGCTGGACTTGACCCAGCTGGTGGTCAGTGAACTGGTCACCAACGCCTGCAAATACGCCCCGGGCCCGGTCCTGCTGGAGCTGCGCCTCACTCTTGAGACCGTGGATGTCATGGTGTGGGACAGCGACCCCACGGTCCCCGAGGCCCGCATCGCCGACCCCGGCAGGATCGGGCAGCACGGCTTGGAGATCGTCAAGGCCGTGGCCCAGGACCTCGAGATCCACAGAGAGCCGGTGGGTAAACGCATCAGGGCCCGCATCGCCTTGTCCGACGCCCCACCCGGCACCACCACCTGAGGCTCGACGCACCGGTTCTCCGCCTCCAGGCCCAGCTCCGCCGCGCAGGCCGGCTCCTCGAACGGTCACCCACCGACCTGGAGTACGTCAATCAGTAGTCAGTACCGTGTGCTCGATGGGATGAATCGCAGCAGCGGGCAATAAAAGGTTGCCATGTTCCAGGTTGGATAGACGTATGAACTTGTCTGACGTGGCCTTGGTCGCCTGCTGCGTGATTTCCTCAATTATCCTTCTGGTCTTGCTGGTTCGATATATTCCGCAACGCTGGCGCGAGGGCTCCACGTTGAAGGATGCCATCGACCATTTCTCCGCCCTCAATAGGACGTTGTTCAGCTTCATCCTTGCCCTTTCGATCGTTTCCGCCGGAACGAGTCTGAGTAAAGCCGCCGACCAGGTCAGCGACGAGGGCGCGAGCCTGACCAACCTCTACTGGGCGACTCGGCCGCTCCCCACGGACACCCGAGGGTCAGTTCGTCAACTGACCCGCCAGTACACGGTCACGGTGATCCACGACGAGTGGCCGGCCATGGCGGAGGGCAAATTCAGCAGGCGGGCGCAGGGCCAGTACGACGCGCTACGGCGGGAACTGCAGGATTCCCCCAGCAGTGGGTCTCAGCAGGAGCAGACCTTTGCGCGGGATTCGCTCGTAGCCCTCAGGGCGGTAGGGGACGCTCGGCGCGCGCGGATGTTGTCAGTATCCCAGGAGATTCCCAGCTACCTCTGGATCGGGCTGATCCTGTCTGCGATGCTTCTGGTGATCGCCGCCGCAGTCCAAGTCCCGGCCCTGACGGTGCCGGATATCGTAAGCATCGGTCTGCTGGCTCTGTTGGTCTCCGGAGTGCTGGCAGTGCTGGCAGCCATGAATCACCCCTTTGGTGGAGGAGTTCATGTGGAGCCTGATGCTTTGAAATTCGCGCTGCGACGCTTCTCTGATATCTGAAATGGTTCAGGGCGCGCCTGCTCCGAGATCCTGATGACGAATGGCGTCGCTACAGCGGTTGATCGAGCCGGAGGAGATCGCCAGCATGGTCGTCTACCTGAGTTCCGACCAGGCGTCCGCCACCACAGGGGGCGCGCTGCGCGTGGACGGCGGATACGTCGACTCCATCCTGCCGTGACTCCGGACAACCGCGGTGGGTGGCCGGGTGGCCCGCCGACCAGCGTCGACCAGGCCGGACACAACATTGAGGCTAGTCTCTGACTGTGCTCGGTCCGGCAGGGTCATCGCTGAGGAAGAACGCGCCTGTTCTCGCGGCGCGTTGGGACGCGCTGGGTGTCATGCCGAGGGACGCGGTGTTCACCGTCCTGCTCGCCCCGGTGGTGTTCGCGCCGGTGACGGCTCCGCTCGGCGCGCAGTTCGGTGATCTGGCGGAGCGTCCGTCCGGCCTGCCGGGTGCGCTGGTGACGGTCGCTCTGTGGCTGCCGCTGGTGCTGCGGCGGCGATGGCCCGGCGGGTGCCTCGCGCTGGTGGCAAGCGCGTTCGCGGTCCACGAACTGGTCGGTTATCCGCAGACGTGCGCGAGCATGGGCCTCTACATCGCGCTGTACAGCGTGGGCGCACACGGAAACCCTGCCGGCGGCGTACGCCGAACTCTGGCGGTCGCCGTCGCGACCACGTTCTACGTGCTGTTCGCGCTCGGGTTGCATGGCAGGGGCTCGCCTCAGCGCGTGCCCGACTTCGTCCTCCTTTACCTGAGCCTGGTCGGCTTCTGGGCCGTGGGCAAGGTCGTACGAGCATGGCGGGACGGGGAGGCGGAACGGCACCGGCTCAGCGTGGAGGCGGCCACGGCGCGTGAACGGGCTCGTATCGCCCGGGAGTTGCATGACGTGGTGACCCACCACGTCACCGCCATGGTGGTCCAGGCGGACGCAGCCCAGTTCCTGCTCGCCGACGCGCCCGAGCGGGTGGCAACCGGGCTCGGCGCGATCAGCGACTCCGGGCGGCATGCCCTGACCGACCTGCAGCACCTGCTGGGCGTACTGAAGGCATCCGGTGGCACGTCCGGAGACACGGCGGCCGGCGGGCCGCGAGCCGCGGTGTCCGAGGTGCCCGCGGTGTCCGAGACGTCCGCGGGGGACCGTACGCCGGAGCCGGGCGCGCTGAGCGATCTGGTCGAGCAGACCCGGACGGCGGGACAGCCCGTGGAACTGGCGGAACAAGGAGAGAAGCTGCCGCTGGCCGCGGCGGTGGAACTGGCCGCGTACCGCGTGGTGCAGGAGGCGCTGACCAATGCGCTCAAGCACGCGCCGGGCCACCGGACGCTCGTCCAGGTCCACTACGGCCGCCACGAGGTGGCGGTCGAGGTGACCACAGAGGGGGCACCCGCCACGGCGGCTGCCCCCGGACTCAGGCCGTTGGGCCGGGGCAGTGGGCACGGCCTGATCGGACTGCGCGAGCGGGTGAGCGTCTTCGGCGGTGAACTGTCGGCCGGCAGCCGGCCGGACGGCGGCTTCAGCGTCCGCGCTCGCATACCCTCCGGAACACCCGGGGGCGAGGCATGACAGACAAGACAGGTATGACCGGCGACGGCTCCGGAGTGCCGATCCGGGTCCTGGTCTGCGACGACCAGGAACTTGTACGGACCGGTTACGTCACCATATTCACCGCGCAGCCGGACATCGAGGTCGTGGGAGAGGCCGGAGACGGGCGCACGGCGGTGGAAGCCGCGAGACGGCTGCGCCCGGACGTGGTGGTGATGGACATCCGCATGCCCCTGCTGGACGGCATCGAGGCGACCCGGCTGCTCGCAGGACCCGGCGTGGTCGAACCGATGAAGGTCCTGGTCGTCACCACCTTCAATCTCGACGAGTACGTGTACGAGGCACTGCGCGCCGGGGCGAGCGGCTTCCTGCTCAAGGACTCGACCCCGCGTGACCTGGTGAACGGCATCCGGACGATCGACGCGGGAGAGTCCCTGCTGGCACCCGCCGTCACCCGCCGGCTCGTAGGCAGGTTCGCCGACCGGATTCGCCACCCTCGTCGCCACACCGCGGCACAGGCGCTGTCCGCCCTGGCACCCCGCGAGACGGAGGTGCTGAAACTCATCGCCGAGGGGCTGTCGAACACCGAGATCGCGGAGCGGATGGTCATCAGCCGCGAGACGGTCAAGACGTACGTGTCGCGGATCCTGACCAAACTCGATCTGCGCGACCGCGTTCAGGCCGTCGTGCTGGCCCACCGGGTGGGTCTGGTCAGTTCCCACGACTGAGGCGGGCCCGCGTCCGACGCGGAGGGGCGTGGTCCTTGCCCGCCCGTGTCCCCCAGGAGAGCTACACCCGACTGTCCCCCACGGGGCGACGCTCTTCGATGGCCCCGGCTCATAGCGTTCCTGCCAACGCGGCGGCGACCGACCGTCCGCGTCGGTTCGGAAGGAATGGCATGTCGCATCGCTACGCGCAGTCGCTGAAAGTCCTGTTCTCGCAAGAACCGCTCGTGCCGACGCGCCGGGTGTGGCCGGCGGGCGTGCGACTGGCGGTGCTGGCGGTGCTCCTCCTCGCGGTCATGGCGCTCGCGGCCGGGGTGCGGGCGGTGGCGGGGAGCAACCCGGCCCTCTCCCTGCTCGCGGGTGCCGTGGTCGTGGCGGGCAGTCTGATCGCGTACGCGGCTGCCGTACGGGCCATGGAGCAGCGCGCCGTGGTCGAACTGGACCCCGCGACCGCCACCTCCGCACTGCGCACCGGTTCTCTCGCCGGTGTCGGACTCTTCACCGCGACGCTCGTGCTGATCGCGGTATTCGGTGGGTACGGCACGGACGGCGGAGGGTCCGTCGGCGGGATGCTGGCCGTCCTCGGGCTGATGACAGGTGTCGCGGTCACGGAGGAGCTGCTGTTCCGAGGGGTGGTCTTCCGTCTCCTGGAAGAGCTCACCGGTACCCGGGCCGCCGTGGCCGTCTCGGCCCCGCTGTTCGGAGTCATCCACCTGCTCAACCCCGGCGCCACGGTCTGGGGCGCCCTGGCCATCGCGGTCGAGGCCGGCCTGATGCTCGGCGCGGCATACGCGGCCACCCGCAACCTCTGGCTGCCGATCGGACTGCACCTGGGCTGGAACTTTGCCGGGAGGGGTATCTACGGCGCCGGCATCTCCGGCGACGACACGACCCCTGTGGGCCTCGTCCAGGGGGTGTTCTCGGGCCCCGAAGCGATCACCGGCGGGGACTTCGGCCCGGAGGCCAGCATCTTCGCCGTCCTCGTCTGCGCCGTTCCCACGATCCTGTTCCTGCGCGCGGCCAAGCGCCGGGGCCGTCTGTACACCCGCGGCCAACTCCGTGCCGGCACGGAGACTTCCACTGCTTCTTCCACCGCGTCTTCCGCGGATTCTTCCACGGACTCCTGAGACTGCGGAGCCTCCGGTCAGCTGGGCAGGCACGGGGCTGCCTTCAGCCGGCGGCTCTTCGGTGTCAAGAATGTTTCTTCTTCAAAAATCGGCGAGAACCGTGGCTTTATTTGGGGGGCGTGAGCCCCCGGACGCGGGGCACCCGCCACGAAGACGGTTACAGAAACCGCAGTGCACTCGTAGTGCACCCGCAATGCACGACGTACGGAAAAAAGAGGGCCAGTAGGAAACTCCTACTGACCTCTGTTTACCGGAGGAGTTGGTTTCGCGTGACTGAAAATGTGTGGGGTTACAGGTCGACGGCGGGCCGTCTGGCGGGCGCTGACCTTACGGGTTACAAGGTCGAGGCCACGGACGGCAGTATCGGCAAGGTCGACAAGCACTCCGACGAGGTCGGGGACGCCTACCTGGTGGTGGACACCGGTGTGTGGATCTTCGGCAAGGAGGTCCTGCTCCCGGCGAGCACGGTCGTCAGCATCGACCAGGAGGAGCGGCGGATCATCGTCGACCGCACCAAGCAGCAGATCAAGGACGCTCCTGAGTTCGACCGCGAGAAGCACCTGGGTGACCAGGGCTACCGCGACCAGCTGGGCACCTACTACGGTACCGGCGGTCCGCACGTCTGATCCACGCCTGTTCTGAGCGACGCGACTGCCCCGGGACTCACCTTGGAGTCCCGGGGCAGTCGCGTCGCTCGTGCCCGGCCACGGCACTGAGAAGATCGTCCGTGACAGTTGCGTCCAGCAGAACCTGGAAGGAACCGACGACATCATGTGCGTCATCGTGACCCGCGGCCTGACGGAGGCATTCGGATGACCGGCAGTGAAGCACCCGTCCTGCTGCACACCACCGGCCGGGCCGCCCACATCATTCTCAACCGCCCGAGGGCCATCAACGCTCTCAACCACGTCATGGTGCGGAGCCTCGACGAGGCGCTGACCGCGTGGGAGCACGATCCGGCAGTCGAAACAGTCGTCATCACCGGCGCGGGGGAGCGCGGCCTGTGCGCGGGCGGCGACATCCGCGCTGTTCACGACGACGCCCGCGACGGGGACGGCACCGCCTCGGCCGCGTTCTGGCGCGACGAGTACCACCTCAACGCCCGTATCGCCCGCTATCCCAAGCCGTACGTCGCCGTCATGGACGGGATCGTCATGGGGGGCGGCGTCGGCGTCTCCGCGCACGGCGGCGTCCGGGTCGTCACCGAACGGTCGAGGATCGCCATGCCCGAGACGGGCATCGGCTTCGTGCCCGACGTCGGCGGCACCTACCTGCTCGCGCGCACCCCGGGCGAACTGGGCACCCACCTGGCCCTGACGGGCGCGCAGATCGGCGCCGGGGACGCCCTGTTGTGCGGGCTCGCCGACCACTACGTACCGTCCGCCTCGCTCCCGCACTTCGTCGCCGAACTCGCCGACCTGCCCGTACGGGATGTGCTGGACCGCCATGTGCGGCCCTCACCGGCGGGGGAGTTGGCCGGGCAGCGGGAGTGGATCGACTCCTGCTTCGCCGCCGGCACGGTCGAGGAGATCGTCGAGCGGCTGCTCGACCATGGCGACCCGGCGGCGAAGGAGACGGCGCAGGCCCTGCTCGCGAAGTCGCCCACGGCGCTGAAGGTCACCCTGGCCGCCATGCGCCGCGCCCGGCGGCCCGGCCCGCTGGAACGGGTGCTGGAACAGGAGTACCGCGTCTCCTGCGCGGCCCTGACGACGCCCGACCTGGTCGAGGGCATCCGCGCCCAGGTCATCGACAAGGACCGCACTCCACGCTGGTCGCCTGCCACCCTGGCCGAGGTCACCGACGCTGACGTGGAGCGCTACTTCGAGCCGCTCGGCGAGCGCGAACTCGGGCTCGTCTGACGCGTCCCGGTGGTCGCCGGCCCGGCAGCATCGGCGACCACCGGGGCCACTGTCCGAACTCTGACCCTGCACCTGCTTTTCCGAAGGTTCCTGTCCCTGGGTCAACCATTCCCTCTGCGCGCGCAATTCAGGTTTTCTTGCCACTCTGGCCACATGACGGCGCACGTATTCGGAACGACCATTTCCTCTACGAGGACGCCGCATCCGGTGCGCTCTGCCTCTACACAATTCAAGGGTTCGGCTCTATGGTCCGTAAGCACGACACCAAGCCGGGCAAGATCCAGTGTGCGGGTTTTGCTTTTCGGCGACCCTTGAGCTTTGGGGGAAGCATGGCCAAAATCAAGAATGTCGTGATCCTCGGCGACAGTATGTCCGACATCGGAAACAAATGGATCTGGCCGTCGGGTCAGGTCGGCCGCCTTTTCGGCCGTATGCGTGTGAACGAAACAGGGCGATTCAGCGATGGAAAGAACTGGACCGACTTCCTCGTCGAATGGTCCACCGGTGAAGCGCTCATGTGGGGGAACAGCGACCTGACGATCCGCAAGTCCACGGATTACCGAACCCTGTCGAACTACTCGGTCCTGGACGTCGACCCCGGCGACAAGCCGCCCCAGATGAAGTCGTGGAGGAGCCTCGACGACTGTCTGAAGCAGCTGAACCAGGAGAAGACCCAGTCGACGAAACCGGTCAATCTCCCGGAGCGGATCAAGTACGTCAACTACGCCATGGGCGGGTGCATCGCCACCAGGGACTGGACCATCGCACCGAAGTTCGGTGCTCTCAGCTACCTCAGGGGCCAGGTGGAGGATTACATCGGCCAACGCAAAGCCCTGGATACGCAATTCGCCGGACCCACCCTGCACGTCGTGTGGATCGGTCTGAACGACTTCGTCACCGCGGAACGCCCGGACTACGATCCCGCGAAAGTGCCGAACGCGCCGGCCACGAACGACTACGCGGCCTGGCGGGCCTGGAGCCAGGCCCATCCCGGCGAGCTCAGGAACGGGGAAGGCGCTTATCCCGCAGTGGAGGAGACACGGTCGCTCATCGAGCTGATCGTCTCCAGTTTCCCCGGCACGAAAGCCGACCAGTACTTCATGGTCATCGACCTCCCGAGCGTGTACAACGCCATCCGGTACATGGACGGCATCGCGGAACCCGACAAGGTCGAACAGGCGAAGACGATCGATCCGGTGATCAGCCGCTACAACGGCATACTCAAGAGCCTCGTGCTGAACTGGCCCGATCCCACCGCGGCCGCCGCTCCCGCCCAGGGCCACGTCCACCTGGTGGAGATGAGCAAGTGGATGAACCACATCAGCCAGAACCTGGACGTCTGGCACCTGTCCAAGAAGGCCCAGGACCCAGGAGTGAAGCCCTTCTACGACGCCGGCATACCGCCGGCCCCCCAGCAGGATCCCGTAGCGGAGGACGTTCGCCGACGCATCACCACCAGCGACCTGGGCCACCCGACCCAGGCGGTCTACAGCCTCATCGCCCGGTACTTCGTGACCAAGCTGCTCAAGAGCGGGCACACCCTGGGCAGGCTCGACAACGACACCTGGTCCAAGGGCGCGCCCTTCAGCGACCAGCCCTTCGACATCCCGTCCTGAGCCGCGCGCCTGCGGGATCCTGAGCCGCATCCCTGCCTGAGCCGTGGTCCGTGACGTTGCTTCGCAGGTATGCGCCTGCTCCAACGCCCCCTCGGCGGGTAAGCATTCGGTGAGAGCAGGTTCTCGCCGGCCGACGCGGTATTGGTCATGCACCCGTCGAGGAGTACCGTCACTTCGGAATCGACGACGGCACCACGGAAGCCGGTGGGAATCCGGCACGGTCGCGCCACTGTGATCGGTGCGCCTCCTCCCAAAGAGGCGCACCGTCAGTCAGACCCGTGGCCGTCGTCCTGTGCACCACCGAGATGGGACGCGAACTCCCAGAGGAGGACCCGCCATGGCGCAGCATGTCGCACCACCGACCACCACCCCTGTTGCCCCCGCCAAGCTGCCGCTGAAGGACATCGCTCCCTGGGCGGTCTTCATCGGCATCCTGATGCTGGTCCTGCTGTACTTCGTCGGCGCCGAACAGGGCGCCACCTCCGTCGTCTCCGGCGGGGACGTCCACGAGTGGGTGCACGACGCACGCCACCTGCTCGGCTTCCCCTGCCACTGACGAGGGGCGCCGCACACCCATGAACTCCGCAACGGTAAGAAACCTGCTCGTGCGGGGCATGCTCGCCGGCCTGGGCGCCGGCGCGCTCGCCCTGATCGTCGCCTACTTCCTCGGTGAACCGAACGTCGACAGCGCCATCGGTTTCGAGGAGTCGCACGCCGCCGCGCACGAGCACGAGGTCGAACTCGTCTCCCGCAGCCTGCAGTCCACCGCCGGTCTCGCCACCGGCGTACTGATCTACGGGGTGGCCTTCGGCGGAATCGCCGCCCTCGCCTACTGCTTCGCCCTCGGCCGCATCGGCCGCTTCTCCCCACGGGCCACGGCACTCCTGCTCTCGGGGGCCGCGCTGCTCACCGTTTACGTCGTACCGTTCCTGAAGTATCCGGCCAACCCACCCGCGGTCGGCAACCCCGACAGCATCGGCAAACGGACCACCCTGTACCTCCTGATGATGGTGCTCAGTGTGCTCCTCGCGATCGCCGCGGTGATCGTCGGCAAGCGACTCGCACCCGGATGGGGCACCTGGTACGCCACCGTTGTCGCCGTCCTCGGCTTCGTCGTCGTGATCGGGTCGGCGTACGCGTTCCTGCCGGCCGTCAACGAGGTTCCCGGCGACTTCCCGGCCGCCCTGCTGTGGCGGTTCCGGCTGTCCGCCCTCGCCCTGCAGATCACGCTGTGGGGAGGCTTCGGTCTGCTCTTCGGCGAACTGGCCCAACGGCTGCTCCACCCCAAACCCGCCACGGTCTCCGCGGGCACGGCGGCAGCCGCCCCGCGCTGACCTACGCGCTCAGTGGTCCCCTGCCGCCTCGGCCGACTCCAGCGGTTGCCCGAGCCGCAGGTTCCACCGGCCGCTGCGTCCGCTGATGGTGGTGGCCGTCAGCGGCGGAACATCGAGCCGCCAGAAGGCTTCCGGGGCCGCTCCCAGCACATGCACCACCGCGGCCCGTACGACTTCCGGTTCGACCACGGCGAGCGTACGGCCACTTGCTTCGGGGGAGGACTCCAACCAGCGTGCCACCCGCCCGCAGGCGTCCTGCACGGACTCCCCGCCGTGCGGCGCGGACGCGGGGTCGGCGAGCCAGCGGGCCACCTCTTCCGGCTCGTCGGTGCTGACTTCGGTGAGGGTCCGGCCGCGCCAGCGGCCCACGTCCAGGCCCGCCAACTCCGCTACGTCCACCGCGCCCAGGCCGAGCGCGTCCGCCGTCTCCCGGCAGCGCACACTCGGAGAAGCCACGACGCGCCCGGCCGCGGGCAGGAACCCGGCCGAGGCGCGGGCGCGGGCCTCCCCTCCGGCGTCGATCGAACCCCCGTCGTCGAAGCGCGCCTGACGCAGTGACGAGCCGGTGGCCGGCGAGATGAAGGTGACGCGGTGGGTCATGTGGGGGCTTTTCGCGTTGTCCGGGCTGGTGAGCGTTGTTTGCGGTACGGCTGCGGTAGGGCTGGGATCAGCGGGTCACTGATCTCCGAGCGGTGTAAGGCTGGGGTACCGCATCCTCGCTGAGCATGTCCATGGTGGCGAATGCTACTGCCGCGGCCGGCCTTCAAATGAGCCGGAACTCTGCCGCGACGCCAGACCGATCGGAGCGGCCAGGTCGCACCACGACGACCGCACGGCACCTCCGACCCCAGGCCTCAGGCCCCTGTCTCCGGTTGCCTCACCGACCTGCCCGCCTCTAGGGTGAATGCGCTTTCATCTGTATGCGTGGATCAGAGAAGACGGGGGCCCGACCCATGAACGGCACCGCATCGTGAACGCAAATCCCACGGTGTACGACGTGGCCGAACGTTCCGGAGTGTCCATCGCCACGGTGTCCAGGGTGTACCGCAGCCCCGACTCCGTGCGCGCCGCCACCCGCGAACGGGTACTGACTGCGGCGAGCGAGCTGGGATACGTACCGAGCGGCAACGCCCGTGGCCTCGCCAGCCGTTCGACCGGCGTCCTCGGCCTGTGCTTCCCGGACTACTCCGACCCGGACACGGTCGGTGCCGAGGACGACGACGCCGCGATGCTCTACTCGGACCAGATCATCCGGGGCATGGAACGCGCGGCCCGTCGGCACGGGTACGCGCTGCTGATCGCGGCCTCCCTCGAAGGAGGCCCGGAGAGCCTCGTGGCACAGGTGGCCGGACGGGTGGACGGCTTCGCCGTGATGGCTCGCACGGTGCCGACCGAGGAGCTCGAAGCGATCTCCAGGCGCCGACCGGTCGTGATGCTGGCCGGCCCTCGCGCACAGGACCCTTCGCTCGACCATCTCGACCATGTCGAGGTCGCCAATGAGGACGGCCAGTACGAGCTGACCCGGCACCTGGCGCACGACCATGGGCTGCGTCGCCTCGCCTACGTCGGGCTCGTGGACGAGTCGCCTGACGTCGAGGCGCGCTTTCGCGGATTCAGGCGGGCCTGCCGCGAGGCCGGGATCGAGACCGCCACCGGACCCGCACTGCGCATGCCGACGATGACCCAGGCCGAGGGCGCCCGCGCCGCTCGTCTGCTGTGCGAGGGGAGCGGTGCCCGGCCCGAGGCGTTCGTGTTCGCCAACGATCAGATGGCGGTGGGCGCGCTCCAGGAGCTGGAACGCCGTGGGCTGTGCGTGCCCGACGACGTCGTGGTGACCGGCTTCGACGGCATCCCGCTGAGCCGCCTGGTGCGCCCCGCCCTGACCACCGTGCGGCAGCCGATGGTGCGCATGGGGGAGGAGGCCGTCGACCTGCTGGTACGACGGCTGAGCGGACAGCCTCCGGAGGAACCCGTCTCCCTGATGCTGCCGGTCGGTGTGGTCCGCCGGGCGAGCTGCGGTTGCGACGAGACGCCGGCCTCCTGACGACCGGCTGAACGCCACGGCTCCGGCGTCCGGCCGGTGACGCGACTACGGCCTGCCATGCGACTACGGCCGGTCACCCGTCTATGGCCGGTGACCCGTCTGCGGCCGGTCACGCGACTACGGCCGGTGACCCGCCCCAACCGCCTCAAGCGGAGCGCCGTGCGGCAGGCCCCCGAAAGCCCTCGCCGCCATCCGTCGCAGGGGCATGATTCACAGACGCTTTGCCCATGCAATGATCCGCTTTACGTTGCTCTCGCCAGGAACAGCCGCACGGAACCTCGCCCAGGCTGTCCGCGGGCGGCACCATGCCGCCAGGGAGCGCGGGCCGCCCGCCTGATGTCCCGCCCGATGTCCCGCCCGTTACGGGAGTGTGACCAAAGCCCCTCTTGCCAGGTCCGGAATCGCTGCCACAGAGTGATGTATGCGCTTACAGGCAGCGCATACATCACAGAGCTCAAGGAGGAGCCGCCCATGAATCGAGCCGTCGCAACCGGGTCGATCGCGTTCACCCTGGCGTCCGCGCTCACCCTCACCGCATGTGGCGGTTCGGGTGGCGCGGGTGTGGCAGCCGACGCCGAGCAGACCCTGACCGTATGGGCCATGGGCACGGAGGGGGAGAAGCTCGGCGACGTAGCCGAGGAGTACGAGAAGTCCCACTCCAACCTCACGGTCAAGGTCACCCCGATCGGCTGGGACGTGGCACATCAGAAGCTGGTCGCCGCTGCCGCCGCGGGAAAACTGCCCGACGTGGTGCAGCTGGGCGGAAGCTACCTGGGCGAGTTCGCCGACATGGGTGTCCTGGAGCCGGTCGACACCAAGACCTTCCGCGAGGACGACTACTTCCCCGCCGCCTGGCAGCAGGGTTCCTACGACGGCAAGACCTACGGCGTCCCCTGGTACGTCGACACCCGCGTGCTCTTCTACCGCACCGACCTCGCCAAGAAGGCGGGGATCAAGACAGCCCCGGACACCATGGCCGGCCTCCAGCGCGCCGCCGAGGCGTACCAGAAGAAGGCCGACACCAAGTGGGGCCTGTCGATCCAGCCGGGTGGCCTGGACACCGTGCAGAGCTTCTACCAGTTCCTGTACTCCGCGGGCGGCGCCATCATCGACGACGCAGGCAAGGCCGCCGTGAACTCCGACGCGGCAGTCAAGGCGCTCGAGAACTACGGCAGCTACTTCAAGAAGGGCCTCAGCGAGAAGTCCGTACGTCCCGGCTACGACGTCACCAAGGACTTCAACACCGGGGCCGTGCCCATGTTCTTCGGCGGTCCCTGGATCACCAACCTCCTCGACGAGAACTATCCCGACCTCGAGGGCAAGTGGGCCGTCGCCCCCGTACCTGCCGACGAGGCGTCCGTGTCCATGGCCGGCGGCTCCAGTCTGGCCGTCTCCGCCGACAGCGACCACAAGGCCGCCGCCAAGGAACTCGTCTCCTACCTCACCGGCGCCAAGGGCCAGGCCGACTGGTTCGAGCGGACCAACGACCTGCCCGCCAACACGGCCGCCTGGAAGACCGGTGAACTCGCCACCGACCCCACCATGCAGGTGTGGCGGAAGCAGATGGACACCGCCCGCGCCACCCCCTCCCAGCCCAAGCTGACCGAGATCACCTCCAAGGTGGACACCGCCATCGAGTCGGTCACCCAGGGCAAGTCCTCCGCGAAGGCCGCGCTGGACAAGGCCCAGTCCGAGATCGAAGGCCTCGTGCAGTAGGAGAGCGTCCCCTTCATGTCCCTCACCACAGGATCGGCCGCCCCGCAGCCGGCCATCGACAAAGGCCCCGGCGGCGGGAGATCCGGTCGCGCCCGCCGAGGCCGCCGCTCACTCAGCAAGCACAACCTGACCGGATGGCTGTTCTCCACGCCGTTCCTGGTGCTGTTCGGCGTCTTCATGCTCTTCCCGATCGTCGCCACGCTCCTGATGAGCTTCACCGACTTCGGCGCCCGCAACGTGACCCGCCCACTGGAGGCGGAGTTCATCGGCCTGGACAACTACACCAAGCTGTTCCAGGACGACAAGTTCCTCACCGCCCTGTTCAACACCGCCTATTTCGTGGTCGTCGGCGTACCCGCGACCATCGTCCTCGGACTGCTGGCGGCGATCCTGCTGAACAACGGCATCGACCGGGCCCGCACCCTCTTCCGCGTCGGCTTCTACGCCCCGGTCGTCACCACCATCGTCGCCGTGGCCGTCGTCTGGCGCTTCGTGCTCGACCCCTCCGACGGGTTGATCGCCTCCCTCGCCTCCGAAGTCGGCCTGACCGCACCGGACTTCCTCGGCTCGGAGACCTGGGCGATGCCGTCCCTGATCACCATGGCCGTATGGCGCAACCTCGGCACCGTCATGGTGCTGTGCATCGCCGGCCTCCAGGCGATCCCCGCCGAGGTCCGCGAGGCGGCCCGCCTCGACGGCGCCGGCGTCTGGCAGGAACTGCGCGGCATCACTGTCCCGCTGCTGCGGCCCACCCTGCTGTACGCCACGGTCATCACCACCATCGGCTACCTCAACGTCTTCGAGGAGCCCTTCGTGATGACGCAGGGCGGCCCCTCCGACTCCACGCTGACCGTGTCGCTCAACATGTACCACGAGGGCTTCAACTTCTTCCATATGGGCTACGCCAGCGCCATGGCGTACGTCCTGTTCGTCGTGATCATGGGCATCACGGTGCTCCAGCTCCGACTGCTGAAGGACAACACCCGATGACCGCCGCGACGCCCGCCAAGGCCCGGACCCGCCATCGCACCGGGCGGGCGCGCACTCCGCTGCTGTACACGATCGCCTCGGTCGCACTGCTGCTGATGGCCGCCCCGTTCCTGTGGATGGCGCTGTCCGCGTTCAAGACGAAACAGGACCTCACTGCGAGCCAGCCCGTGTGGATCCCCTCCCGGTGGACGCTGGACAACTTCACGGCCCTGCTCGACCAGCTCGACATGCCGCTGTACTTCCTCAACTCGCTGATCGTGGCCGTCCTGGTGACCGTCAGCAACCTGCTGTTCTGCTCCATGCTCGGTTACGCGCTGGCCAAGCTCGACTTCACCGGGCGCTCCAAGGTCTTCGCTCTGGTGCTCGCCGCCCTGATGGTCCCCGGCAACCTCATGATCCTGCCGCTGTACGTGCTGATGAACGGCCTCGGCCTGATCGACACCTACGCCGGACTGGTGCTGCCCTTCGCGGCCGGCGCGTTCGGGGTGTTCCTGATGCGGCAGTTCATGCTGTCGGTGCCCGACGAACTGCTGGAGGCGGCGCGCCTCGACGGCGCGGGGGAGTGGTACATCTTCTGGCGGATCGTGATCCCGCTGGTCAAACCGGCCCTCGCGACGTTGACGATTTTCACCTTCCTCGGTTCCTGGAACAACTTCATCTGGCCCCTGATCGCCACCAACGACCCGGACAAGTACACCCTGCCGGTGGCGCTGGCGACCTTCGCCAACGACCCCAACCGTACGGTCGGCGGCGGCAACGGCATGCTGATGGCCGGCTCCCTCCTCGTCGTGCTACCGGTCCTCGCCGTCTTCGCCGTCCTGCAACGGCACTTCACCCAGGGCATGGCCACGGCGGGCCTGAAATAGCCCCACCGGACTCCGTTCTCCGGGCCTCCCTGCCTCCCGGCCCCGCATCTCCCGCATTTCCCGCTTCTCCCGGCGTCGCGTACCCGCCGGCCGCCCTGCCGACGACCGCCGGGCCGGGTCGCCATGCCACCCACCACCACCCCCACACCAGAAAGACAGAAACGGACGATGACGCACACCACCACCCGCTTTCCCGACGGCTTCCTGTGGGGCGCCTCCACCGCCGCCCACCAGATCGAGGGCAACAACGTCAACAGCGACTGGTGGCGCAAGGAGCACGATCCCGCGGCCGGCATCGCCGAACCCAGCCTGGACGCCTGCGACAGCTATCACCGCTGGGAGCAGGACATGGACCTGCTCGCCGAACTGGGCTTCACCGACTACCGGTTCAGCATCGAGTGGGCTCGCATCGAGCCGGTCCGCGGCACCTTCTCCCGCGCCGAGATCGCGCACTACCGCCGTATGGTCGAAGGCGCCCTCGCCCGGGGTCTGCGCCCGATGGTCACCCTCCACCACTTCACCGTCCCGCAGTGGTTCGAGGACCTCGGTGGCTGGACCGCCGACGGCGCGGTCGATCTCTTCTCCCGTTACGTCGAAGAGTGCGCGCCCGTCATCGCCGACGGCGTGCGGCATGTGTGCACCATCAACGAACCGAACATGATCGCCGTCATGGCAGGTGCCGCGAAGGCCGGCGACAAGGGGTTTCCAGCCGCGGGCCTGCCCACCCCCGACGAGGACACCACCCGCGCGGTGATCGCCGCGCACCACGCGGCCGTCAAGGTCATCCGCGCTCAGCACCCCACCGTCCAGGTCGGCTGGACCATCGCCAACCAGGTCTACCAGGCGCTGCCCGGCGCCGAGCAGGTCACCGCCGACTACCGTCACCCCCGCGAGGACGTCTTCATCGAGGCCGCCCGTGGCGACGACTGGATCGGCGTGCAGTCCTACACCCGCACCAAGATCGCCGAGACCGGTCCCGTGCCGGCTCCCGACGACGTCGAACGCACCCTCACACAGTGGGAGTACTACCCGGCCGCCGTCGGCCACGCCCTGCGGCACACCGCCGAGGTCATCGGCGACGGCACACCCCTGATCGTCACCGAGAACGGCATCGCCGCCGCGGACGACAGCCGTCGCGTCGACTACTACACGGGCGCCCTCGGCGAAGTCGCCGCCGCCGTCGAGGACGGTCTCAACGTCCAGGGCTATCTTGCGTGGAGCGCCCTGGACAACTACGAATGGGGCTCCTTCAAGCCGACCTTCGGACTGATCGCCGTGGACCCGATCACCTTCGAGCGCACCGCGAAGCCGTCGGCCGTCTGGCTCGGCGGTCTCGGCCGCGAGCGCGTCCTGCCGCGCACCACGGCCTGACACTCCCAAGACCGGGAGCCGGCCGGCCCCTGACACCGGCCGGCTCCCTTCCCACGTCACGCGTCACGATCCGGCGCTCCCACACCGCAACGGTACGGACACACCACATCCGGGCGGCGCCGACCGCAATCCGACACCACCACACCTCTTTGCACCACGACATGACCGCACGGCTACATGAGCGCATCACTGCTGCGTGACGGCACGATCGCACGACCCGCGCCACGGACACGCACCCTTCCACCTGCCTGCTCACTGCACAGGAGTCAGAGCCGCATGAACCGTCGTAGCTTTCTCATCGCCGCCGCATCCACCGCGGCGGCCACCCGCGCCACGTCTCTCGCCGCCACACCCAACGCAGCAGCAGCCAACACAGCAGCCAACGCCGCCCCGGCCGTTCGAACCGACACGGAACGCCGCCTGCTGCGTGACTGGTTCGTCGCGACCCACCGTTCCATGGAGGCCATGACGACCGAACTCGGCCTGGCCGCCGACAAGATCGACGTCAGCGGGAGCGGCACGCCGGTGCCCTCCGCGCAGACCTCACCGACCAACATCGGCTGCGGCCTGTGGTCCACCGTCGCAGCCGCCGGACTCGGCGTCATCTCCGCCACCACCATGCACCGCCGGCTCTCTCGCACGGTCGCCGCCGTGGAACGCCTGGAGCGCGCCCACGGTTTCTGGTTCAACTGGTACGACGCGCACGACGGTTCACTGCTGACGGCCTGGCCGGAGACCGGTGAACCGGTGCGTCCGTTCCTGTCCACCGTCGACAACGCCTGGCTTGTGGCCGGGCTGCGGATCGCCGCGGACGCCGACCCCGCGCTACGCCCCCGCGTCGCCGCGCTCCTCACCGACGCCGACTGGTCGTACTACTACACCCCCTACGACCCGGCCGACCCCGTCGCCGGCCCCGGTCAGTTGCGCGGCGGCTTCTGGCCGGACAAGCCCGGCAAGGGCGAACCCACCGCCCACCACTACAGCGCCCTCAACACCGAACCGCGCATGGCCAGTTACCTCGGCGTCGCCGACGGCTCACTGCCCACCGAGCACTACTGGCACCTGATGCGCACCCTGCTCCCGGGCATGGGCCAGGAACAGGAACCGCAGGGTGAGTATGTCGAGATCGACGGCGTACGCGTCTGGGAGGGCCACTACACCTACCGCGGCCGGAAACTCGTCCCCACCTGGGGCGGCTCCATGTTCGAGGCGCTGATGGTCCCACTGTTCGTCCCCGAATCCGAGTGGTCCCCGCGCTCCTGGGGCACCGCTCACCGGCGTTACGTCCGCAGCCAGATCGATCACGGCCTGATCGAGGAGGACTACGGCTACTGGGGTTTCTCCCCAGCCTCCATACCCGCCGGCGGCTACCGCGAGTACGGCGTCGACGGCATCGGCATGCAGGAGGACGGTTACAACTCCCTGAGCGTCGTCACGCCACACGCGTCCTTCCTCGCGCTGCCCCAGGCTCCGGCCGAGGCCGTCGCCAACCTCCGTGCCCTCGACCGCGCCTTCGGGGCGTACGACGACCGTTACGGCTTCCGTGACTCGGTCGACGTCGCCACCGGGCGCGTCAGCGACTCCGTACTGGCCCTCGACCAAGGCATGATCACCGCGGCGATCGCCCAGCACCTGCGCCCCCGCCTGCTGCAAACACCGTTCCGCAGGGGAGGTTTCCACTACCGGGTACGCCCGCTGCTGACCAGGGAGAGGTTCTCCATCTAGGGCTGCGACCAGGACGGTTCGACGGGGTGCTGGGCGCGGGCGGGACGGCTGTGCCCAGCACCCCGACGTTCAGCCGCCCTCGCGGTCGCCGGACGGTCGTACACCGTGGTGGGCGAGGCCGTGGGCGAGGAGAGCGAAGGCCTTCGCGCCGTACTCGCGGACGTCGGTGGCGAGCCGGTCGGGCGCCTCACCGGCCAGGACACTCCGGCGTACGTGGTCGATGAGCGCGCGGTGGACGCCCATCAGAGCGTTCGCGGCCACGTACGAGGTGATCTCGGCGTCCGGAGCGTCGGTCTCGGCGGTGAGCCGCGCGGCCAGCGCGGCCGTGGTGTCAGCGATCGCCTGCTGCTCGCGTGCCCGCAGCGCGGGGCTGGCGGCGACCATCCGGTTGATCGTCCGCAGCCGCGTGAGCGCGTCGTGGTCGCCGGCCGCGGCCCGGGCGAGTATCCCGGCCGGCCGGAGCAGGAAACGCCGTACGGCGTCCAGGACCGACTCGCTCGCCGCCCGGGAGTCGAGGGCCTCGACGAGCCGCTCCCCGAACCCTTCGAGCCGGGAGTAGAGCAAGTCCTCTTTGCGTGGAAAGTAGTTGAAGACCGTGGCCTCGGAGACCCGGGCCTCGCGGGCGATCTCGGCGACCGGCACGGCGTCGAAACCCCGGTCTGCGAACAGTCGCCAGGCGGTGTCCGCGATCAGCGTCCGCGTCTGCTCCTTCTTCAGCTCGCGAAGACCCATCCTCACCTCTTCTCCCTGGATCCCCATCTCTGTCTCTCTCCGGGAATGAGGGCGACAAGTGTTTAGGGTGACCCTATGCTTGGAGTCACCTTAGCAAGTTCCCTGGATCTTCCTCAAGGAGGTCACATGACAGCGTCGTCCGACATCCTCGAACTGGTGCAGCGCTGGGCCGCAGCGGAGCAGCACAACGACGCGAAGCGGCTCGGCGAACTCCTCACCGACGACTTCACCGGCGTCGGCCCCGTCGGGTTCGTCATCTCGCGCAAGCAGTGGCTCGACCGCTTCGACAAGGGTCTGGAGAACCGTGCGTTCACGGTGGAGGAACCGCAGGTGCGCAGCTACGGCGACGCGGCGGTCGTGGTGGGCGTCCAGGCGCAGGAGACGAGTGTGCGGGGGAGTGACAGCTCGGGCCGTTTTCGGGTCTCCCTCGTGGCCGTGCGGCCCGCGGACCGCTGGCTGCTCGCCAACGTCCACATCGGCCCCCTGCAGTACCCCGCCGCCACTCGGACGTCCACATGAGCGCCGGCGAGGCCGGTGCGGCGACGCCCCCGACCCCGTACCTGCGTCCCCCGTGGGGAGCGCGGGTCATCGGCAACCGGATGGCCAGGCTCTTCGCGCGGTCGGTGCTGAGCACCTTGAGCGTCCGTGGCCGTAAGACCGGCCGTTGGCGCGATGTGCCCGTGGCCGTGCTCGACCACGAAGGGGAGCGCTACCTCGTCGCGCCGCGTGGCAACACCGAATGGTCCCGGAATCTGCGTACCGCGGGGAGCGGACGACTGGAGCACAAGGGCCGGGTGGAGGAGTTCGACGCGGTCGAGGTGCCGGTGGCCGAGCGGGCGCCGCTGATCGGGGTCTACCTGGAGCGGTTCGGCCGGTTCCCGACCGTGGCCGAGACCTTCCGCCAACTCCCCGGCCCCGCCGACCATCCCACCTTCCGCATCGTCCGATCCCACCCGCCCCACTGACGCTGCGCACGGGCGGGAAGGCGTTGATCCCGCGCTGCTGCCGGGCGTGACGGGTCGGCCGTCTTCATCAGCGGCGAGGCCATGACCACGAAGCGCTCACCACCACCTCGACCACCACGGCGGCGACAGCCCGCATCCGGCCATCGTTGCCGAAGGGGGCCGGACTCCGCATGACAGATGTCATGCGGAGAGGTGACAACTCCACGCCGCCGCATGCGGGTTCGGCACTACTGGCGGGTCCCGCCCCGGCGCACTCTGAAGGCTCCGGAAACGCCCGCCCCGTACCGCCGGTACCGTCACCGAAAGAGGGCCCGCCATGTGTACGGACGCGTATACACGCACGCAGCCACGACACGGCAAGGCGCACTTCGCCCGCCACTACCTGGAAATGGTGGCCGCCATGGTCGTGGGGATGCTGATCCTCGGTGCGGTGACGCACGGCATCCTGGCGCTCGCCGGAACGGAGCTGTCCGCGAGCCGTCAGCCCGAACTGGCCTCTCTGGAGATGGCGTTCGACATGTCGGTGGGGATGGCCGTCTGGATGCGCCATCGCGGCCACGGCTGGGCGAGCACGTTCGAGATGTGCGGCGCCATGTTCGTCCCGGCACTCGTGCTGTTCCCGCTGCTCTGGCTGAACGTCATCGCCCCGGACTCGATGATCAGCCTCGAACACCTCGCCATGCTCCCGCTGATGTTCCTGGTCATGCTCCGTCGGCGAAGCGAGTACGGCGGCTGACCTCGCGCCCGTCCTCGTACGCCCTACGCCCTCATCCACCCCTTCACGAACCGGAGGTCTGCCATGACTGCCCCGACACCCGGCGCGACTCCGAACGAGCGACGCAGTCCGGCCCAGGTGCTCACGCGACGGTGGCCCACGGGTATGGCCGTCGTCGTCTTCGCCGCAGCCGCCGTGGCGGGCGGTTCGGACGACACGGACGAGGCCGTCAGCGGATACGCGGAGTTCCTGCCGCTGCTACCCCTGCTGTACCTGATGGTCCACCAGATCGGGAAGCCTCGGGCCATCTGGCCCGTGCTCGGGGCCGGGCTGGTGGCCGTGTTCGCCCTCCAGGTGCAGGACGCGGTCTCACAGCCCGTCGTACTTGTCGCCATGTCACTGGCTCTCCTGGTTTGGGGGGCGATCCGTGGGACGCCGTACGGGCCGGCCACCTTCGGCGTCCAGGCCGCGGGCGCGCTCGTCTTCAGTGCGCTCGCGCTGGCGGGCCTGGCGGTTGACGCGGACCTGGGCCGCTACCTGGTGGCGGCCGGCTGGTTCTTCCACGGCGTCTGGGACTTCGTCCATCTGAAGCTCGACAAGGTCGTCGCCCGGTCGTTCGCCGAGTGGTGCGGTGTAGTGGACGTACTGGTAGCCGTCGACCTGCTCTTCCTGGTTTAGAGCCTGTCCGGCGTCAGCGATCTGCCGGACATCACACCTGATCCCTGCCCGCCTGAGCGTCGAGGTCTCGGCGGGAGAGAGCGGGGGACCGGTCCGGCTGCTCGACCTCGCCCCCACAGGTGTCCGCCTGCCCGACAACTCGGCGGGAGCCGACGGAACGCCTGTGAGGTCAAATCCCTGGACGGTGGCGGCCTTTCGCCGCGTTCGGCTACTTGTCCGCCGAGCCGGCTTCCGACCGCTCCGCCCACACCCGCGCCGCCAACGCATCCGCGTCCGCCTGCGACGTGCCCGCCTTCACCAGGATGATCCCGCGCGACCCGTCCGGGAACGTCACCTTACGCATCGCTGTACCCAACGGGCCCCCCGGCGTCGATTCCTCCGGCATGGCGGCTCCTTTCGATGGCTAAACCCCCAGGCTAGCGGGGTCACCGCAGCAAGTGTGGAGCCTCGCCCCGGTTACGGCGGCTGCCTCGACCGCCACAGGTGGACTCGCCCCAGCCTTCCCGGGCGGCACAGCGGTGTCGTCACGGAGGTCAGCACGTTCGCGGGAGCGGGCCGGGAGCGGGGACGGACCCACGCGGACCTCGGAGTTTGATTGAACCCGGAGCGCTCCGCACACGTACGGTCGACTGAGGGTTGCGACCCGCACTCTGTGGTCCACGTCCCCTCATTCCGCTGATCACGCAGTGACATATTTTGAGGAGTACCGATGACCACTCCGCGCCTCGACGACTGGCTGACGACGCACCGGCCTCACGTCCTGGGCCTGTTCCGTATGGTCCTTGGCCTGCTGTTCGCCACCGAGGGCGCTGCCACGGTCTTCGGAGTGCTGGACCGGAAGGCCAGTGCGACGGGCGACTGGCCTTTCTGGTACGCCGGGGTGATCGAGCTGGTGTGTGGCACTCTCGTTCTCCTGGGGGTCGCCACCCGCAGTGCGGCCTTCCTCGGGTCGGGCATCATGGCGTTCGCGTACTTCACGGAGCACCAGCAGGACGGCCTTTTCCCCTTGCAGAACGGCGGACTTGCCCCGGTGCTCTTCTGCTGGGGGTTCCTGCTCATCGTGTTCTCCGGGCCGGGCGCCTTCTCCCTTGCGGGGCTGGTCGGCCGTGAGCGCAGCGCACGCCCCGCCACCGGCCCGATCACCGAACGGTCCCGTTGATCGAACCGAACGGTCCTGTTGACCGCCGGCTCCTTCACGACGCGGCGCGGAAACTCGCGACAGCACCACGGCGGCGCTGTCGTGTGTCAAGACGCCCCCAACGCCCCTCGCCCAAGCCCCAGTTCGGCTTCCGCGACGGTCCTGGCCAGGTGGACGAGGGGAGCCCCGCGTTGGTCGGCGCTCGTGTTGATGTAGGCACTGGTTCCGTCGATCGCCACCAGGATGCGCAGGGCCGCCGTCCACGCGTCGGCGCAGGAGAAGTCCCCTGATTCCGTACCGGCGATGATGGTCCTCTCGACGCGCCTGCACCAGAGCAGTTCCTGGGCCACGACGTGGTCGCGCAGCCCGGGGCGGTAGCGCGACAGGTGCCGCGCGTTGAGCCAGAGCTTGCTCACGTCGTCGAACTCGGTGCTGGACGTCAGCGTGAAGAACCGCCGGAGGATCGCTCGCGGAGTGTCATCGTCGGGTCCGTTCGGCTGGTCGGGCTGCTCGGGCTGCTCGGGCAACAGCGTGTCCAGGTCGGCCATGGCGGCGGCGGTGAAGGCTTCGGCCACCAGGGTGTCGGCCGCCGGGAAGTAGTGGCCGACGAGTCCGGGCTGGACGCCGAGTTCGTCGGCGACCCGGCGCAGGGTGACGCATTCAAGGCCCTCGGTGAGGGCGACCCGCGTGGCAGCGGCGACGATTTCGTGGCGGCGCTCGGCAGGGGCTTTACGGACCCGCTTGCTCGGGCCTCTTGACGTCATGCCGTGAATGTTATTGAGTGTGCGACCAATAAGCAATTGGTCAAGCGACCAATTATTGTCAGCCATGACTGTGCCGCACCACCACCATGCACCACCACCAAGCACCAAGCACCAAGATCATGTAGCACCTGGAGATCGCATGTACGCCGTCACCGACCCGGCCACCGCAGAGGTCGTCGAGACCTACCCGACCGCCACCGACACCCAGGTCACCGCCGCCGTCGGCGCTGCCCATACCGCGGCCGCGTGGGGGCGCTCCAGTTCCGTGACCGAACGGGCCGCCCTGCTGCGCCGGCTCGGTGACCTGCATGCCGAGCACCAGGACGAGCTGGCCGCGAGCATCGTCCGCGAGATGGGCAAGCCCCTCGCGGAGGCGGAGGGCGAGGTCGGCTTCTGCACCGAGATCTACCACTACTACGCCGACCACGCCGAGGAGTTCCTCGCCGACGAACCGCTCGACGTGACGTCAGGACCGGGCAGTGCCGTCATCAGGCGCAGCCCCGTGGGCGTCCTGCTCGGCATCATGCCGTGGAACTTCCCCGCCTATCAGGTCGCCCGCTTCGCCGCCCCGAACCTCGCGATCGGGAACACCGTCGTCCTGAAACACGCCCCGCAGTGCCCGGCCACCGCCGCTCTGCTGGAGAAGCTGTTCGCCGAGGCAGGTTTCCCGGCCGGGGCCTACGTCAACGTGTACGCCACCAACGAGCAGATCGCCGACGTGATCGCCGACCCGCGCGTCCAGGGTGTCTCGCTCACCGGCTCGGAGCGAGCGGGGTCCGCCGTCGCCGAGATCGCCGGCCGTCACCTGAAGAAGGTCGTCCTCGAACTCGGCGGCTCCGACCCGTTCGTCGTCCTGTCCACCGACGACCTCGACGCGGTCGTCGACTCCGCCGTCGCCGCCCGGCTCGACAACACCGGTCAGGCATGCAACGCCGCCAAGCGTTTCGTAGTTGTCGAGGCCCTGTACGAGCAGTTCGTCGAGAAGTTCAGCGCTCGGCTCCTCGCCGGGGAGACGGGCGCGCCCCTGTCGTCCGTGGCCGCCGCCGAGAACCTCGGCCGCCAGGTCGACGCGGCCGTCGCCGAGGGCGCGACCCTGCACAGCACCGGCCGACGGGACGGGGCCCACTTCCCGGCCGGGGTCCTCACCGGACTCACCACCGAGGACACCGCCGCCCGGCAGGAGCTGTTCGGCCCGGTCGCCATGGTCTTCGCAGCCGCCGACGAGGACGACGCCGTCCGCATCGCCAACGACACCCCGTACGGGCTCGGCTCCTACGTCTTCACCACCGACCCGGCTCAGGCGGAGCGGGTCGCAGACCGCATCGAGGCCGGCATGGTCTTCGTCAACGGCGTCGGAGCCGAGGGCGCCGAACTGCCCTTCGGCGGCATCAAGCGCTCGGGCTTCGGACGCGAACTGGGCCGGCCCGGCATCGAGGAGTTCGTCAACAAGAAGCTGATCCGCACCGTGGTGTAGTCCGCACCGTGCTGCAGAGGACCGTGCTGCAGCGGCGATGGCGGTGGCCAGCGGGCGCTGCCGCGAGACCGGCGATCGCCACGAGGAGAGCGCGGGGCGGGCCCGGTAGGTGACGCCCTGGCCCCTCACGGACACCCCGGCCGGACGGCCCGCTGCTGTGCCGCTTCTGCGTACCACTGTGAACTCCCTTGTCTGCCAGTGCATTACGGGGCGACACGAAGTCAGTTCTCGTGGTCGGTTCTGTGGGGCCCTGGGATCAGGGTGTTCAGGGAGTGCCCAGGTACTTGGTGGCTTCGACCTCGTTCAGGTGGATGAGGATGTCATGCGCCTCGCCGAGAGCGATCTTGTACGTCATGGGATCGGGCCATCCGGCGCCGATGTTCCAGGTGACGCGCGGCTTGTCCAGCCAGGAGCGCGCGGAGTTGGGTGCCGTGCGCATGTCGAGGATGTAGTCGTCCTGACGGGCCTTGTCCAGGGTGTGCTCGTTGGATCCCGGCTTCGCCGCACCCACTCGGTAGGTCCGCATCACGTTGTCCGCGGTACCGAACGCCTTGAAGGCGCCCTGGTAGAAACTGAAGCCGATGCTGACGTAGTCCTTGCCCAACGTGTCCTGCAGGAAGGCGCCCTGAGTCTTGGGGTACCGCTCGTCGAAGGAGTCGTAGGACACGTGTGTGTTGTGCGCCGACAGCAGCATCCGGTCGCCGGTGTGCTTGTTCCACCAGGCCACGTTCTCGGCCATCACCCGGTCGCGGAATCGCATCATCTCCGTGCTCTGGGCCTCGTCGGTGACGTCGAAGGACAGGCCCTCGGCCATCTGATGGATGGACCTGGCGTGCTGCACGGCCCACAGATGGTCCTGCTTGTCGGCACCGGAGGCCGGGCGTTGTTTCCGTAGCAGCTCGAACACCTTCTGGGTCCGTTCCGCCCGCTCCTTGCGCTCGGCCACCGGCAGCTTGAAGTACTCCTCGCTGTAGGTGCCGGCGTCGGTGGTCGGTGCCAGACCGCGGTACAACTCGGTGACGCGCTCCAGCAACTGCGGGTACTCGCGGGCCACATAGTCCGTCACCCGCTTGTACAGCTCCGGCCCGGCGTAACCCATGTCATTGCCCATGAACTGCACCGGGTCGTTCGGGTGCGCACGGTTGTAGTCGCGCATCCACTCCATGAGGTCTAGGTAGTCCTGGTTGTTCCAGATCCGGTACGAGCCCTGGAACTCCTCCCGCGCTATGTCCTTCAGGTCGCCCTTGCCGTTGAGCACGTACTCGTTGATCCGCAGACCACTGCTCCAGGGAAGCTCCAGGGAAAAGGTCCGAAAGCCCTTCTTCTCGACCAGGTACCGGAAGAGCCGGTGCTTCATACGGAAGAAGTCCTGCGATCCGTGGGTGGCCTCGCCCAGGCCCACCACCTCGGCGTCCTTGACCATACGGCCCAGTGCGTCCAGGTCCTTGAGACTTCCTTCGGGCTCGGTGCTGTTCAGTGTGTGGGCACTGCGCTCGATGGCATCGACCACGCTTTCCTTACTCTCCACGCGCTGCCCGGAGGCCGGAGCCGCAGCCGCGGATGCGGTGATCGAAGCCGATGGTGATGCCGAAGTCGAAGCCGATGCCGGTGACTCCTTCATTGCGTCCCCGATGGCCGGAGTGGCAACCGCCACGGCACCGAGGGAGAGGAGGACCGAGGGAATGATTACTGCCTTGCGTCGCGTCATGGCTATAGATTCCCGTGCGCACAGGGGGCTTCGACAACCCACACACTGCCCACTCGGGGTACCGCAGGCACTACCGCGGGAATACCGGACACCACCATGTACGACGGAACCGTGTCGGGCCACGTCGGCCGTCAGCCGTGTCGACCACGTCGGCCGTGTCGACCATGGAGAAGCCGGGCCCGGCGGAAGCCAGGCCCGGCTCAGGTCACGTAACGGGCTCAGGTCACGTAAGGGGTTCCAGTCTGATGTTGCGGAACCGGACCTTGTTCCCGTGGTCCTGCAGACGGATTGCTCCCGCCGCCGGCGTCTCGGCTCGGCCTGAGGCGGTGGGGCCGTCGAGGGCGAGGTCGTTGTGCACCTTCTGGCCGTTCCACACGACGCTCACCCTGGCGTCCTCGGTCTTGCGGCCGGTGTCGTCGAAGCGGGCGGCACGGAAGACGATGTCGTAGGTCTGCCAGGTCTCGGGCGCCTTGGCCGCGTTCACGTCGGGCGCCTTCTTCAGATAGATGGCTCCCGCTTCGTTGGTGTCCAACGAGGTGTCACCGTAGGAGTCGAGGATCTGCAGTTCGTAGCGATCCTGGATGAAGATGCCGCTGTTCCCGCGGTTCTGTCCGGTGACATCGTCAGGCAACAGCGGAACGCGGAACTCGGCATGCAGCTTGAAGTCCTGGTACGCGTCGACAGTGCGGATGTCGCCGCAGCACACCTCCATGGACGCCTCGTCGGCGAGTGGCCATTGCAGCCGTCGCCCGTCCGTGTGCTGCCACTGCGACTGCGAGGCAGCGCTCCCGTTGAAGAGGTCGACCGCCGCTCCGTGCCGACGGACGGTGATCAGGTCGAGGTTGACATGGCCGGTGTCACCGGCTTTGTAGCGATAGGAGACGGTGTTCTTCCCTGCGCGCAGTGCGACGGGTTCGGTCTGCGTGGACCATGAATCCCAGTCACCGGTGGAGGCCAGCTTCACCTGCCGCAGCTTCTTCCCGTTGGCGTACAGGGAGAGCGACTTGGTCCCCTCGAACGGGTTCGGGCCGTTGGCGTAGCGCAGGTTGACGTCGTAGGTACCTGACTTCTTGACCTTCACGTCGAAGGTGGTGGCAGCCTTGCCCTCCGTGCTGTACCGGTCGACGAAGCCGCTGCCGGAGTAGCCGACGTGATCGGTGCCGACGCCTGCCGCGCCCGTGAGACGTGCCTCCTCGGCCTCGTACTGCGTGGCGGCGGGCGGCTGCTTTCCGGGCATGGCATTGAGCGTGTACCAGGCCTCGGTGCTCCACAGCGCTTCACCGGACTCGGAGGTGAAGGGACGCGGGGAGCGAAGGTGAACGACCCGCCCCGGCTTCAGGTTGTCCAGGCGCAGCCGCACGGTGCGCCCGTCCTTCGACAGCTCGGCCGACCGCACGGGGAGCGCCTCTTCGGCGATCTTCGGACCGCCGTAGTCGGTGGTCGGCGTATAGCGCCACTGTTCGGCCTTGTAGTGCTTGGCCAGCTCCTCGGCCGTCTTCGCGGACACCGGCTGGGTGTAGGTCAGGTCGAAACCGCCCGGCACGGCGCGCATCTTCTGGATGTCGAAGGTGTTGCCGTCGTTGGGCGTGAGCTTCTGCAGGCCGAACTTGAGCTTGCCCTCCTGGCCCCAGTTGCCCTCGGCGCCCAGACCACCGGCGTAGATCGAGCCGTCGGGACCGTAGGTGAGGCGGTTGACGCCGGCCTCAAGGCCCTGCGTGTAGCGGAAGACGGCGCCCTGGTACTGACCCTTCACCTTTTCCAGGTACGCGCGCTGCAGGCCGCCGTAGGTCACATCGCCGATCAGCATCTGACCCGCGAAACGGCCCTTCTTCACATACAGCGGCGTGGAGGGTGAGTTCGCGATCTCGTTCTGGGGCAGCCACAGCACCGGCTCGGTCGGCGTGGCGGCGTCGAAGGGGCCGGACGGCTCGGTGTAGTGGTTGAAGAAGCGGTTCTGCTTGACGTGGACGAGCTTCGACGAAGGAAGCCACCCACCTTGGTTGTCGGTGGCGAAGAGCTCACCGTCGGGTCCCCAGCCGATCCCGTTCGGAGTGCGGAGCCCGCCCGCGATCGGGCTGATCTTGCCACTCTTCTTGCTGACCTTGTAAGTAGTCCCACGGCCGGGGGCGGGCTGTGGAACGGTCGTCGCACCGCCGAGGTTGATGGCGACGGAGAGGTTCACGTAGAAGTAGCCGTCGCGGTAGAGGAGGCCGAAGGCGAACTCGTGGAAGTTCCCTCCGTACGGCCAGGTCGCGACGGTGCGGTACTCGTCGGCCACGTCATCGTGGTTCCGGTCGACGAGCCGGGTCAGTTCGTGTTTCTGCGAGACGTACAGCGAACCGTCGACGTACTTGATGCCCATGGGCTCACGCAGTCCACTTGCCACCTTTTTGACGGTGACCTTGTCCCGGCTGGTCTGTCCGGTGACGTTGTCCAGCAGGTACACCTCACCGGCAACGTTGTCGGAACCGCCCCAGGTGCTGATCGCCAACCGCCCGTCGGGCAGCCAGTCCATGCCTGTGACCTGCGGTTCGAAACCCTCAGGGCGCAGATCGGTGAGCGTCAGGTCGGGTCGTACGTCCGTGAGCGGGAGCCCGTCGCCGGGGGTGTCGCCGCTCGCCTCGCACTCCTTGCGTCCTGGTGCCGTGACCCGGACGACACCGGCGTCCGTGCTCAGCGCCTCGCGGGGCACGACAGTGAAGTCGGCCTCGCCCGGCGGCTTCCAGGCCAGCTGCAGCTGCTGCCCGCCGTCACGCTCGAAGTGATCGATACGCAGTGGGTGCGACCCCGCGGTGAGCGGGACGGAGGCGTCCTTGGGCTCGGCGCCGTGGAGCCCGTCGTGGTCGATGACCGTGGTGTCGTCGATCGTCAGCCGGGATCCGTCGTCGCTGGTGATACGCAGCCCGTAGGTGCCGTCGCTCGGCACGACCAGATAGCCCGTCACCTCTGACACGAAGCGGTCGGAGAAGCCGCCGAAGTCGTCGGTAGTGGACCAGTCCACCGTGGACTTGAGTGCATCGTGGTTGGGAGTCTGCCCGGGTTTGAGGGTGCACAGCTTGCTCAGGGGCGTCTGCACGTCGAACACGCGCAGCGTGACACCGGGTTCCTGCGGCGGGACGTCCGCCGAGATGTCCGGGGCGGCTGCGGAACCTGGGGCTGCCCAGAGGCCGCCGGACAGGATGGCGCCGGTCAGTAGGGAGGTGAGAAGTCTTCGGGCACGCAGGAACTGATGCTGGGACAACGGTCCTCCATGAAGCGGGGACCGGACCGCGCCGGATTTCGTTCCGGTCGTCTCTGACGTGGCTGAGTTGCGCCGCCAACCTAAGGGGCTTTCACTTGGCATGTCCATACTTTGTACTGCGAGTGTTCAAAGTCCTTGCACGGATGCTGAACATGTAGCCGCCGTACTGGGACGATTACGGTCCCGTGCCGCCACCGGCGGCCTGGCGGGGCTGTGGCGCCCGGTCGGCGAGTTGTGCGGCATCGGTGCCAGTGCCAGTGCCAGTGCCAGTGCCGGTGCGGGTCGCCCGTCGGACGCGGCCTGCAGGCCTGCCCCGGTGTCAAGCTGCTCTCCGGCGACGTACCGCCACCGATGCCTCTGACATGGAGCCCGTCATGACCACACCGCGCGACCTGTTGGTCAGCACCATGGACGTCGAGTCCAGCCGTCCCGTCGAGCAGGGCGATCTGTCGCTGGCCCTCGCGGGAGCCGAGCTGATCGATCTTTGCGACGGTCAGGCCATCGTCCTGGACGGCGACCGCATCCTGCCCGGCGCACAACAGGACCTGGGTGATCGCCTGTTGGACGAGGCGGTGTCGTCGCTCATCCGCCAGGAGCCGTACGAGTCCGTCGAGGACTGGCTGTGGCGCCGGGGGCGTGGTCTGTCCTCGGCCTACCTCACTGCCCTGGAGGCGGCAGGGCAGGTCATTCGGCCACGCCACCAGTGGATTCCGTTCCGGAGCGATGCGGCGAGTCTGGCCGACTCACCGGCCCGCCGCCACGCGGCCGACCGCTGGACGTCGGGCGAGCCCGTCCTCGCTTTCCTCGCGGCCGCCGTGGGCATCCACGACGAGCCGGCCGAAGAGGTCGCGAGCCTCGTCGACGACGCGGTCGTGACCGTACTGGCCGCCGTCAACGACGCGGTGAGGGAACTGGAAGCCGTACGGCAACGGCGAAGCATCGAAGACGCGGCCTTCGACAACATCTGGCGCGGCCAGTAACGAGGTCAGGGGCGGACAGCGGGCCCGCCTGCCGCAGTAGCGGTGGGCGGGGCGTCAGTCGCCGGCTGTGACCACATCCCCTTGTTCGGCCACCGGGTGCCGGGCATTCACTGATTCGCTAGCCGAGCCGAGCCGAGCCGGGAAATGGGCTGGGACGTGGGCTGGGACCTGTCTCCGTGTAGGTCATTACAACGGCTGTGCGGAGGGCCCTGGGCGAGTGCGTGCCTCCTGAGCGCGGAGTGGGCCGTGGCCGTCGGCGCACGTGACCACGGTGTGGACGGGTTCGCCGCAATCCGCGTGGTAGACGTCGAGTGGTGATCCCTCCGGGTCGGCGGTGTACTGGTCTCCCCAGCTCTTGAGGGCGAGGATCACGGGCCACAGGTCCCAGCCCTTTTTCGTGAGCCGGTACTCGTGCCGGGTGCGTCGACCGGACTCCTGGTAGGGGACGGTGTCCAGAATCCCGGCTCCGACCAGCTTGCGGAGTCGATCCGAAAGCACCGCGTCCGAGAGTCCGATGTGCCGCCGGAAGTCGTCGAAGCGCCGAACTCCGTTCATGGCATCCCGAAGTACCAGTAGAGACCACTTCTCGCCGACCACGTCCAGCGTTCGCCGGACGGTGCAGTTCTCGGTGCCGACATCGACCCACTCCATGTGACGACCTTAGGCCCGCTTCGCCATTGACAGCCAGAGGTAGAGCTGGCTAGCTTCGATGAACATAGTCAGCTGGTCGAGGAGGAGCCCCATGGACAGGTCGCGAACGTTCACCTGGGCGGATCCGGCCGTGTCGGCGGCGGCCGTAGGAAGGGGCACCGGCCTGGACTTCCTACGCGACATCGTTGCCGGGCGCCTTCCCGCCCCGCCCATCTCGGCCACCCTGGGCTTCGACCTGGAGGAGGTCGAGTACGGACGGGCCGTCTTCGCCATGGCGCCGGGCGAGGAGCACTACAACCCGATCGGAAGCGTCCACGGCGGTGTCTACGCCACGCTCCTCGACTCGGCGGCGGGCTGCGCTGTCCAGTCGGTGCTGCCTCAGGGCACGGGCTACACCTCGCTCGACCTCACTCTGAAGTTCCTGCGTCCGATCACGGTGGACACCGGCAAGGTTCGCGCTGTCGGCACCGTGCTGAACAGCGGCCGCCGCACTGCCCTCGCGCAGGCCGAACTCCTCGACTCCACCGACCGACTGCTTGCCCACGCCACCAGCAGCTGCCTGCTCTTCCCTATGCTCTCAGCAGCCTGATTGTTCCTAACGCCCGACCTCGGCACCGTCCCGCGCTGCCTTGAGGCTGGCCTTTCTCCTTTGCCGTCCGCGGCGAGCACCGGCACCTCTCGCTCGCGGGCGGTGAGAGTGGCCCGGTGCGGCCGGAGCCGGGGACGAGGTGGGGCGGCGGCAGCCCGGTGCGCGAGAGCCTCAACCGAGAGCAACGACCACCGGGAAGCGCACCGTGCTGCAAGGTGTGCGGCAGCAGAATCGCTGCGAACGCAACAACGTGTGAGCACTGCAGAACGGTGCTCGAACTGCTGGATTCGTCCGGGCTGGTCGAGGGCGAAGGTGCGGCAGTGCGGCGCGACTTCGAACACCGCGACGGATAGCCGGAAGAACGTACGCACCCGATCCGACCGCGCCTGACAGGTATCGAGCGGCTCGACGCGGTAGTTTGAGTTGTTCTGGGCGGCATATTCCCGGTGAAGCGGGAGGCATTAGGGGTACCCGGGGCGACATGGCACCGAATAAAGATCACTCAATCTCCCTGCGGGCCGTGCGGCAGCTGCACCGGATGCGCACCTTCTACGCGGCAGCCGTCCTCCTGTGGGCAGCATCAGCTGCCTGGGTGGGATGGGAGCATCCCGGGAGCCGGCAGATGTGGGTATCTGCGCTCTTCCTGCTGGTCTTCGCCGGTCTGCTGGCCATGACGTCCCTGTGGCTGCGACGCCTTCAGGATGTGGGCGCGGACAAGCCCGCACATCACGCCGCTCCGCGGAGGACGCCGAGTCGCCGTCAGGTGAACGCCTGAACTCTGCGTGAGGAAGCGGGCCTGGTGCCGGCTGAGCTCACGGTGGCGGAAACGGACTGGTAGAAGTGACTGGTAGGAGTGGGTGGTCCCGAACTCTGCCTGTCCGCTCACATGTTGAGACTGTGTCCGGTCGTCGCGTCCACGTGAGCGGGGATCTCGTCGTGGCGGTCGCCCACGGTCGGCGTCCCGGCCGGTTCGAACATGAGGATCGCGGCTCCGGACGGCGCGTACGGCTTGCCTTGGCCTGCCGACTGATCGAGCGAGGCGGATCACGTTTCGAGGTGGTCGCACGGCGGAGAGCGGTCTGGGTACCGCTGCCAACCTGCGCACGCTGATGCGTCGCGAGACGGGCATCACTCCGTCGGCGTACAAGCCGTCGGCGTACAAGCCGTCGGCGTACAAGCCGTCGGTTCGGCACGGCCCCTCAGCCGTCCCGGCGGGCGTTGAGGCGGGCGGCCTGGCGTGTCAGGTGTTCGCGCTCGGCGAGGGTCGGGGCCTTCCGGGCGGCCTCGGAGTACAGCCGTGCCGCCCTCGCCAGGTCGCCGTCGCGCTCGTGGAGGTACGCCGCCACCGCGGCGTGGCGGGGGAGTGCGCTGTCCAGTGCCGCGAGTGCCGCGAGGCCGGCGCGCGGTCCGTCGGCCTCGCCCACGGCCACCGCGCGGTTGAGCCGGACGACGGGGTTGTCGGTCAGGCGCGTGAGTTCGTCGTACCACTCGACGATCTGCACCCAGTCGGTCTCCTCGGCGGCGGGCGCGTCGGCGTGCAGTGCCGCGACGGCGGCCTGGGCCTGGAACTCGCCCAGGCGGTCGCGGGCGAGGGCCGCCTGCAGGATCCCCACACCCTCGGCGATCGAGGCGGTGTCCCACCGGCCTCGGTCCTGCTCGGCGAGTGGCACCAGCCTGCCGTCGGGCGTGGTCCGGGCGGCGCGCCGGGCGTGATGCAGCAGCATCAGGGCGAGTAGCCCCGCCACCTCGGGATGGTCGACCTGGGCCGCGAGCTGCCGGGTGAGCCGGATGGCCTCGGCGGCGAGGTCGACGTCCCCGGAGTAGCCCTCGTTGAAGACCAGGTAGAGGACACGCAGCACGGTGGCGACGTCGCCGGGCTGGTCGAACCGCACGTCGGAGACGGTGCGCTTGGCCCGGCTGATCCGCTGCGCCATGGTCGCCTCGGGCACCAGATAGGCCTGGGCGATCTGGCGGGTGGTCAGCCCGCCGACCGCGCGCAGCGTGAGCGCGACCGCCGAGGACGGCGTCAGTGACGGGTGGGTGCACAGGAAATAGAGCTGGAGCGTGTCATCCGCCGCGGGCGCGGGTCCGGGCGCCGGCTCCTCGTCGATCCGGTCCTCACGCCTACGGCGGGCGGTGTCCGCCCGGGCCGCGTCGAGGAACCGGCGCCAGGCCACCGTGACCAGCCAGCCCTTCGTATCCCTGGGCGGATCGGACGGCCAGGCGCGGACCGCCTCGACCAGCGCTTCCTGCACGGCGTCCTCGGCCGCCGCGAAGTCGGCTCCGCGGCGGACGAGGATGGCGAGCACGCTGGGCGTGAGGCTACGGAGCAGTGCCTCATTCATCGATGAGGGCACTCCATGGCGCTGGGCTCCGCGCCCAGGAACGGGCGCACCTCAAGCCACTCGTGGATCGGCTTGCCGCCTGCCCCGGGCTCGGCCGACAGCTCCGCGGCCAGCTCGATGGCGCGCTCGTAGCTGTCGACGTCGATCACCATCCAGCCGGCGATGAGGTCCTTGGTCTCGGCGAACGGCCCGTCGGTGACCGGCGGGCGCCCCTCACCGTCGTACCGCACGAACGTGCCCTCGGGGGAGAGCGCCTGACTGTCGACGAACTCTCCGGTCTTCTCGAGCCGGTCCGCGAAGTCGCGCATGTACTGCCCGTGGGCCGAGATCTCTTCCTGTGTCCACTGGTCCATCGGCACGTCGTTGACCGAAGCCGGGGCGCCGCGGTAGTGCTTGAGCAGCAGGTACTTAGCCATGGGGTTTCTCCTCGGTGCTAATGCGAGCCATTATCGTCGCGTTCGATGCGGGGACGGAGCCAGGCACCGGTTCTCGACATCGCTGGCGGATCTTTTTTGGATCGCGGAAGTTCCGGCACAGCGCGTCGAAGCGGGAGGCCGCGGCAGGGTCGGCTGGCGAGGGCCGGCAGGGAAGGGCCCGAACGGAAGCGCCGGAAGGGAAGCGCCGGAGGGGAAGGGGAAAGGGCGGAGGGGGAGGGGCGGAAGGAGCAGACACGTCAGGTCGGAATACCTGGACTTCAGGCCGGACCGCGCGTCAAACTCTCGCCCATGATCTCTTTGGACGACCCCCGCTGGCCCGCCCTCGACCATCGAGGCTGGTCCAAGGGGCAGGGCGCGCCGGATGCCCCCTTCATCCCGGACGAGTTGCGACACCTGGTGGCCGATCCCACGAACGCCGGCCGCTTCAACGACCTTTGGCCGTACCTGTGCTCCGAGGGCACTGCCTGGCCGGCCGCCTACGCCGCCGTGCCGCACCTCGTCGCCATCGCGCGCGCCCTCCCTCCGGCCGGGTCCGAGCGCGACGACTACCTCTACGTCGTCGGCCTCGTGGCCATGTGCTCCGGCGAACTCGGAGAGGTGCCGGCCGACCTGCCCGACGACATCGCGGACACCTACCGTCAGGCCCTCCCCGAGACCTTGACCCTCCTGACGGAAACGCTGGCCACGGGGGAACACGACCAGATCACGACCCGCTACCTGCTCGCCGCCACGGCGGCCCTCAAGGGCCACCCCGAATACGCCGAGATACTCAACGACCTCGACGTCTTCGCGGAGTGCCAGTCCTGCGGTGAACCCATGCTCGAACTCCCCGAATAGGCCGAGCCTGACGATTGCGGGACTCGAACAGGCGGACCCATACTGTGCTGGCCGTACGGGGGGAAGCCGGCGAGTTGAGCGGGAGACGTGCGCCCAGCGCAGTGCGGCGGTACCGCGCACCACGGACTGGTGCTGGCCGCCGCCGGGCTTGCCGTGCTGCTCGCCGCCACCGTCCTGGCCGCACTCGCCGCGCTCACCGAGAAGGCCGTCGAAGGCGGGATACAGCGGCGGCTCGCCCGTGACTTGCATCACTCTCGTCGCTCTCCAAGAGACGCGGCGGCACGCCGTAGTTGACGGCCGGGCGCTGGCCGCGGGCAGACAGCGGCGCAGCGGTGGTCGAGGCCGCCCTGAGTGAGGTGTTCGCGGCGGAACTCGCGGTGCGGCCCGGCGACGAACTGCGGGTGCAACCCAACAGCGGGCGGCAGATCCGGATGCGGGTGGCCGGGCTGTACCGGCGGCGAACAGCAGCGCGTCGCCGTCGCGGTCGCCACGGCCAACGCGCCGCGGGTGCTGCTCGGACCACGTGGGGGTATGGCCCGACGGAGCCGAACGCCCGCCCGATCCCGACTCGTCGGCCTGACGGACCGGCAGCACAACGCCCCGGACTCCTGCGCGGGGCGCCGCGCCGGCACAACGCCCCGCGCAGGCGTGCAGGAAATCCGATGGCGGCCCCTGAAGGCTGCCCCAGCCTGCTCCCGCTGGCGTCGAAAACTCGGGTGCGGGTGACGCTGGCCCACCCCTAAGCTCCCGTGCGAAGGGCCGACGACGCGTCCTGTCGACAGCAGTCAGCCGGTCGGTCAGTGAACCGGTTCGGTCAGTCGGTCAGTCACTGGAATCGGAGATGGGCCGCTATGAGTAGTCAACTGTTCGCGCTCTGCTTCCATGCGAACCAGCCGTTGAGCCTGGCGCGGTTCTGGTCAGAGTTCCTGGGGTGGGAGATGACCGACGATCCACACGACGGCCTCACGCTCCTGCCCAGTGACGACACCGGGTTCCGGCTTCGCTTCCTTCCGACCCAGGAGCGGAAGGTCGACCAGAACCAGATGCACTTCGATCTGACGAGTACATCTCTGGAGGATCAGCAGCAGACGGTGGCCAGGGCGCTGGAACTCGGCGCACAGCACATCGACATAGGCCAACGCCCGGAAGAGGGCCATGTGGTGCTCGCCGACCCCGAGGGCAACGAGTTCTGCGTCATCGAGCCGGGCAACAAGTTCCTTGCCGACTGCGGATTCATCGGAGCGCTGGCCTGCGACGGTTCGCAGGAAGTCGGGTACTTCTGGAGCAGGACGCTGGGCTTTCCGTTGGTCTGGGACCAGGACCAGGAGACCGCGATCCGCTCACCGCACGGAGGCCCGAAGATCACGTGGGGTGGTCCACCGCTGATGCCGAGGACGGGTAAGGGCCGGCTGCGTTTCGATCTCGCTCCGGCTGCCCCCGATGATCGGCAGACCGAGGTCGAGCGACTGCTCTCCCTCGGCGCGACCCGCATCGACACCGACCAGGACGAGACCGACCAGATCTTGCTGGCCGACCCCGACGGCAACGAGTTCGGTGTGCTGAGGCGGGCAGGAGGTCAGACCTGACCGGTGAGGTCACGGTCACCACGACCTGACCGGTGATGGTGACGGTCACGGTGACGCCCCGGTGCGCTCCTCGGCACGCCGGGGGCGGCGCCGTGCCGAGGAGCGCACCGACCGCCCAGAACAGTTCGTCATCGATCTGCTCGAATACGAGACAACAGACGGAGCACCCGTAGGCGAATACCAGGGCGTCACCGACTTCATCTAGACAGGTCAGGGCTGTCGGGACGGGCGGAGTGATCGGAATGGCCCTTCGTGCGGCGGTCCTCCTTCATCTCCGCCTCGTACAGGTGGTCGCGTCCGTCCGCGAGGTCACGCAGAGCGCGTCGCTCCAGGTCCCTGAACGGCTGGTAGTAGGTCTCGTTGTAGGCCTCGACGATCTGGAACGTCCAGTGACCGGGGATCACGTTGCGGCCCAGGATCTCGCTCTCCACGCGGTCGGCGTACGCGGTGTGGCCCGCCTTGCGGAGGAGTTCGACCGCGCGGTCCAGTTCCAGATCGGCTCCTCCGGTCAGTTGGTGGAAGGAGTACAGGTGCCCCCGGGCCCGTTCCGTGGTCTCCAGCGCCTTGGACAGAGAGCCGAGCGCCTCCACCGTCTCGTCGCTGACGCCCCGGGGGCGCTGATGGGAGCGGTCAGGGCCGTCGTTCAGTTCGTTCATGCTCTGGCACGTGCCCGCGACGAGCGGAGATATATGCCGGCCCGGCGGACCGAACGCCCGGATGGCGCACGGGAGCGACCCGCTGGTGTGCTCGGGCCCGGACTGCGGCCACTTCGTCGTACGCATGCCGGTACGCATGCCGGTCATGCCCTGCTGTGCGGAGGCCGCGGCGCTCGCGGTCATCTCGCTCTGGGTTCCGGGCCCGCCAGGATCCTGACCTCGACCCGCTCGTAGTCCTTCAGCCGCTGCCGCGACTCACGGCGGCCCGAGAACAGCGTGCCGAGCCAGCCGAACGCGAAACCCAACGGGATGGACACCAGGCCCGTCGTGGTGAACGGAAACCAGTTGAAGTCGGCTAGGGGGAAGGCCGCCATGGGTGTTCCGGAGACCAGTCGGGTGCCCGGCATCAGCACGAGGACCGCGAGTGAGCCGCCGATGAGTGTGCTCAGCAGACCGGTTCGGGTGTAGCGGCGCCAGAAGAGGCTGTAGATCAGGGCGGGGGCGATGGCCGAGGCGGCCAGGCAGAAGGACAGCGTCGCCAGGGGCTGGAGGCTGCGGTGCTGGACGAGACCGGCGAGCACGATCGTCGGGATGCCGACGGCGAGCGCGGAGACACGGGCGACGGTCATTTCCCGTACCGGCGAATGGGGGCTGGCGCGGCTGGCGTAGACGTCGTGGGCCAGGGAGTTGGCGCAGGCCAGGATCATGCTGGCGACCGAGGCGAGCAGGGTGAGGAAGATCGCCGCTGTGACCGTGGTGAACAGAAAGGTCTCGGCGCGGGAGACGTGGGTGCCGAAGACCGCCCGGGAGCCTAGGAGGTAGGCCGTGTTGCCGCGGGGGTCGGCCGCGGTGATCCCGGCCCGTCCGACGAGCGCGGTCGCACCGGTCGCGACGATGGTGATGACCAGCATGAACAGGGCCACCGACGACACCGCCCAGGACATCGAGCGGCGTACCTGCCGTGCGCTGTCCGCCGTGAACATGCGCATGGTGACGTGGGGCAGACAGGCGCCGCCGAGCACGATGGCGAACTGTGTGCTGATCATGTCCAGGTCGGCGTGCGGGCCTCCGGCGAACTGCAGACCGGAACGCAGGAAGGCCGGGCCGGCCCCGCTGTGTGCCGCGGCCGTGCGGAACAGCTCTCCTGGGTCCCACGCGAAGGCGCGGAGCATCAGGACGGCGACCACGGCCCCCGAGCCGAGCAGCATGACCATTTTCAGGATCTGGATGAGGGCGGTGCCCTTCATCCCGCCGATGGCCGCGTAGGTGATCATCAGGCCGCCGACCCCGATGACGCACCCGATCTTCATGGTGGTGCCGGTGAATCCGAGGATGAAGGCGAGCAACTGCCCGGTGCTGGCGAGCTGGACCAGCATCATCGGCATCAGCGAGGCGATGGTCACGACGCAGGTGGTGATGCGTACGGCACGTCCGGGCATCCGTCGGGCGAGTGCGTCGCCCGGGGTGAAACGGCCGGTGTTCCGCAGGGGTTCGGCCAGCAGGAACATCAGGAGCAGCAGTGACAGGAGGGTGCTGAGGGCGAGGACGACACCGTCGTAGCCGCACAGCGCGATGACGCCTCCGATGGTGAGGACGGTGGCCGCGGAGATGTAGTCGCCCGCGATGGCGAGGCCGTTGCGCATCGGGGACAGCGAGCGGTACCCGGTGTAGAACTCGTCGAGGTCGTCACGGTCCGGGCCCGCGATGACGCAGAGCAGGAGGGTCACGGTGACGACGGTGCAGAAGGCGACCAGGGACCACGTCTGTGCGGTGCCGCTGAAGGCCGTCATCGCCCCGGCTCCCGCTCGGCGAGCAGGGCCGTGCGCTGCCGCATCCGGCGCGCGAGCGGATCGACGTACCGGCTCGCCGTGAACTCGAAGAGTGCGATCGCCAGCCAGGTGACGGGGAGTTGGACCAGGCCGAGCACCATGCCCGTGGACAGGCCGCCGGTGACGGGTTTCGTCATGAAGGACGGGGCCCGGGCGGAGAGGATCAGGAAGAGGGTGAAGTAGCTGAGAACCGTGAAGGTGGCGACGCGGCGCTGTCGGCGGTAGGCGCGGCGCAGGATGCGCAGATCTCTGTGGTGCCCGGGCGCGGAGGGGAGCGCCGTGGGCTCGGGTAACTGATCTCCGGTGGTGGCCCAGGCAGGTCGAGCGCCTGGGCGCCTGGCGCGGTGCGATGGAGCGGCGTACGCATCCGAGGGGTCGTCGGACATCCCGGTTCTCCTAGCGCGGCAGGGGTCCGCCACGTGCGCGGACCGCGGGGAGGTGGGGAGAGGTGTTCGATTTCTCGCACGCTATTCGCGAGTTTCGTCGTGCGAGGACTTTTGGGCGATCTGGCTCGTTCGCGCGTATCCGTGGTCTCGCCCTTGGACGCGGGGCCTGTCAACCGGTGAGGGGTGTGGGTGCAGGGACAGGTGAAGCCTCGCGGGAGTCGTTCGGCGTCCCGGGGGCAAGGGCTTTCGGCCCCGCGGCGCGTGCGGGGCAGGAGCTTTCGGTCTCCACGGTGCGTGCGGAGTCGCAGGACACCGCGCCCGGCGTCTTCCGGTCTCCCGTACAGGGCTCATGAGTACCCTCCGCCAGGCTCCGCGAACCCGTCGCTGTTCCTGGGCTGTTGCCGGCGCCTTGCCGGTGCTGGAGGTTGCCCTGAGGTGACTTGCCTGAGGGGTCTTAAACGGGCACACGGGCTGAGGGGTTGGTGCGGTCGTTCGCGTTCGCCGCCGTCACGGGCGCGGCCAGGGCCGCCCGCCCAGTCGCTCGATGCTGGTGTTGAAGCGCCTCAGATAGGCGGCGAACTCGGCGATGTCGTCGTCGGACCAGTCGGCCATGACCCGGTCCAGGGAACTGACGGTCCGTTCGCGCTCCTCGTCGAGAATCCGGGCCCCCTTGTCCGTGATCCGGAACTTGCGGGCCAGCCCGCCGTCGGGGTCGGGAATGCGCTCCGCGAGTCCGGAGCGCATGGCCGAGGCGGTCTGCCGGTTGAGGGTGGAGGCGTCGAGCCCGAACGCATCGCTCAGCTCGCCGATCGACATGGGCCCCTGGACGCGGATGCGACTGAGCAACGTGTAGGAACTCCGCTCCAGCACGCTCTCCTTGCTGCGCCCGCCGTGCGCTGCGAGTGCGTGCCTGCCGAGCAGCATCTGCTCGTACTCGACCTCGTACGTTGGCCTGGCCATGCGCTACTGCCTCCCGCTTTCCCGACGGGGCGCACGCGGCTCGTTACTGCGGCGGCCCGGGGCTCCATCCTCGCACAGGATGTGCAGCGGACACATGACGTGCATGATGCATAAGATATGTACACTGCACCTCTATTAGTCCGTAAGAGATGCGAGGAGTCCCTTGATGGGAACCCCACCAACGTCCCCTCCGGCCAATCGCGTGGTCGCCACGCTGGCCTTCGCCGGCACCACGGCGGCGATCATGCAGACCCTGGTGACGCCGCTCATCGCGGACCTGCCGAAGATCCTGAACAGTTCGTCCTCGAACACGGCGTGGGTGATCACGGTCACCCTGTTGGTGGCTGCTGTCTGCGTGCCCGTCACCGGGCGCCTGGGCGACCTGCTGGGCAAGCGGCGAATGCTCCTCGCCTGCTCCGTTCCCCTCATCGTGGGCTCGGTGGTGTGCGCGCTCTCGTCGTCCGTCGTCCCGATGATCGTCGGTCGCGGCCTGCAGGGCATGGGCATGGGCATGGTGCCGCTCGGCATCGCGCTTCTGCGTGACGTGATACCGGCCGAGAAGCTCAGCTCGTCGATCGCTCTCGTCAGCGCGTCCATGGGTATCGGAGGCGGGCTGGGCCTGCCGATCGCCGCGGCGGTCGCCCAGTACGCGAGCTGGCGCGTGCTGTTCTGGGGCTCCGCCGTCCTGGCCGTGGCGATCGCCGTCCTGATCTGGTTCCTGATTCCGGACGTGCCCGCCGGAGCCAAGGGGCAGCGCTTCGACGCGCCCGGCGCGATCGGGCTCGGCGTCGGCCTCGTCTGCCTGCTGCTGGCGGTCTCCAAGGGTGCCGAGTGGGGCTGGGGCTCGGCCACGACGCTCGGCCTGTTCGTCGCCGCCGTCGTCGTGCTGCTCGCCTGGGGTGTGTGGGAGACGCGCACCCGCGATCCGCTGGTCGACCTGCGCACCACGGCCCGCCCCCGCGTGCTGCTCACCAACGCCGCCTCGCTCTTCGTCGGCTTCGGCATGTACGCCGGCATGCTGATCGTTCCCCAGCTGCTGCAGTTCCCCGAGGAGACCGGCTACGGCCTGGGGCAGTCGATGCTCGCGGCGGGCCTGTGGATGGCCCCCGGCGGCATCATGATGATGATCGTCTCACCGCTCGGCGGAAAGCTCACCGACGCGCGAGGCCCGAAGTTCACGCTGATCTCCGGCATCCTTGTCATCGCCGCCGGATACGGTCTGTCACTCGCGCTGATGGGCTCCGCCTGGGGTCTGATGCTGGTCCTCATGGTGACCAGCAGCGGTGTGGGCCTCGCCTACGGGGCGATGCCTGCTCTGATCATGAGCTCGGTCCCGCTCTCCGAGACCGCCGCCGCCAACGGCTTCAACACGCTCATGCGCTCACTCGGCACGTCGGTGGGCGCCGCCGTCGTCGGCGTGGTCCTCTCGCAGAACGTCGTCACCATGGGCGGCTTCAGTATCACCTCGGAGGACGGTTTCCGTACTGCTCTGATCATCGGCGCCGGCGTCGCCCTGGTGGCCGCCGTCATCGCGGCACTCATCCCGGCCAATCGCGCCGTTGCGTCCGACCGGGCCACGACCGACCGGCTCGACGCGTCGGAACAGGCTGCGGTCGAAGCCTGACGACCTGGCAGTAAGCGGCGGATCCGGGGTTCCCGGGCGAGTAGGTCGGTCGTCGAGGCCGGTTGTCGAGGTCGGCTGGAGCCGCGTCGCCGACAACGCGGCTCCAGCCTCCGCCCCCGGGCACACCGGCGAGGTGACTCCCGCCGTCTCGCACCATGGGAGGGCGTTGCGCGCGAGGATCGATCGAGGGGAGCCTCGATGGGGCTCGCGCCCCGGCCGCTGCCGTACTCGCGCGCCCGGCCGGGGATGTGCACAGGCTCTTACCAGCGTGCCACCGCGGGCGCGACATGTCCGCACACCGAACCGGCTGTTCTCCCGCCGGGCGCCGACTGCTGGAGCAGAGTTCCGAGCGCTCCGAAGGTCAGTCGCTCAGAGCCCGCTCGATGGTGGGGTGGCAGGAGATGAGGGCGTCGACGCCGACCAACCGCAGGACCCGCAGGACGGATTCCTGGGCGGCGGCGATGCGCAGCCACCCCTGAGCGCCGCTCGCGGCCTGGTGGGCGCCGATGAACGCGTTGATGCCGCTGGAGTCCACGAAGGTCACACCCCGGAGATCCACCACGATCCGTGGCGGCCGCCTGCGGTCCTCGATCAGCAGGGCCTCGCCGAGCATGTCACTGACGGCGTGGTCGATCTCGCCCCGCACCGTCACGACACGGATGCCGTCGGTGTCGGAGTGCTCTATGAAGAGCCGGTCCGAGCGGCCCGCCTTCTGAATGTCGGTCACCGTCTCCTCCACTGATTAGGCTTACCCCGGGTCGGAACACGCACCGATGATTCTGCCCCACCGCCCTGGCCGGATGCACCTGGGTGGTTGTTGCCGAAGGACACCCCCTGTGGCGTGGGGGCGTGCATCACGGGTATCGGCGCGCACGTGAACGGGGAATGAGGGCGAAGCCAGTGGGATCCCATGCCGACGACGACGGCGGTATAGCCGCGGACGGTTATCTGATGCGCGACGGCTACGCCCTGGGCGGAGACCACGGTTGCATCGCCGAAGCCCGCCATCAGGCGGTCGCCTTCCTCAACCGGGCCCGCGCCGACCACCGTCTGCCTGTGTCGGCACGCGCGATGGACCTCACCCAGCTGGTGGTGAGCGAGCTGGTCACCAATGCCCGCAAGTACGCCCCCGGCCCCGTCCTCATGGAACTGCGCATCACCGCCGACAGCGTGGACGTCACCGTATGGGACAGTGACCCGACCGTCCCCACGGCCCGGACCGCCGACCCGGGCAGGATCGGCCAGCACGGCCTGGAGATCGTCAAGGCGGTGACCGAGGACCTCTCCATCCGGCAGGAACCCGTCGGCAAGCGCATCACGGCCCGCATCGCCCTGCCCGACAAGCCCGACAACGAGGCCACCGGACCCGACGACCGGTGAGTACAGCTCGTCAAGTCTGCGCGGCCACGTTCGGTATCGAGGCTCACGACGGATCGGCCACGGTCCACGGCGCCCCGCCCCGCACCTCGACGTCACCCATCGGTGAACACCTGAGGATCGAGGAGCACGCGGCGGTGGGTCTCCGGCCCCTGGTATCAGGAACCGGAGACCCCTGGCTCAGCGGTTCGGGCGGGCGGTCGACGCCCCGGTGCCCCCGTTGGGCGAGCCGGTGATGGTGAACTGCGAACCCGGCTCGATCAGTACGCTCCCCTCTGCCGAATCGGTGATCGTGACGTTCGTCAGGGTGGCGCTGCCCCGCGCCCCGCTCATCGCGAGGATGCCGGACCCGTTGGTGGACCCGTCGATCCGGACATCAGTGATCTTCACACCCGGCATCGCGCCACCCCCCGTCTTGAACTGGATGCCGTCGTACGTCGAGTCCAGGATCTCGGTGTCACGGATGGTCACGCCCGGGATGTCCTGGCCCTGCGCGAACAATGTGATGGCGCCGAACTCCTGGTCCTCGTTCCAGAACGCGCCACCCGTCCGGTGCAGGGCGTTGCCCGCGATGAGGGTCTGCCCGGAGAACGGGAGCGGGTCGTGGTCGGTGGCGAGCATGATGCCGGGGTAGTTCATCGTGTCGGCGATGACGTTGTTCTCGATGGTGTTGCCGTAACCGCCGTACACCGCGATGCCGTTGGCCCGCCACGGCAGCTGGATCGTGTTGTTGCGGAAGTGGTTGTCGTGGCCGACGTCCACCGAGGTGTCCTTGACGTACTTGCTGGACCACACGGCGAGCGCGTCGTCACCGGTGTTGCGGAAGGACGAGTTGTACACGGTGGAGTTACGGGTGCCGTTGGCGAAGTTGATTCCGTCGGCGTAGGTGTTGCGGATGCGTACGCCGGAGAAGTCCAACTCGTCGCCCGGTCCCCACAGTTCGGGGATGTTGGAGTAGTCGCGGCCGGCCCACACGCCGACGTTGGCATGCTCGATCCACACGTTGGTGATCTTCGTGCCCTTGCCGAAGCGGCCGTTGAGACCCACCCCGCCCTCGGCGTTGCCGTCGCCGCCGCGGATCGTGCCCGAGCCGAAGATGGCGATGTCGGAGATCTGGGTGTTGTGGTCGATGTCGAAGCCGAAGTTGCCCTCGTGCGGGTGGTTGATGCCACCGGCCTGGTGGGGCGGGGTGAGCGTGTAGAGCTGGGAGTGCCACATGCCCGCGCCCCGGATGGTGACGTCCCGGATGCCGACCTGGTTGTACTGGCCGCGGTTCAGCGGGTCGTCGGTGAGGATCTTCTGTTCCTGACGCCACTGCCCGGACGGGATCCACACGCAGGAGATCTGGCCGTTCTGGTCGGCCGTGACCGCCCGCTGGATGGCGTCGGTGTCGTCGAGCCCGTCGTTCGGGACGGCCCCGTACTCGGTGATCGACGTGCAGCTCGCCGGCTTGGTGGCGGCGGGCGCGACCTGCTCAAGGTCCACCAGGTCGATGACGTAGAACGCGGCCGTGTCGCCCGCGTCCCGCTGCAGGCGGAACTTGGTGCCGGCCGGGTAGCTCTGCGACAGCAGCGCGTGTGACTCGTCGAAGAGCCGGCGGGCGTCGCTGCCGGGGGTGTTGGTCAGTCCCTCGGGGTCGTCCGTGGTCCCGTACAGCCAGCTGTGCTTCGACGACAGGTTCAGCTTCTGTACGAAGGTGTCGCCGGCGTAGAGGCTGATCGTGGCCTCCGCTCCGCCGCCGCTCGCGGCGTCCGGGACGGAGTTGCGCACCACGATCGAGTTGGTGGACGTGGGCGAGGTGAACTCGACGAACTGGCCGGTGGAGCCCAGCCGGACGGACTCGCGGCCCGAGGACTCGGTGGCGAAGTTGGTGTGCCCGAAGGTCCGCTTGGCGTCGGCGGTGAGCAGGGTTCCCTGGTAGCGGCCGTCCTCCGCCTCCAGTTCGGTGTACGGGACGGCGGCGCCACGGCCGACGACGAGGGACCTGGCGAGCACGTTGTTGTTCTCGTCGGTCTCGCCGACGACGCCGGTGGCGTCGGCGGTCGCGGTGAGGGTGGCTCCGCCGCTGGTCGCCGTCCACGTCCCGCTGATCGCCACGTCGGCCGTGGCTCCGGCCGCCACTTGGCCGGTCGTGCCGTTGAGTGTGGTGGAGCCGGCCTGGAGCCTGGTCACGGAGCCGGCCGCCGCGGCGGTGGTGCCGCGGTTGTGCACGGCGACGGTGAAGGAGACGGACGAGCCGACGGCCGGGTTGGCGGGGCTGGTGGTGATGGCGCGGACTTCGAGGTCGGGACCGGGAGCCCGGCCGACGACCAGCCGGTTCGCGGCGGTGCGGCTGTTGTTGGTGTCGTCGAGTTCGGCGACCGTGCCGCGCGGGTCCACCACGGCGGAGACGGCGTAGTCGCCTGCCGGACGGGTGCCCGCGGCGACGGCCACGGTGGCGGATGCGCCCGGTTCGAGTGCGGGTACGGTTCCGCTGCCGGCGACCGTGCCCTCCACGCTGACGTCGACGGTCGTGGCGCTCGAACGTGCCGTGCCCGCGTTGCGGACCGTGGCGTTGACCGTCACCGCGTCCCGTTCGGACGGGGTGGCGGGCGTCCAGTCCAGGCCTGTGACGGTCAGGTCGGGTGCAGGTGCCGCGGTCCCGACGACCTGGAACTCGGCGACCTGGCCGCCGGGTGCTCCGGTGTTGGAGAAGAAGCGGAGCCGGACGTCGGACCAGCGGCCGGTGACCGGGATGGTCACCGAGTTGTTGTCCCGGGAGGGGCTGAACGCGTAGTCGGCGCGGTCGCGCAGCGAGGTGAAGCCGCTCGCCGAGTTCTCCCGGCCGAGTACCTGGACGCTCTGGGTCCGGGCCGCCCACACCTGGTCCGGGTTGAGCTTGACCACCACGGCGTCGATGTCGGCGTCGGCGCCGAGCCTGACGGTGAGGTCGGAGGGATGACCGGCCGCTTCCCAGTAGGTGGAGGTGGAGTCGTCGGTGGCGTTGGCGGCAACGTAGGTGTGCACCGACGAGGTGGCCTCGACCGGCTTGTTGCGGGCCAGGTTGGTGCCAGCGGGCGGCGGAGTGGTGCCGCCGCCGTCGCCGCGCACCTCCAGCTCGGCAAGCTGCGCGGCGTTCCAGCCGGTGTTCCCGGTGATGTTCACCCGGATGTAGCGCGCCTCGGCGGGGGAGGCGAGGGTGACCGGGACGGTGTTGGCCTGCGCGGGGTTGAACGCCCGGCCTGCCGAGGCCGCGAGTGTGCGGAAACCGGAGCCGTCGGTGCTGCCCTGCAGGGAGAGCGTCTGGTTACGGCTCTCCCAGGCGGCGGGCAGTTTGAGCACCACCTGGTCGACGGTGCGGGTCGCGCCGAGGTCGACCTGGACCCACTGCGGGAAGGAGTCGGCCGGTCCCTCCCAGTAGGAGGCCTGGGCGCCGTCGGTGACGTTCCCGGCGGTGTAGGCGCCGTTCGCGCCGCCCGCGGTGGCCGGGCGCCCGAGCGCGAGGTTGACGTCGGCCGCCGCCGTCGCCCGTCCGGTGTCGGCCGGGGCGGTGGCGGCCCGGGCGCTCGACGTGAAGGCCAGGGGTATCAGCCCGGTCGTCATGAGCGCGGCTGTGACGGCGCAGGTCAGTGACCGGCGGCCGAGGGGTCTCCATCTCATGGTGGTCCTCTGTTCCGTTGTTCCGTGGCGAGCGGGAGCGGGAGCGCGACAGGCAGGCAGGGCACGAGGCAGGCAGGGCACGCCGGGGAGTCACAGGGGAGTTCAGAGAGGGAGAGGAGTGTCCGTTAAGGAATGCACCAGACCTGCGCACAAATTGAGCTGATCAGTCGATTCTTTGCGGAAACTACGCCCACAGGTTTCTAGCCCGTCTCCGCTTTGTCAACGGTCTCGCTACTACCGGTAGGTGGGTGGAGGCGGAGATCGGAGGGAGGCGACAAAGACGGCGCAAGCCGCTTGCGTCGCTTGCGTTAGCCTTGCGCTCATGACGCGACGACTTGCTCAGGTAGCCAAGAAGGTGGGAGTCAGCGAGGCCACGGTCAGCCGGGTCCTCAACGGCAAACCCGGAGTCTCGGACACCACCCGGCAGTCCGTGCTCACCGCGCTGGACGTCCTCGGCTACGAGCGCCCCACCCAGCTGCGCGGCGAACGCGCGCGTCTGGTCGGCCTGGTCCTGCCTGAGCTGCAGAACCCGATCTTCCCCCTGTTCGCCGAGGTCATCGGCGGTGCGCTGGCCCAGCAGGGGCTCACCCCGGTGCTGTGCACCCAGACCAAGGGCGGCGTCTCCGAGGCGGACTACGTCGAGCTGCTGCTTCAACAGCACGTCTCCGGCGTGGTGTTCGCCGGCGGTGGCCTGTTCGCCCAGGCCGACGCGCCGCACGACCACTACCGGCAGCTCGCCGAACGGCGCATCCCGGTCGTGCTGATCAACGCCCCCATCGAGGGGCTCGACTTCCCCTGTGTCTCCTGCGACGACGCCGTTGCGGCCGAGCAGGCGTGGCGCCACCTCACCCTGCTGGGGCACGAGCGCATCGGCGTGGTCCTCGGCCCGGGCGACCACATCCCCTCCCGGCGTAAGCTGGCCGCCGCCCGGGCCGCCGCTGAGGCGGCCGGCGGGTCCCTGCCCGACGAGCGCGTGGAGCGGTCGATGTTCTCCCTGGAGGGTGGCCAGGCGGCGACCACTCGCCTGCTGGGGCGCGGTGTCACCGGCGTCATCTGCGCCAGCGACCCGCTCGCGCTCGGCGCCATCCGTGCTGCCCGCCGACGCGGTCTCGCGGTTCCCGAGCAGGTCTCCGTCATCGGCTACGACGACTCCGCCTTCATGAACTGCACCGAACCCCCGCTGACCACGGTGCGCCAGCCCGTCGAGGCCATGGGGCGCGCCGCCGTGGACCTGCTGTGCGCCCAGATCCAGGGCGGTGAAGTCCAGCCCGGCGAGCTGCTGTTCGAGCCGGAGCTGGTGGTCCGGGGCTCGACGACGCAGGCGCCTCGGGGGTAGTACGGACGGGCGGCGCGCGGTGAGGCCGGTCCCGGCTCGCCGCGCGCCGACTTGCGTTCACACGCCTCCCGCAGATCACGCCTGTACGCCTGTCTGTCAATCATTTACGGAAGCTGCACAAGATATTGCGGTCATCTGTTCGCGGTGGTTGAGTGTGCGGCGCCCCACATCGCACCGGCGATGAGGGGCGCCTTCCACGTTCATGCCCGAAGGGGACCACCCATGAGTAGAGCTCGGATCGGCCGCACCCGACGCGCCGGCGCGGTCACCCTCGCCTCCGCACTCACGCTGACGGCACTCGCCGCCTGCGGTACGAGCAGCAGCAGCGACGACGGCGACAACGGCTCCGGCAACAGCGGGAAGGCCGATCCCGCCGCACCGCTGGATCCGAAGACCAAGGTGTCCATCACCATCGACTGCATGCCGCCCGCGGCGAAGGCGGCCGAGCTCAAGCAGTGGAACGAGGACGTCGAGGAGTTCAACAAGAAGTACCCGAACGTCACCGTCAAGGGCCGCTCCACGCCGGGCCAGTGTCTGGAACCGCCGCGCTTCACCGCGATGCTCAAGGCGAAGTCCCAACCCGACGTGTTCTACACCTACTTCACCGACCTGCCCCAGGTGCTGGACAACGACGGCGCCCAGGACATCAGCGCGTACGTCAACGACAAGAGCGTGCCGCTGCTGAAGGACATCGACCCCGACGTCCTCAGCTCGCTGAAGAAGGACGGCAAGCTGTACGGCCTGCCCACCAGCAACTACCGCATGGGCCTGCTCATCAACCGCAAGCTCTTCACCGAGGCCGGCCTCGACCCGGACGCCCCGCCGAAGACCTGGGCCGAAGTCCGCGCCGCGGCCAAGAAGATCGCGGGCCTCGGCGGCGGTGTCGCCGGATTCGGCGAGTACAGCGCGGCCAACACCGGCGGCTGGCACTTCACCGCGCAGATGTACAGCCTCGGCGGCGATGTCGTCGACGCGAGCGGGAAGAAGGCCGCCTTCAACAGCGACATCGGCAAGCAGGTCGCCGAGAACCTCCACGCCATGCGCTGGGACGACGACTCCATGGGCAAGACCCAGCTGCTGAAGTGGGGCGACCTCCAGAAGCAGATAGCCACCGACAAACTGGGCATGTTCCTCGCCGCGCCCGACGACGTCACGTACATGGTCCAGCAACTCGGCGCCAAGTACGGGAACTTCGGCATGGGGCCGATCCCCGGCGGCGAGAACACGCTCGCCGGCGGCAACAACTACATGATCAAACAGGGTATTTCGGCCGACAAGGTCAAGGCCTCCGTCGCCTGGCTGAACTTCAAGTACACCACCGTCGGCAAGGGCCAGTACGACTGGAAGCGCTCAAAGGCGGACGACCTGCCCGTGGGGCTCCCGCAGCCCAACCTGTGGCTGAACGGCTCCAAGACGAAGGACGACGCCGCCCGCAAGGAATTCGCCACCATGCCCGTGGAGAACTTCAAGGCGTTCACCGACAACCCTGTCCCGGGCAAGGCCGAACCGCCGAAGGCCCAGGAGATCTACAAGGTCCTCGACAACGTCATGTCGGGCATCCTCACCAACAAGGACGCCGACATCGACAAGCTCCTGTCCACCGCCGAGTCCCAGGTCGACCAGGTCCTCGCCACTCAGTGACCACGCGGCGGCCCGACCCGTCCGACGGCACCGCGGCACGTCAAGGAGCGACCATGTCGGCCCCCACCCTCACCAAGGACCGGGCGGTCAAGGACCGCCGCCCTCGCAGGCCCCGCGCCGGTGCCCCGCACCTCCGGGACGGCGGGTTCGGCACGACCCTGCGCCGCAACCTCACCGCCCACGGCTTCCTCATCGGCGCGGTGCTGTGCTTCGCCTTCTTCTCCTGGTATCCGATCGTCCGGGAGTTCCTCCTCGCCTTCCAGAAGACCGAGGACGGCCGCGTCAGCTGGGTGGGCTGGGACAACTTCGTCACCGTCTGGAACGACCCGGCCTTCGGCCAGGCCTGGCGCAACACCCTGTGGTTCACGGTGCTGGCACTGCTTCTCGGCTTCGTCGTACCGTTCCTCGCCGCCCTCGTCATCAACGAGTTCCGGCACGGCCAGGGCTACCTGCGGCTGCTGGTCTACCTGCCGGTGATGCTCCCGCCGACCGCGTCGGTCCTGCTCTTCAAGTACCTGTACGACCCCGGGTACGGCATGTTCAACGAGGTACTCGGCGTCTTCGGCGTCCCCGCCCAGCAGTGGCTGCAGGACCCGGACACCGCGATGCTCTCCGTGGTCGTCGCCTCGACCTGGATGAACATGGGCGGCGCGGCACTGATCTACCTCGCCGCCCTCCAAGGTGTGCCGGGCGAGCTGTACGAGGCCGCGGAACTGGACGGCGCGGGACTGTTCCGCAAGGTGTGGCACGTCACCGTTCCGCAGACCAGGCTCATCCTGCTGCTGATGCTCCTCATGCAGATCATCGCGACCATGCAGGTCTTCATCGAGCCGTTCCTGCTCACCGGCGGCGCCGGACCCGAGGGGTCCACCACCACCGTGGTGTACCTGATCTACCAGTACGCCTTCAACTTCAACAACTACGGCGCCGCGGCGGCGCTCGGCCTGCTCCTGCTCGTCCTGCTGGCCGGCTTCTCGGCCGTCTACACCAAACTCAACCGCGCCGAGTAGGACCAGGGGGAGACACGGACATGTCCACTCGCACGCTCATCTCACCCGCCCAACTGGCCCGCCCACGCGGCAAGGTCCTGTACTGGGTGTGCTTCGCGCTCGTCGTGGTCCTGTTCACGCTGGCCTTCCTCGGCCCGCTGTACTGGATGGCGTCCAGCGGGCTCAAGACCACCCAGGAAGCCGTCCAGACCCCGCCCACCTGGGTGCCGGGCTCCGTCCACCCGGAGAACTACCAGCGCGCCTGGGAAGTGATGGACCTGGCCAGACTCCTGCTCAACACCCTCTACTACGCCTTCGGCGCGCTCGCCTTCCAGTTGGTGCTCGACGTAGCCGCCGCCTACTCGCTGTCCAGACTGCGGCCCGTACTCGGCAAGGCGATCCTCGGCCTGATGCTCGCCACCCTGATGATCCCGGCGACCGTCCTCGTCGTACCGCAGTACCTCACCGCGCTGGACGTACCGATCGTCGAACGCAACCTGCTCAACTCGCCCTGGGCGATCTGGCTTCCCTCGGTCACCAACGCCTTCAACATCTTCCTGCTCAAGCGGTTCTTCGACTCGATCCCCAAGGAACTGCTCGACGCGGCGTCGATGGACGGCGCGGGCTCCCTGCGCGTCCTGTGGTCGATCGTGCTGCCGGTCTCCCGGCCCATCCTCGGTGTCGTGTCCATCTTCGCCGTCGTCGGTGTCTGGAAGGACTTCCTCTGGCCGATGCTGGTCCTGCCCGACCCGTCCCGGCAGACCCTCGCCGTCGGCATCTACTCGCTCGCCACCAGCGTGCCCGAGAACGTGCTGATCGCCTCCCTGACCATCGCGTCCCTGCCCACGCTTCTTCTCTTCGTCCTCTTCCAGCGCAACATCATGAGCGGACTGACGGCGGGCGGCCTCAAGGGCTGACCGAGCACACGCCGTCCGGGCACACGCCGTCAGGCCCCCGCAGCGAGCACCCCACATCACCCGCAGCGAACACCACACCTGCCCGAAAGGACCGCCACGTGGCAGCCCCTCAGCCCGGTACGACCCCCGGCCACGCCGACGACTGGTGGCGCGGTGCCGCCATCTACCAGGTGTATCCGCGCAGCTTCGCCGACGGCGACGGCGACGGCACCGGGGACCTCGCGGGCGTACGGTCGAGATTGCCCTACCTCGCCGACCTGGGCGTCGACGCGATCTGGTTCACCCCCTGGTACCTGTCCCCGCTCGCCGACGGAGGCTACGACGTCGCCGACTACCGCACCATCGACCCCGCCTTCGGCGACCTGGACGAGGCCGAGCGGCTGATCGCCGAGGCCCGCGCGCTCGGCATCCGCACCATCGTGGACATCGTGCCCAACCACGTCTCCGACCAGCACCCCTGGTTCCGCGCCGCACTCGCCGCCGGCCCCGGCAGCCCCGAGCGCAAGCTCTTCCACTTCCGGCCCGGCCGCGGCGAACACGGCGAACTCCCGCCCAACGACTGGCCGTCGCAGTTCTCCGGCCGGACCTGGACCCGGGTCGAGGACGGCGAGTGGTTCCTGCACCTGTTCACACCGCAGCAGCCCGACCTCAACTGGGCCCACACCGCCGTGCGGGAGGAACACGAAGAGGTACTGCGGTTCTGGTTCGAGCGCGGGGTGGCTGGCGTACGCATCGACTCCGCCGCCCTGCCCGCCAAGGACCCGGAGCTGCCCGACTTCGTGGAGGGCCGTGACCCCCACCCGTACATCGACCGGGACGACCTGCACGAGATCTACCGTTCCTGGCGGCGGATCGCCGACGCGTACGACGGCGTCTTCGTGGGAGAGGTGTGGCTGCCGGACTCCGAACGCTTCGCCCGCTATCTGCGTCCGGACGAACTGCATACCGCGTTCAACTTCTCCTTCCTGTCGTGCCCGTGGGACGCGGTCCGGCTGCGGGCCGCCATCGACGACACCCTCGCCGAACACGCCCCGGTCGGGGCGCCGGCCACCTGGGTGCTGTGCAACCACGACGTCACCCGCACGGTCACCCGCTACGGGCGGCGGGACACCGGCTTCGACTTCGCCACCAAAACCTTCGGCACCCCGTCCGACCTGCGGCTCGGCACCCGTCGGGCGCGCGCCGCCGCCCTGCTCACCCTGGCCCTGCCCGGCTCCGTCTACATCTACCAGGGCGAGGAACTCGGCCTGCCCGAAGCGGAGATCCCCCGGGACCGCATCCAGGACCCGATGCACTTCCGCTCCGGCGGCACCGACCCGGGCCGCGACGGCTGCCGTGTCCCGCTGCCCTGGAGGGCCGCTGCCCCGTACGCCGGCTTCGGCTCGCGCACCGAACCCTGGCTGCCGCAGCCCGACGGCTGGCCCGCCTACGCCGCCGACCGCCAGACCGACGACCCGCAGTCCATGCTGAACCTCTACCGCGCCGCACTGGAGCTGCGCCGCGACGAGCCGGCCCTCGGCGACGGCCCCCTGCACTGGGCGCCCTCCTGCGACGGTGTGCTCACCTTCCGCCGCTCCCCGGACCTGATCTGCGTGACGAATCTGGCCGGCACCCCGGCCGCCCTGCCTGACCACAGAGCGATCCTGCTCTCCAGCGACGCACTGGACTCCGACGGCAGACTGCCCACCGACACGGCGGTGTGGCTACGGAGCTGAGCGCCGCTCGTCGCCGAGGGGCGGCGCCTGCCGCCGTGACCCCTGACCGGCCGACTACAGCGCCTCGTTGTCGACGGACTCGCGCAGCCGGCGGCTGGCCATCCGCATGTGTTCGGCCATGGCCCGGTCCGCGGCCTCGGGGTCGCGGGCACGGACCGCCTGGAGGACCGCGTCGTGCTCGCACAGGGTGCCGCTGACGGTGCCCTCGATGTCGCTGACGCGTTCCATCCACACCTGGAGCAGCGCTCGGATGCTGTGCAGGATGTCGCTGAGCACGCTGTTGCGCGCGATGCGGGCCATCTCCAGATGGAAGTCGATGTCGGCGTCGATGAAGGCCTTGGCGTCGCCGCCGGCTGCGCGCATGTGCCGGAGGTGTTCCTCCAGGCGTGCCAGGTCGTCGTCCGAGGCGCGCTCCGCGGCCAGGCGGGCGGACACCGCTTCCAGGTAGGTGCGCACCTCCACCAGGTCCTGGGTGCGCCGCTGCCCCAGCATCAGCCCCCAGTTGATGGCCCGGGGCAGGAACTCCGAGGTGCCCTCGCGCACGTACGAGCCCGAGCCGGGGCGGATCTCGATGATGCCGAGCACGTCCAGGGCGGACAGAGCCCCGCGGACGCTGGAGCGGGCGACGTCGAGGGCCTCGGCGAGCTGCCGTTCGGCGGGCAGCCGGGTACCGGGTTTGATGTCGCCCGCCGAAAGGTGGTCGAGGAGCCGCTTGGCGACCTCACTGACAGAGGACTCACGCACCACGGGGCGGAGAAGCTGCGCGAGGTCGGGCGCGGCCGCGGGGGTCTGCTCATCGGACTGACTGGTCACGGTCACCAGTCAACCAGATATGACGCCCAGGGAGCTGACCAGCCGGTTTTTCCGTGCCGCAGGGCGGTTTTGTCAAGAGTTGCGAGAGGGTCGAATGTGAGACCGTCCTCACATTGGTAAATTGGTGACCAATTTGAGCCGTCGGCATAGCGTGAAAACGTTCCGGTCGGCCGCCTGTGCGGCGAGCAGTCCGGCCTGACCCACCCCGGACGGAGCTGTCCGGGCGAGCCGAGGAGTCGCCATGGTTGCCGACACGCCATCCGCGGCAGTCGAAAGAACTGCCATCAAGAAGGTCTCAGTCCGCCTCGTGCCGTTCGTGGCACTGATGTTCTTCGTGAACTACCTGGATCGCACAGCCGTTTCATTCGCCGAGCCGAACGGCATGGGGGAGGACCTGGCCCTCACCGCGGCCCAGTTCGGCTTCGCCTCCGGCATCTTCTTCCTCGGCTACATCGTGCTGGAAGTCCCCAGCAACATGGCCCTGCACCGGTTCGGAGCCCGCCGCTGGCTGGCCCGCATCATGGTGACCTGGGGCATTGTCTCGCTCCTGTTCACCTGGGTGGACAGCACCGGCCAGCTCTACACGCTGCGTTTCCTCCTCGGCGTGGCGGAAGCGGGCTTCTTCCCCGGCGCGATCCTCTTCCTCAGCCAGTGGGTGCCCTCGCGGCACCGCACCAAGATCCTCGGGCTCTTCTACCTGGCGCAGCCGCTGACCACCGTCCTCGGCGCCCCGCTGGCCGGCTGGCTCATCGGCCGTCACGGCCTGTTCGGCCTTGAGGGCTGGCGCGTGATGTTCCTGTTCGTCTCGCTGCCCGCGATCATCCTCGGTGTCGTCGCGTGGTTCTACCTCGTCGACCGGCCCGCCGACGCCAAGTGGCTCACGCCCGCCGAGCGCACCTGGCTGACCGACGAACTCGCCGCGGAGAACGCCCAGAAGACCGGCCACGACAACAAGCACGCCAAGGGCGACCTCAAGAAGGCCTTCAGCAGCAGCCGCGTCTGGGTGCTCGCCCTGGTCTACTTCGGCTTCGTCTACGGCCTGTACGCCCTCGCCTTCTTCCTGCCGACGATCATCGACGGCTTCCAGGAGCAGTACGGCACCACCTTCAGCGTCATGGACAAGGCCTGGATCACCGCGATCCCCTATCTGCCCGCCGCGATCGTCCTGTTCTTCTGGACGCGCCACGCCACCCGGCACGGCACCCGCGTCTGGCACGTGGCCGGACCGGCCGTGGTCGGCGGTGTCTCCATCCCGCTCGCCCTCTACATGGGATCCCCGACCGCCACGGTCGCCGTGATCACCGTGACCGCGTGTGCCATCTTCGCCGCCCTGCCCGTCTTCTGGTCCCTGCCCTCCCGCTTCCTGACCGGAGCCGCGGCCGCGGCCGGCATCGCCCTGATCAACACCGCGGGCAACGTCGCCGGATTCGCGTCCAGCTACATCACCGGCTGGCTCAAGGACTGGACCGGCGCCTACTACGTACCGCTCTACCTGGTCGGCTTCTTCATGCTCCTGTCCGCCGCGCTGATGATCTGGCTCTCGGCCCGCGGCGGTACCGCTGAACCGGCCGCCTCGGCAGAGCACCAGCCCATGGAGGCCCTCCGATGACCCGGCTCTTCAACGACCCCGCGGCCTTCGCCGACGAGGCACTCGAAGGCTTCGCCGCGGCCCACCGCACCTGGGTGCGACCCGTCACGGGCGGTGTCGTCCGCGCCGCCGGGACCCCGTCGGGGCAGGTCGCCGTCGTCGTCGGCGGTGGCTCGGGCCACTATCCGGCCTTCTCCGGAATGGTCGGCCGGGGCCTGGCACACGGCGCCGCCGTGGGCAACGTCTTCGCCTCGCCCTCCGCGCGGCAGATCCGCTCCGTGGCACGGTCCGCCCACGGCGGCGCGGGCGTCCTGCTGATGTACGGCAACTACGCGGGCGACGTACTCCACTTCGGGCAGGCCGCCGAGCGCCTGGCCGGCGACGGCATAGAGGCCCGTACCTTCGCCGTCACCGACGACATCTCCTCCGCCGGGCCCGAGGAGTCGGCCAAGCGCCGCGGCATCGCGGGCGACCTGCCGGTCTTCAAGGCGGCCGCCGCGGCGGCCGAGGAGGGCCTGCCGCTGGACGAGGTGCTGAGCGTGGCCGAGCACGCCAACGCCCGCACCCGCTCCTTCGGTATCGCCTTCTCCGGCTGCACCCTGCCCGGCGCCGACCACCCCCTGTTCACCGTCCCCGAGGCCCGGATGGCCGTCGGCCTCGGCATCCACGGGGAGCCCGGCATCGGAGAGGAGCCGCTGCCGACCGCCGACGAGGCGGCGCGGCTCATGGTCGGCGCCCTGCTCAAGGAACTCCCCGAGGACGTCGAGGAGCCCGCCGGACAGCGCGCCGCAGTGATCCTCAACGGGCTGGGCTCGGTCAAGTACGAGGAACTGTTCGTCGTCTACCGCAAGGTCGCGGCCCTCCTCGGCGACGCGGGCGTGGACATCGTCGACCCGGAGGTGGGCGAACTCGTCACCAGCTTCGACATGGCCGGTGTCTCGCTCACCCTGACCTGGCTCGACGACCGCCTGGAACAACTGTGGCGGGCCCCGGCCGACACGCCCGCCTACCGAAAGGGCGCCCCGGCCCCGCAGACGACGGAGACCGAGGCGGCCCCGCTCGCCGAGGACGCGGACGACACCCGCGTCCCGGACGCCACCGAGCAGTCCCGCGAAGCCGCCGCCACCGTCCTCGCGGCCTTGAACGCCCTGGCCGACACCGTCGACACACACGCCGGCGAACTCGGCCGCATCGACGCCGTGGCCGGAGACGGCGACCACGGCATCGGCATGCGACGCGGCTCCACCGCCGCTCTGCGGGCGGCGGCCCGCGCGCACGACCTCGGCGCCGGCGCCGGAACCGTCCTCGTCCATGCCGGGGATGCCTGGGCCGACCGGGCCGGCGGCACCTCCGGCGCCCTGTGGGGCACCATCCTGCGCACCCTCGGTACGCGACTCGGCGACCAGGACGCCCCGAATGCGAAGACCGTCGCCCGAGGAGTCTCGGACGCCTCCGACGCCGTACGCCGACTGGGCGGGGCCGAGGTCGGCGACAAGACGATGGTCGATGTCCTCGTGCCCTTCGCCGACTCCCTGGCCGGAGCCGCGGGCGACGGCGCCCCGCTCACCGAGGCCTGGCAGCACGCCGCCACCACAGCCGAGAAGGCCGCCGCCGCCACGGCGGACCTGCTGCCCCGCAAGGGCCGCGCCAGGCCCCACGCCGAGAAGTCCCTGGGCACCCCCGACGCGGGCGCCCACTCACTCGCCCTCATCACCCGCGCCGTGCATGCCGCCCTGCCCGGACACCCGCTCGACCACTCGTCCGACCAGCACTGAGGAAAGCCGCCATGACCGACAAGCTCCGTATCGTCGTCGGATCCGACGACGCCGGCCACCAGTACAAGGAAGCCCTCAAGCAGGACCTGCTGGGCAGTTCGCTGGTCGCCGAGGTCACCGACGTCGGCGTCGACGCCGACGGACACACCGCCTACCCCAAGGTCGCCATCACCGCCGCCGAGATGGTCGCCCGCGGCGAGGCCGACCGCGCCCTGCTGGTGTGCGGCACCGGCCTCGGCGTAGCCATCGCGGCCAACAAGGTCAAGGGCGTCCGCGCCGTCACCGCCCACGACTCCTTCTCCGTCGAGCGGGCGGTCCTCTCCAACAATGCGCAGGTCCTGACCTTCGGCCAGCGCGTCGTAGGCCTCGAACTCGCCCGCCGCCTCGCCTCCGAGTGGCTCACCTACCGCTTCGACGAGACCTCCGCGTCCGCGGCGAAGGTCCAGCTGATGTGCGACTACGAAGACGCCGCAGCCGCCGCCGACGCCGGGGCGGCCGCCTGATGCCGGCCGGTCCCGCACGCCCGCCCCTCCTGCTGGGGGTGAGTCTGAAGATGTACTTCGGCCACCACCAGACCCTCAACTGGGCCCGGAAGATAGCCACCCTGGCCGACGAGCACCCCGCCGTGACCTCGGGCGGGGCCCGCCTCTTCGTCCTGCCGGCCTTCCCGACCCTGATTCCCGCCGCCGGAATCCTCGCGCCGTACGGAGTCGCCCTCGGCGCCCAGGACATCGCGACCGAGGACACCGGCCCCTACACCGGCGAGGTCGGCGGACCGCTCCTCAAGGAGATCGGCTGCCGTTACGCCGAGGTCGGTCACGCCGAACGCCGACGCCTGTACGGGGAGGGCGACACGGTCGTGGCCGCCAAGACGGCCGCTGCCCTGCGCAGCGGCCTCACCCCTGTCCTGTGCGTCGGCGAACGCGACCGGGTGACACCGCGGGAAGCGGCCGAGCGCACGGTCGCCGAAGCCGCCCGCCTGCTTCACGGACTGGACGGCACCGTCGTCCTCGCCTACGAGCCCCAGTGGGCCATCGGCGCGCCGGAACCGGCCTCGGCCGAACACATCGCCACCGTCTGCACGGCCCTGCGGGAGTGGCTCGACACCCGCCCTCAGCACGCGGGTTCGCAGGTCATCTACGGCGGCAGCGCGGGCCCCGGCCTGCTCACCCGACTCGCCGGAACGGCGGACGGCCTCTTCCTCGGCCGCTTCGCCCACGACCCGGACAACGTCCGCGCCGTCCTCGACGAGATCCGCACCCCGGCCGGCACGGCGGTGGCGTGATGGCCTACGGAATCAGCACGTACGCGTACTTCTGGCGCATCTCCGCCCGGGCACCCCGGCCGATGACGCTCCCCGAAATGCTGCGCGACACCGCCGAACTGGGCGGCCAGGTCTTCCAGATCTGCGACTACGCACCCATCGAGTCGTACGACGCCGCGCAGGTGGCGGACGTGAAGGCCGTCGCCGCCGACCTGGGCCTGACCCTGGAACTCGGCACCCGCGGCGTCCGCCCCGGCCATCTGCTCAAGTACCTCGATCTCGCCCGGCGGTTGGACGTCACCCTGGTCCGCTCCATGCTCAACACGCCGGACCACCGGCCGGACACCTCCGAGGCCGTGTCCCTGCTCAAGGAGGCGGTGTCCCGCTACGAGGACGCCGGCGTGACCCTGGGCCTGGAGACGTACGAGCAGGTGGCGACCGACGACCTGGTGGCTGTCGTACGGGGGGTCGGCAGCGAGCACCTCGGTGTCGTCCTGGACCCGGGCAACAGCGTCGCCCGGCTGGAGCGCCCCGTCGACGTCATCGCAGCCACCGCGCCGCACGTGGTCAACATCCACGTCAAGGACTTCGCCTTCACGAGGCGGGACGGCTGGGTCGGTTTTACCTACGCCGGCTGCCCCCTGGGCGAGGGCCTTCTCGACTACGACGCCATGATCGCCGCCGTCGGGGCGGCCCGGCCGGACGCGGACGGCATCAACCAGATCGTGGAGCACTGGCTCCCGTGGCAGGACGAGGGCTTCGAGACGACTGCCCGGCTCGAACACCAGTGGACACAGCACAGCATCAACACCCTTCTGAGGAGCAAGTAATGGCCACCGAGATCAAGAACCAGGTCGACGTCAGGACCGTCGCCGTCATCGGGGCCGCCGGCAAGATGGGCCAGCGCGTCTCCAACAACCTGGTCGAGAGCGACTTCCGGGTGCTCTTCAGCGAGGCCTCGCCCAAGGGCCAGGAACTGATCCGCGACCTCGGCCGCGAACTGACCGAGTCCGCCGACGCCGTCGCCGAGGCCGATGTCGTCATCCTCGCCGTCCCGGACGTCGTCCTCGGTACGGTCTCCGAGCAGCTCGTGCCCCTCATGAAGCCGGGCACGGTCGTGCTCACCCTCGACCCGGCCGCCGCGTACGCCGGTCTGCTGTTCAACCGGGCCGACATCCACTACGCGTGTGCCCACCCCTGCCACCCGTCGGTATTCCTTGAGCGCACCACCAAGGAGGAATGGCAGGACACCTTCGGCGGCATCGCCGCCCCGCAGGAGGTCGTCGCGGCCTACGAGGGCGGCGACAGCGCCAAGCAGGAACTGGCCGACTCGGTCATCCGCGTGATGTACGCGCCCGTGGTCGATGTCCACTGGGTCACCGTCAAGCAGCTCGCCGTCCTGGAGCCGACCCTTGTCGAGACGATCGCCTGCATGGTCGGCGCCCTCCTGACCGAGGCGCTGCACGAGACGGTGCACACCGTCGGCGTCCCGGAGAAGGCGGCCCGCGCGATGCTCCTGGGCCACACCCAGGTAGCACTGGCGAACACCCTCAAGGGATCCAACCCGTTCTCGGACGCCTGCCTGATCGCCATGGACTACGGCCGCGAGTCCATCGTGCGCGACGACTGGAAGAAGGTCTTCGATGACGCCGAGCTCGACAAGGTCATCACGCGCATGCTGAAGATCAAGGAGATCAAGCGCTGACGCGTCCGCCCCGGAGCCGCCGGCGCCGCCCGCCTCGCGGGCAGGCACTGGCGGCCTGATCCAGTACGTCACCGCCGACGACCGAGCCGTCGACGCGTCCCTGACCGGCCGGCTCGCCGCCGTCTACAAGGAGTTGGTGTGCAAGGGCGCGGCCTGGTCGGTGGCCAAGCCGACCCTCAGTCTGCGGGGGAGTGACCTCTCTACTCGTCTACTCGAAGGCGCTGAGGGTCGGGTCGTAGTCGGAGGCGCCGATGTCGTACATGGACGTCATCCAGTGGTGGAAGTTGTCGCCGTGTTCCCGGAGCAGGTCGTACAGACGGCGCATCAGGCGGAGCCGGACGGCCTCCAGTTCGGGGTCCGGATAGCGGTTGGTCAGTTCGTGGGGGTCGGTGTCGAGGTCGTAGAGCTCGTTGACCGAGTCGGGGTTGACGATCAGCTTGTAGCGGCTGTCGCGCAGCATGCGCTGGGGGTAGGGGAAGTGGTGGCCGTGGAACTCGGCGAGCAACTCCTCGGGCCACTCGGGGTGTTCGCCGCGGACCAGCGGCAGCAGGCTGCGGCTGTCGGTGGCGGGCTCCGGATCGCAGCCCGCCAGTTCGAGGATGGTCGCCGTGCAGTCGGTGAGGCTGACGAACTCCCGCCGCTCCTGCGGAGGCTGCCCCGGCACCCGGATGATGCCGGGGATGCGGTAGATGTCCTCGTACATCGCCGGGCCCTTGTCGTGCAGCCGGTGGGCGCCGGTGAACTCGCCGTGGTCGGCGGTGAAGAAGACTGAGGTGTCGTCCTCCAGGCCGAGTTCGTCGAGCCGGGTGAGGATGCGCCCGATCTGTTCGTCGACGAGGGTGACGTAACCCCAGTAGACGGCGATGAGTTTGCGGGTGACCTCCGGTGGCATGGTGTCGAAGGTCCAGTGCGCGCTGTAGTTGCGCTGCACGGGTGGTTTGCCCTCGAAGGTCTCCGCGATCGAGGCGGGCAGTTCGACGAGTTCGGGGTCGTAGAGGTCGTAGTAGGCGTCCGGCAGCAGATAGGGCAGATGCGGCCCGAAGAAGTGGGTGGCCAGGTAGAAGGGGCGGCCGTCGGCGGCGTACTTCTCCAGGAGCTCGATGGCGCGGGTCGCGAGGTAGTACTCGAACGTTGCCTCCACGGGCTGCTGGAGGCGGGCGGCGAGGAGGTTGCCCGGATTGCCGTTGGGTGTGGTGCCGCGCACCGGATCGGTGATGCGGTACGGCGGCAGGTCCCGCTCCTTGAGATAGGCGAGGTAGTCGGGATGGTCGACGGGGTTGTGCCAGCCCGGCAGGTCGGCCCCTTCGAAGCCGTAGGAGGCGGCGTTGCGACGGGTGCCGACGTGCCACTTGCCCACCAGGCCCAGCTGGTAGTCGCGTTCGGCAAGGGCGGAGGGGAAGGTGAAGGCGTCCTCGGCGAGGTCCTCCAGATAGCCGACGTTGCGCTCGTGGTTGGCGAGCAGCCGGTGCCGGAAGGGCGCCTGCCCGGTGAGCAGACTGGCCCGGGCCGGGGTGCAGATGGCGGTGGGCGTGTAGAAGCGGTCGAAGCGGGTGCCGGTGGCGGCGAGCCGGTCGAGGTGCGGGGTGGCGACATGCGGATTGCCGTAACAGCCCAGCGTGTCCACGCGGTGCTGGTCGGTCATGAGGAAGAGGAGGTTCACGCGGCGGCCTTCGTGTAGACGTCGCCCGCGTAGAAGGAGGTCGCGGCGGGTGCCTTCTTCAACTGTCCGGTGCTCACGAAAAAGTCGGTCATGTCGTCCAGCCACCCGGCGACCGTGCCGTCCTTCGTCCTGGCGACGAGTTCGGCGGTCGTCAGCGTCTTGACGTGAGCGGCGTCAGCCGCGACCTTGTCCTCCGGCACCTTCAGGAGCGCGGCGGTGAGCTTGACCGACTCCTCGGGGTGTGCCGCGCGCCAGTCGTTGGCCTCCTGGAGAACCTTGACGACCTTCGCCTCGGAGGGCCCCGCCTTTCCGCCGGTGACGAACGCGGTGGGGAAGGAGCCGCCGGTGTCCTTGGTGCTCGCCAGCTCGACCAGGTCGGGCACCTTCTGCTTGATGGTGTCGATGAGCGGGTAGTTGATGCCGGCCCCGTCGATCTGCCCGGCGGAGAAGGCCGAGACGACGGTCGGCGCGTCCATCGCGACCTTCTTGATGTCGTCCATCGTCATTCCGGCCTCGCGCAGCGCGAGCTGGAGGATCATCTCGCCCGACGTGCCCTCCGGTACGCCCACCTTTTTTCCCTTGAGACCGGCCAGGGACTTGATGCCCGGTTTGGCGATCACACGGTCGGCATAGGTGAGGGTGTCGATCGCGACCACGCGGGCCTTGCCCGAGGCGGGCAGCCACAGTGCGCCGGGACCGATGTAGCCGTAGTCGAGGTCCCCGCTGCCCAGCGCCTGGATCTGGATGGGCCCGTTGACGAACGTCTTGTACGAGGCGGACAGGCCGTGCTTCTTCCACAGGCCCTGGTCGTCGGCTATGGCCAGCAGGCTGGCGCCGTTGTAGTCGGCGATATAGCCGAAACGGATCTTCGACCCGCCGCCGTCGTCCGAGGAGCAGGACGACACGGAGAGCGCCAGCGTGGTGGCCGAGAGTGAGGCGAGGAAGGTACGACGAGACATGCCCATGACATGGAGCCTTTCGAGGGGCGTGACGTTCGAGCGGCGAGAAGTGGGTGGCCGGGAGCGGGGCGGTGACGGCAGGTCAGGCGACCGGGGTGACCGGGGCGGCCGGTTCCTGGTGGTAGACGGAGTGCCAGACCCCGTTACGGATGCGGGCGAACTCGGGGGACAGGCGCAGCTTCTCGGTCCGCGGGTAGGGCAGGTCCACCTCGATGACGCGGTGCACACGGCCCGGCCGGGCGGCCATCACGACGACGCGACGCGCCAGGTAGACGGCCTCGTCGACGTCATGGGTGACGAACAGGACGGTCCGGCGTTCCTGCGTCCAGGTGCGCAGCAGTTGATCCTGCAACTGCACCCGGGTGAGGGCGTCCAGAGCGCCGAAGGGCTCGTCCATCAGCAGGACTTCGGGGTCGACCGCGTAGGCCCGGGCGATCGCGCACCGCTGCTTCATGCCACCGGACAGTGTCTTGGGCAGCGCGTCGGCGAAATCCGTGAGCCCGACGAGCTCGATGGCGTGGTCGGCCTTGCGGCGCCGCTCGGCGGCGGACAGGGAGGTGAGCTTGAGACCGAACTCGACGTTGCCGCGCACGGTGAGCCAGGGGAAGAGCGCGTACTGCTGGAAGATGACGCCGCGCTCGGGCCCGGGACCCGCCACGGCCACCCCGTCGACCAGGACCTGGCCGGTGGTCGGCTCGGCCAGGCCGGCCGCCAGGTTCAGCAGCGTCGACTTGCCGCAGCCCGAGGGGCCCACGACCGTGACGAACTCGCGGTCGGCGATGTCCAGCGACACCTCGTCGAGGGCGTTGAACTCCCCTTGCTTCAAAGGGAACGTCTTGGCGACCTGCCGGAAGGAGATCTTGGCGCCGGGCGCGCCCGGCGCGCCGGGTGAACCGGGTGTGCCGGGTGAACCGGGTGTGCTGACTGCTCCGGATGAGGATGTCATCGTCGCTCCTGCCAGGCGGTGAGGTGGCGTTCGGCCCGCAGCAGCAGGCGGTCCATCACCAGGCCGATCACACCGATGCTGATCAGCCCGACGAAGATAGTGGGCAGGTCGTAGTAGGTCTGCGCGTGCATCATCTGGTAGCCGAGTCCCTTGTCCGCGGCGATGAGTTCGGCGGCCACGACCGTGGCCCAGGAGGCCCCGAGCCCGATCCGCATACCGACGAGCAGGAACGGGGTGGCGGCCGGGATGACCACCTTGAGAAAGATCACGCGGTCCCGGGCGCCCAGTACGCGGGCCGCGTTGACGAGAGTGCTGTCCACGCCGATCACCCCCTGGAAGGCGGCGACCACACTGGACAGGAACGCGGCCAGGAAGATCACGAAGACCTTGGGCGTCTCACCGATGCCCATCGTCACGATCGCCAGCGGGATGATCGCCAGCGGTGGCACGGTCCGGAAGAACTGCACGTACGGTTCGAGCAGACCGCGGGCCAGCGGATACCAGCCCATGAGGAAGCCGACGGGCACGGCGAGCAGGGTGCCGAGCGCGAAGCCGAGGAAGACCCGGCGCAGGCTCGCCAGCGCGTCCGTGCCCAGCGTGCCGTCGCCTGCCATGTCCAGGGCGCGGGAGGCGACCGACAGGGGGCCCGGCACGTCGACCAGGTGGGTCGAGGCGGCGATCGCCCACACGGCGATACCCAGGGTGAGTGCCGCCAGGTTGAGCACGAACGGGGGTACGGCCCGCGCCGTGGGGCGGCCGGGGCGGGTGTCTTGTCGGGGGCGGTGATCACTGTCATGTCCACCTCGGTGGAATGGGGACGGTCACGTTCACTCCACGGATTTCGGTGTGTGGTAGCGGGTGAGCAGGGGTGAGTCGTGCAGGACGAGCGCGATGGCGCCGAGCGCGCCGCCCACCTCGCCGAGCGTGGCCCGCCGCAGATCGATGCCAGGGCGGGAGACCGGCATCAGGTGCGCGGACAGGGCGCGTTCGACGGGGTCGAAGAGCGCGGGTCCGGCCTCGGCGAGTTCGCCGCCGAGTACGGTGACGGCGGGGCCGAGCGCGTTGCACACGGACGCGAGGACGGTGCCCACCCGGGTGCCGACGTCGTCCAGCAGACGGCGCGCGGCCGGGTCCGTGGGCAGCGTCGCGAGGAAGGCGTCCAGATCACCGGCGGTGGGCTGGGCGTCGAGCACGGCGCCGATCGAGGCCACCGTCTCCAGACAGCCGTCCTTGCCGCACGAACATCGCCGTCCGCCGGGTTCGGCCGTGATGTGGCCGAACTCGCCGGACAGCCCGTGGGCGCCCCGGTGCAGGGCGCCGCCCACGACCAGACCGCCGCCGACGCCGTGCGACAGGCGCAGATAGAGCACGTCCTGGACGCCGGCCGCGGCCCCCCAGGTCGCCTCGGCCAGCGCCGCCAGCCGGGTGTTGTTGTCGAGCAGTACGGGCACGCCGAAGCGCTTGCCCAGCAGTACCGGCAGGTCTTCGTGGAGCCGCGGCGCGCCGGACGGGGAGTCGGTCCGTGGGGTGGCCGCGGGGCCGCGCACCGGCCCCACCACGCCCACGCCGATGCCGCTGAGCGACCCGAGGCGGAGTGTGCCCCCGGCGAGTGAGCCGACCAGCCGCGCGGCGAGGTCGACACGCTCCTCCCACGTCAGCCCCGCGCCGTGTGCGGCGCTCGTGGAACCGATCACCTCGTGGGCGACGTTGACCGCGGCGACGTGCACAGCGCGCCGCGCGAAGTCGATGCCGATGGCCTGGCCCGCGTCCCGGTGGAGGGTGAGGGCCTCCACCGGCCGGCCGCGGCGGCGCTCGGCGGCGGCCGGCACCGTGGCCACGACGGCACCACCGTCCACCAACGCAGCCACGATGTCGTACAGGGTGGTGCGGGACAGCCCGGTCAATCGCCCCAGCTCGCCCCTGCTGAGCGGGCCGTGGGTGCGCAGTTGCCGCAGGACGAGTTCCTCGTGTCCCCGGCGAAGGCGCGCCAGGGGACCCTCGTGGTCGTGTGCCATGGCGCACAGGATGCGGACCTCAGCGCTTTTACGCCAACAGCCCGGAAAAAATCAGTAACCCTGGATTCAGGCCGTGGCCAGCAGGGAATCTGCAGGTCAGGACAGCAATACGGGGTGTCACGCGGTGCGGCCACTTTTTATGAGGCTGCAATGTTCCGGTCACGGACCGAGGGGGGGCGCCGGTTCGGCGACGACGCCCTTCGCGGCGAGCGGACGGCGCGACTCGGCCTCGGTGAACGGTTCCAGCGGTACGTCCGTCACGGAGTCCAGCCCGCTCCAGCGAGCGGGGTCGAGGGCGCGCTGCCCGGCGGCGACCGCGGCGACGGTGGAAGGCGGCCCGCCACCGGCCGTGTCGCGCGCTTCGGCCCGAAAGTGGGCTCAGCCGTACCAAGTGACGTCGCAGACATACACGCGTTCATGGCGGGGCACAGCGATGTCGATTCTCGCTGTGCGCCGACATTATCTCGGCCCTCGGGCTCAATACCTTCGTCATTGCGGTGGTCGGCTGTGGCCGGGTGCCTTCTGTTGGCGCTGTTGTTGTCAGCCGGGCTGCTCAGCCGTGCTTTGCGACGGCGTCGATTCCGAGCTGCCACATTTCGTGGTTCCCGCATTCTGCCGTGATCTCGGCTGTCGCCTGAGCCGCGGTCAGGAA
>NZ_JBEZJY010000023.1:0-18421 GCF_040651415.1 Streptomyces sp. NPDC048484
CTCGTTCGACATGATCTGCGTGCCGGGACGGGCCAGCTCGGCGCGCATGAACAGCGCCATGACGCCGCCGATGCAGAAGAACGCGAACGACGTGATCAGGTACATCGTGCCGATCGTCTTGTGGTCCGTGGTGGTCAGCCAGCGGACGGCGGCGTAGCCGGGACGGCGGCCCGCACGCGAGGGCGCGAGCGCCGGGGTGACAGTGTTGCTCTCCATGCCCCGCCTGTGTCCGCAGGCCGCGCCTGCGTCACACTTGGGTGGAGCGACAAAGATCACCGAAACCGGTGTGACGATCGAGGACCTGCCGGACACCTACGGAACATGAGCAACGACGAGATCTTCGCCGCTGCCTATCGCGAGCACTACTGGGCGGTCAGCCGCTATGTTGCGCGGCGACTGGACGGCCGGACGAGCGAAGTCGAGGAAGTGGTGGCGGACGTCTTCACCGTCGCCTGGCGGCGCCGGTCCGAGCTGCCCGCGTCCCCTCTTCCGTGGCTGTACGGCGTGGCACGCAACTGTCTCTCCAACGCGGTACGCGGCTATGGGCGCCGCCGGCGGCTGGTGAACAGGCTCGGGAACGACGAGACCGCTCACGGCAGACAGATAGTGGACAGCCCCGACTCCGAGCGGCCCGCCGCCTGGGTGCACGACGCGTTGGCCAGACTCTCCCCGGCGGACCAGGAGGTGTTGCGGCTCAACACCTGGGAGGAACTCGGTGTCGACGAGGTCGCCGGCGCCCTCGGATGCGGCAGCCGGGCCGCGGCGATGCGGCTGCACCGGGCCCGCCGCCGCCTCAGAGCCGAGATCGACCGCATGCGGATCACCGTGATCCCGGGTAACGAGGCTCCCGGTACGGAGGCTCTTGGAACCAAGACCGCCGCAGCCGAGACCCCTGGCACCGAAACCCCCGGCACCGGGTCCCGGCCTCTCCGCACCGCGTCGCTCCGCACCGAGTCACTCGCTACCGCGTCGCTCCGTACCGAGACGCCCCGCCGCGACACCCCGAAGGAGCAGGGCCATGGCTGACGAACTCGAACTGCTGCGACGCGCCAACCCGGTGCCTTCCGACGACTCCCGCTTCGGCGAGGGCCCGCTGGGGCAGGAGGCCGAGAGGCGCCTCGACCACCTCATGGCACGCGCGGGCGACGAGCGCCGACCGGGGCGGAGCCGTTTCCTGCCCGGCCGAACGAGGCTCGGCCCTCGCCCTCGCCGTACACGACTCGTCTGGGCCCTCGCGACGACCGCGGTGGTCGCCGTGACCGCCACCGCTCTCCTCCTCGCGGGGCCGAGCACCACCCCCGCCGTGGCCGCGCCCCACCCGCTGGTGGTCCGGGCCGACTCCGCCCCCGTACCCCTCGACCGGCTGGCCGGGCGTGCCGAGCGGGACGCGGAGGACGGTTCGCCCCGTCTGCGCAAGGGGACGCATGTGCAGACGTGGAGCATGGGCATGTCGGAGGACAAGCCTCCGATCACGCTCCCCGTGGAGCGCGTCGTGCGCTGGAACGCGGACGACAGCCAAACGGAACTGGTCGTCGCGACCGACCCGCGCCACCCCGGCCGGCCGGTCCTCACCGACGAGGAGGGCGGTCCGCGGCTCGTCGACGACGGGCAGGTCCTCAGCGAGCAGACCTTCCCGCCGAGCTGGAGCGACGCCCCGCCCCAGTCCCCGCCTCCGCACGACGCCACGCGGCTGCGCGACTATCTGCAGGAGGCGCAGAACATCGACACCCCGCTGACCACACACGAACTGCTGGACGCCGCAGGGGTGTTGCTCAACACCTGGACCCTCGGCGCCCGCGAGAACGCGGCGCTCGCCCGCCTTCTGGCGGACGCGAAGGGGCTGCGGTCCGTCGGCCAGGTGACCGACCGCCTCGGCAGGCACGGTCAGGCGTACGTGTACGACGGCACCGGATACCGCCGGATGCTGGTCATGGACCCGGTCAACGGTGCCGTCCTCGGCCTGGAGAGCACCGTCACCGTCGACCAGCCCGAGTGGGGCGTCGAGGCGGGCGACGTCGTGGACTACAACGCGTGGATCCGCTGACCCTCTGATGTTCCGGTCGCGGAGTGCTTGGGGGATGTCGACTGTCGACTCCCAGACTCCGAATCTCGGCCGACTGTCGTGCCGCGTAGTGCCGTGCCGCGCCGCGTCCGGATTGAGTAACGGCTACTCATGCCCTGACACGCCCCTACGGGCACTCTTTGAGGCAGCGCGATCCACATCCCACACACAGGGAACGGGGACCTCTTATGCTCACACTCGCCCGCCTGGGCAGGCTCGGCCTGGCGGTTGGCACGGCAGCCGTCGTGGCCACCGGCCTGGCCACCAACGCTCAGGCCGCCACGGGAGCGCTTCGGTACTTCTCGATCAGCGGTCAGGAGTTCCGGGTCGACAATCCGCCGGACAACGTCTGTATCAACCTTCTGGTCCGGCCAGATCTGACCACCAATCAGACGAACAAGGCGATGAACGTCTATTCCGGCGCCGACTGCACCTCCTTCTTCTTCACCCTGGATCCCGGCCGCTCGGCGGCCCATACCGGAGGCCCCCGCTCGGTGCGAATCATCGGCTGAGCGGGTGACAGGAACCGGCCTCCAGGCGCATCGGAGACTTCTCGGGCACGGGCACGGTGGCCACCGCAGGCGCAGCCGGACTGCTGCGCCTCCCGGGTGAGGGACCGGGCGGGGCCGTGTCCGTGGGCCGCTTGTCGCCGTTGCTGCAAGCATGATCTCAACACGCCGTATTGTCGCCGCCGTTGGTCTCGCCGTCAGTGTCGCGAGCTTCGCCGTACCGTCCGCCGGCGCTGCCACGGTCCCCGAGACGGGAAAACTGGACCCGGTCGCGGAGCTCGACTCGATCGCCGTGAGTGACCTGCCGGCCGAGCACAGGGACAAGATGCCGAAGATCTCCGACGGGATCAAAGATCTCGACCAGCTCAACGGCCTCTACCAGCTGCACCAGGTGACCGACCTCGCCGCCCCCGTCGCCGGACTGCTCTCGGCCGTCGAGTAGTGAGTCGTCGAGTACTGAGCCGTCGAGCACCGGATGCGCGCGCAGGTTGTCGGCCGCTCAGCCGTCGGCCGAAAGCCCCCGTGCGTAGGCGGCCTGGCCCACGTGCTGCAAATCGTCGGAGAGGACGCTGACCAGGCGGGCGCTCAGGGTGACGGGCGGGGACCAGTTCTCGTCGACCACGCGGTCCAGATCGTCGGCGCGCAGCTCGCGCAGGGCCCGCAGCGTCTGCTCGTGGACAGCGTCGTAGTAGCCGGTCAGGAGGTCGCCCGAGTCCACCCGGACCTTGGCGACCTTCTGCGAGGTGTGGCCGTACCCCGTGTCGTCGAGGGGGACGGCCAGCGCGAAACGGTCCGCCCAACCGCCCGACAGCCAGACCTGCTTCAGGCCGAAGGCGTCGGCGATGTGGTCGTCCTGGACGCGGGTGAGATGCCAGACCAGCCAGGTGATCGAATTGGCCCGGCCGTCGGGGCGGGCGTTGAGATCGTCGGAGGAGAGGCCGTCGACGACGGCATGCACCTCCTCCTGGATCCGGCCGTAGGCATCGACCAGAACGTCCTTGGCGTGCATGGGCTCCTCCGGGTCTCCGTGGGCACCTGTTGTCCTTGCCCAGTGTCCCCCGCGGCGCCGCGGAGCGCCTCAGGCGCGGGCCGCGTCAGTGCCAGCCGGAGTACAGCCCGGAGAACGGCTCCTCGCAGAGCTTGAACACGGGCTCGCGGCGTACCGGATCCATCGCCATGGTGAGCTGGACACGGTCACCGGTGCGGATCGCGATCAGTGGCCCCGAGACCCGGCCCCGGACGGTGAACCCCTCCGCCAGCTCGACGAGCGACACATTGCGCGCGCTCGGAGTGTTGCGTTGCACGACGCTCGTGTGGCGGATGACGCCGAGGCCCGCACTGCGCTCCGTACGCAGATCGCTGCCCGCGCAGACCGGACAGAGCAGCCGGTGGAACATGCTGGTCCCGCACCAGCGACACCGCTGGTAGGAGAGCCCCTCTTCGACCGGCCCCGCGGTCGTCGCGGTCGTCGCCGTCTCCGGGTCGAGTACGCCCGCCGTGGTCCCGCTTCCTCGGTGGAACACGATGTCATCTCCCTGCGCCTGGCCGGAATCAGAAAGTGCGCGGAGCGCCGTGCACAGCCTCAGGCTATGGCACGCAGTGCCATCAGTAAAGGCACTCAGTACCCTCAATCGGTCGGGATCCTCGATCAGTCGGGATCGCGGCCGAGCGTGGTCTCGATCTCCTGGACGACCCGCCACAACGGGGCACCGCGCCTGGACACGACGACCACCACATCGTCGTCCCTGCCGTCTTCCGTTCCCGTTTCCTGTGCCGTTTCCTGTCCCGGTTCCTGTGCTGGGCCGCCGGGTGCGTGGTTCGGTCCGAAGACCCGCTGGACGTGGGCGAGGGCGTGGCCCACCTCGGCGGTCGCGTCGCTCCGGCCGTCCGAACGCAGCCAGGACCGCAGCCCGTTGTTGTGTGCGGCGACCACGGCCGCGGCGATGACGTCGGCCTGCAGCGTTCCGTCGCGCCGACCCGAGAAACGCCCGCGCAGATACTCGGCCAGCGCCCGCTCGTACCGCCAGACCACCGAGAGTTCGTACGTCCGCAGCCCCGGGACCTTCCTGGTGAGGCGGTAGCGCTGGACCGAGAAGGCCGGGTTCTCGGCGTACATGCGCAGCACCAGGCGCGCGGCGTCGCAGACCCGCTCCACCGGTTCGTGCGTGGGGCCGCTGTCGCGCAGGAAGGCGGTCATCTCGGCCAGGCAGCCTTCGTGATCCGGGAAGACCACGTCGTCCTTGGACGGGAAGTACCGAAAGAACGACCGGCGTCCGACGCCGGCCAGAGCCACGATGTCGTCGACGGTGGTCTGCTCGTAGCCCCGCTCCACGAACAGCTGGAACGCCGCCGCCACGAGGGACTCGCGCATCGGCGGCTTCGGGCTCGTCACGTCGGCCGCTCGGTCGGGACGGGGTGCCTCGCTCATGCTGGGGAACCTAGCACCGTACGAGAGCCTGATGGCACTCAGTGTGCTCCGACCGGGGAACTGAGTGCCATGATGCTTCAGGGGCGGGGGACCGGCCTAGTGACCCTGGCGCGCGGTGTGGCTCTCCAGGAGTGCCTGGGTGATCACGCGGACGCCTCGGGCGATGTGGTTCAACTGCGTGAGCTCGGCCGCGTAGAGCTTGATCGTGTGCTCGATGACGGACTCCGGCATCCCCATGGCGGGCAGTTCGGCGCGGGCGCTGTGCATCGCGGTGCGCACGACCCGGGTCTCCTGCTGGAGCTGGATCTGCGCGTGGCGGGCGAGCAGGACGGGCTGCCGGATCAGCAGCGGGTAGCTGCTGTAACGGGTCGGCACCAGCTCCCGCAGCCACTTGGCCGCCGACCGTTCCCAGTCACGGTTGCCGGGCGTCTTGACCTGACAGGGCCAGTCCGTGCTGATGGGCGAGTACGTCAGGGACATGGGCATCGCTTCCGAGGTGGCCGGCGGGCGGTTCTGGTTGTTCTTGGCGGCCCCGGCCCAGGGGATTGACCGAGGCCGCCACGGGCGTGTGTGAGCGGTGCCCGTTCGGTGCGCCCGGGCCGGTGCGAGAAGGGAGCGCCGTTCCTCGGGCCGACCAGGACCCACCGGATCCCGATCAGCCAGCAGTATTCATATATACCGCCTGTTACGCAAGGGTATGAAAAAATTCACCACGCGCCGGGCAGGTCAGTCCTTGCCGGGCAGGTCAGTCCTTGAGGAAGAAGGCGTGCTCGTCCGCGACCTGCTCGTAGTCCTCCAGGCGGGCCTGCGTACGTTCGGGGTCGGCGTCGGTCATCGCCTGGAGCAGAGCCGCGGACAGTACGACGGGCGTGGCGTAGGAGTCGAAGACGAGCCGCGAGCCGGTGCCGGTCGCGAAGACGACGTCGGCCTCGTCGGCGAGTGGCCCGAGCCCCAGATCGGTGACCAGGGCCACGCGCAGACCGGCCCGCCGGGCGACCCGCACCGCCGTCAGCGTCTCGTGCGCGTGCCGGGGCATCGTGAAGGCCAGCACCCATGTACCGCCGGCCTCGCGCGACTGGAGCAGGGCGTCGTAGGCGACGCTGCCGCCCCGGGTCACCAGCCGGACGTCGGGGTGGATGCGCCGGGCGGCGTAGGCGAAGTACTCGGCCAGCGACCCGGAGATCCGCAGCCCCAGGACGGTGAGCGGGGCCGACCGGGACAGGGCGCGGCCGGTCTCGATGACCTGTTCCGGGTCGGCGAAGTCGCGGCGCAGGTTCTCCAGGTTGTCGATCTCCGCGTCGACGGCGGCCTGCAGCTCGTTGGGCCGGGCCTCCTCGGCGGCGTCGGGTGAGCCGGCGAGTTTGCTGAGCGCGATCGACTGGAGACGTTCCCGCAGGGCGGGGTAGCCGCTGAAGCCCATCGCCGTCGCGAAGCGGGTCACCGAGGGCTGGCTCACGCCGACGCGCTCCGCGAGATCCGTGATCGACAGGAAGGCCGCCTCGGTGATGTGCTCGATGAGGTACTGGGCGATACGCCGCTGCCCCGGAGAGAGCCGGGGGCCGTCGAACAGGGCTCGCAGCCGGGTCGTGGGGGCGGCCTCCGCCTCCGTGACCGGTTTCCCCGAACTGATCGCGGACGCCTGCGCGCGGGCCTGCTGCGGCGATGGCACCGGTGCGCCTCCTTCGTGTCCCACTGCGGTTCAACATAGCTCACAGGAAGGGGGGTCCGGCGGCCTCCGGCGGACGGTCGCTCGTGGTCACGGGGTCGCCCCGTCACAGGGTCGCCCCGCGGACGACGTACGGAGTGTGTTTCGATGCCGCGGGGAGTGCCCCCCTTCCCGGAGGAGCCCCGAACCCTGGCATGATCGTGCGCATGGCTGAACGCGTAATCGCCGCGTGTGACGGGGCGTCGAAAGGAAACCCGGGCCCTGCCGGCTGGGCCTGGGTCGTCGGGGACGGAACGGGAACGCCCACCGAGTGGGAGGCGGGACCGCTCGGCACCGCGACCAACAACGTCGCCGAACTGACGGCGCTGGAGCGGCTGTTGACGGCCGTCGACCCCGGTGTGCCGCTGGAGATCCGGATGGACTCCCAGTACGCGATGAAGGCGGTCACCACCTGGCTTCCGGGCTGGAAGCGCAAGGGCTGGAAGACGACGGCGGGTAAGCCCGTGGCCAACCAGGAGCTTGTCGTACGGATCGACGAGCTGCTCGACGGCCGCTCGGTGGAGTTCCGCTACGTGCCCGCGCACCAGGTCGACGGCGACCCCCTGAACGACTTCGCTGACCGGGCGGCGAGCCAGGCCGCCATCGTCCAGAAGCCGGCGGGCAGCGAGCAGGGCTCCCCGGAACCGCCGAAATCCCCGGCGGCCAAGAAGGCGGCTCCCTCGAAGAAGCGCCCGTCCGCCTCCTCCACCTCGGCGGCGTCCGCGTCGTCCGCGCGGTCCTCCTCTGCCTCCACACGCACACTCAAGGCCAAGTTCCCCGGCCGGTGCCGCTGCGGCCGCTCCTACGCGGCCGGCGAGACCATCGCGAAGAACGCCGACGGCTGGGGCCACCCGGAGTGCCGTACGGAGGCTTGAGGGCAGAGGCCTGGAAGCAGCGGGGTCCGGAAGCGGCGGAGGTCCGGAACCCGCTCGGGGACCGGCCTGTGTCCCTCCCGGATGCGAAACCCGCCACCTGCGGTGACCCTGGATGCGTAGGGGCGAACTGAGCAGGAGGATGACTCATGTCCGTTATGGACAAGATCAAGGACATGCTGAAGGGCCACCCGGACCAGACGAACAAGGGTGTCGACAAGGCCGGCGACCTCATCGACGACAGGACTCAGGGAAAGTACAGCGGGCAGGTCGACACCGGCCAGGACAAGCTCAGGGACCAGTTCGGTACCGGTAAGGACGACCGGCCGCCGCAGTCCTGACACCGCAGACGCGCACCGGCGGCGGGCCGGCCCCTTGTGGGGGCCGGCCCGCCGCCCGTTCCGCCCCGAAGGCTCAGCGCCCGTGGCCGTGGGAGTCCCGGGAGTCCGGGGAGTGGCAGGTGACCGTGGGGCCGGCCAGCATGCCGCCGGTGTAGAGGCTCTGGCCCCGGGGCATCCAGTAACCCAGTTTCGAGACCACGCTCGTGCAGGCGTCCCCGACCCTGGCGTGGACGACCACCGTCGAGGGGTGGCCCGGCTGAAGGTCGGTGAGGGCGCAGTCCAGGGCGTACATGGTGCGGGCCGTCGACGGATGGCGGCCGGTGAGCGGATTGACGCAGCGGGAGTCGGACGTGGTCAGCTCCACTCCCGAGGCCGCTTCCCCGATGAGCCCGAAGCGGGCGCTTCCGTCGCCCGCTTCGCTGACGCGCGAGACGGTGTACGTCAGCTTGGCCGACGAATGCGGTCGCAGGGTGCGCCGGGCGACCTCGATCCGGTGCGTGGGCACGGGCTTCGGGTCGGTGAGGGTCAGGGTGGCGCGGACCGTCCCCCGCAGATCGACGCCGGTGGGCGACGAGCGGACGTGCACCGTGCCGCTGACGTCGTACGTGCCAGGACCTGGGGTCTCCCTGCCCCCGGGTAGCGGGCCCGTGGCGACGGTCCGGCCCTTGCGCCGCAGGGTCCAGGTGCCCGAGGTCAGACAGGCATACCGGACGGAGGTACCGGTGCGCCGGCAGGTGGCCGGGGCCGACAGCGACGTTCCCGCGCCTCCGCCGCTCGCGCACAGACCGACGGAGGCCCGCTGTCCGCCCGGTCCCTTCAGGGTGCCCGCGGGGGCGCAGACGGTCGACGGGGTCGGCGCGGGCGCCCCGATCGACACGGGCGACGGCTCCGGTGCTCGGTACCGAAGTGCCGCCCCCGCCGGTTGTCCCACCGCTCCCACCCCGGTCCAGCCCGCGGCGGCCAGCACGGCCGCCGCGGTCAGCAACAGGGGTGTCCTACGGGGCGCGGGGCGTACTGGCACGGGTTCCTCCTCGTCGCGGCGGCGAACGGCGGGGCGCCGGTCGCGTATGTCGAGGAGAGGATGCGGGAACGCCCGGGGACTCGCTCGCTCCCACGCCGGGCGGGTCGGTCAGGGCCGGTACGCGTCGCCCGGATGGGCCAGGTCGTACGGGCGCGGGTACGCGGCGGGCCGGTAGGCGGTGTACCGGGCAGGGGTGGCCGGATCGGCCTGCGCCGCCCGTGAGTTGAGGGTGTCCGCTCCGGTGTCGCCCCAGCGGCCCGAGTCGACCCGGTGCTCCAGCGTGTCCAGCGCGGCGAGCTGCTCGGCGGGGCTGAAGGTGCAGTGGCCGGCGTTGTCGACGTACGCCTGACGGAGCAGGTTCCGGGAGCCGCCCGCGGTGGCGGCCCGCAGATAGGCGCTCTCCGTCTGTACGGGGACGAGGGCGTCGCCGGTGGTGTGGATGGTGAGCTGAGGCTTCGTCAGGTCGCCCGTGAAGGCGCTGGTCCGGCTCATCCAGTCGACCGCCGGCTGGTCGGCCTTGATGCGCGGAGCCTTGTTGAGCGTCCTGAGGTCGTCCTTGAGGGACCGCCCCGCTGCCTTGTAGAGCCCCTTGACCTCGTCGTACGCGGAGGACCCGCGCAGCAGTTTCGCGTAGTCGACCCCGGTGTTCCAGGACGAGTTGCCGCCCGCCAGCGTCTCCGTGTCCTGGCGCCAGCTGAACGCGGCCGTCGCGAGGAGACCGCGGACGGCGGTGTACTGGTTGGCCTGCTGGGCGGTCCAGTCGTCGGGAGCCGGGCGGGGCTGGGAGGGGTCGTTCCAGCCGGGGATGTTGTGCAGGGCCGCCGCGAGGGCGATACGGGCGCGGCCGTCAGCGGAGTTCTGCGCCTCGGTGACGACACCGCTCAACGCGCCGGCGGCGGCCGTGGCGGTCGCCTGGTCGGGGAAGTCGGCCAGGGGTATCGAGGCGTCGGGCGCGAGGAGGGCCTTGAGGGCGAAGACCGGGTCGAGGGTGTTGTTCCAGTTGGCGACACCGCCGTGGACGAGACCGCAGACGGACAGGGTGCCGTCGACCCGGTCCGCGTGGTGCTCGGCGATCCTCGTGGTGACGAACCCGCCGTACGACTGGCCCCAGGCGAGGGTCCGCCGGGCCGCCCCGAACCGGTCGGTGAAGGTGTCGAGCGTCGCCAGCTGGTCCGGCACCGCGTGTTCCACCGCCCATCCGGTGGTGGCGTACGACGAGCCGATGAGCGCGTAGCCGTCCTTGAGGAGGAGGTCGCGGGTGGCGGCGTCCGTGACGTTCTGGGCCGGGTTGGGTGAGCCCTTGGGCCGGAAGCCGTGACTGAACAGGAGCACGGTGCCGTTCCAGCCGGCGGGGACGTCCATGACGTACGTCGCGCCGGAGGACAGGGTGCCCTCCAGATGGACGTCCTGCGCGCGGACGTCGTCCACGGTGGCGGAGCGGGCCGGGGCGGCGGTCGCCAGCAACAGGACGGCGACCGGAAGGAGGAGACGGCGTTTCATGAAGGGATCCCTTCAGGGGTGGGGGGCACGAGCCGGCGCTCGGCCAGCGGGTCGTGGTTCGTCTCCCGGATCCGCCAGACGGCCAGCGCGGTGATCGCGCCGCCCGCGCACAGCAGGACCGCGACGGGAGTGCCGCTGCCGTTGTTGGCGGCCACCAGGCTCCCGGCGATGAGCGGTGAGAAACCGGCGCCGATCAGGGTGGCCATCTGATAGCCGAGGGAGGCGCCGGTGTAGCGGACGCGGGTACCGAACATCTCCGTGAGCAGGGCGCCCAGCGGCCCGTACATGGTCGACTGGGCCACCCCGTGGCCGAGGGCCAGAGCGAGGATGAGCAGGGCGGGACTGCCGGAGTCGACGAGTGCCATGACGGGGAAGGCGAGCGCGGCGGAGAGCAGGGCGCCGGCGAGGACGACCGGCCGGCGGCCGACCCGGTCGGTGAGCCCGGCGGCCACCGGCAGCACGACGAGCGCGACACAGGAGGCCACGGTCACGGCGGTGAGGACCTGTGAGCGGGTGTAACCGTTGTCGACCGCGTACGTGATCATGAAGCTGGTCAGCAGGGACTGTGCGGCGAAGGCGCCGATGCCCACGCAGCAGGCGAGCAGGAGCGGTTTCGGGCGGCGCAGCACCTCGGCCAGTGGCATCCGTGCCTCGTGGCGGTCCTCCTTCACCGCGGTGAACAGCGGGCTCTCGGTGATCTTCAGCCGGACGAACAGGCCCAGGGCCAGAAGGGCCAGGCTGAGCAGGAACGGGATGCGCCAGCCCCAGGAGCGGAACTGGTCGTCGGGGAGCGTGGAGACGAGCGTGACGACACCGGCGGAGAGCACCGAACCGAGCGGGGCGCCGAGTTGGGTGGCGCTGGACCACAGGCCGCGGCGCCGGTCGCCCGCGTGCTCGACGACCATGAGCGTGGAGCCGCCCCACTCGCCGCCGATGGCGATGCCCTGTACGACGCGGAGGGTGACGAGCAGGATCGGGGCCCAGACACCGATGGTGTCGTAGGTGGGCAGCAGGCCGATGAGGAAGCTGCCGACCCCCATGAGCACCATCGTCAGCAGCATCATCGACTTGCGGCCGAGCCGGTCGCCGAAGTGCCCGAAGATCACGCCGCCCAGCGGCCGGGCCGCGTAACCGGCGGCGAAGGTGCCGAACGCGGCGATGGTGCCGACGGCAGGGTCCGCCTGTGGGAAGAACAACTCACCGAAGACGAGGGCGGCGAGCGTGCCGTAGACGAGGAAGTCGTAGAACTCCACGGCTGTGCCGAGCATTCCGGAGAGCGCGACACGGCGCAACTGGGTCTGGTGGTCGGGGGGTTGGGGCGACGGCACATGCATGAACGGACTCCCTGCGACGGAGACGGGCCGAAGGCCCGGTGCGCACTCTGGCGGGCACAGTGAAGTTAGGCATGATTCCGCCGGTCGTCAATATTCTGCGCAACATGGGATCGTGAAGGTGCCCGGGGGTGTCCGGGGGTGTCCGGAGATGCCCAGAAGGGCCCGCGGAGGTCCACGGAAACTCAGGGAGACCCAGGGGAGGTCCTGGGAGAAGGCGCTGGGAGAAGGTGCGCGGAAAAGGCCGTATCCGTGATCCCGCGGGAAGAGGACACGCGAGCCCGGACGGTCGGACCGGCCCGGTTGGCCGCCCGGCGCGCGCGGGCCGAGTCGACGGCCGGTCCCTGGAGACGTGCGTCTCCCCGGGCGCCCACCCCCATGGCTCCGGCCGCCCGCGTCAACTGTCACGGACGGCCGGGGGGCCTGTCAGGGAGGCGGGCGTTGAACAGTGCGCCGCCGCTGAGTGCTCAGGAACCGGTGGGGCAGGTGTTCCGGTACTCGCTGATCTGCGTGTTCGTGGCGGGTGCCGGGCACAGGAACTTGTCGTACCGCACGTCCTGGTCGACGAAGCGCTTCATCCAGGCGATGCTGTACTTCGCGATCGTCACGTTGGAGCCGAGCGCCACGTTGTGGTCGGCGCCCCGGAGCTCCAGGTAGGCCTTCTCCGGTGCGGCGGTGAGGCTGTTGTAGAACACCTCGGCGTGCGAGGCGGGCGAGGCGATGACGTCGTTCTCCGCGCCGATGATCATCGTGGGTACCCGGTCGGTCTGCCAGGTCTTGTCGTTGCTCCACGGCATGAGCGGCACCGCGGCCTTGAGCGAGGAACGCAGCTCGGACGCCTTCAGTGTGCCGCCGCCGCCCATCGAATGGCCCATCACCGCCAGGCGGTTCGGGTCGATGCGGTTCTTCACGGAGCTGGACTGGACGAGGTAGTCGAGCGCGTTGACCATCTGGGTGGCCCGGTCGTCGGGCTGGTCGGTGACCGAGTTGGTGTCCAGCGTCAGGACGACGAAGCCCTGCGACGCGAGGCGCGGCCCGTACCAGCTGATCAGTGCCTCCGGTGTCAGGAAACCGGGGCTGACGACGATGGCCCCGAACGTGCCCTGACTCGTGTCGGTTGGGTAGTAGGCGGTGCCCTGCTTGAAGGTCGGGCCATCGACCGTGGTCTGGGCCGTGGCGAAGGGGCCGCGCTCGGCGGTGATGGACTGTTCGGTGGGGTCGGGGCCCCGTTGGTAGTCCCCGGGCCCGGCCTGAGCCTCCTGGGGGAGGAGGCTCAGGCTCACCGCCAGGGCGGCGGCGCTGGAGAGGAGGCCGAAGCGTTTCGCGGTGCGGGTGCTCACATGTCTCATGCGGCCAGAGCATGCTGACCGTGAGTCAGCAGCGCTTCTGGCTCAACTGCTGAATTATGAACGGAAGTTTGTCAGGGCAGCAAGGATCGGCGCACCGACCTGGTGCGGAGCGCGAGCTGCGCGTCGAACCGGAAGACCGGGTCACCCAGCTTCTCGCCGTACAGCGCGGCGAGTTGGCGCAGCCGGTTGCGGGCGGTCTGTGGGTGGATGCCCAGTGCGGCGGCCACCTCGGGGGCCGTGCGTCCGCCGGAGGAGAGCAGTGCTTCGAGCGTGTCCGTGAGCCGCTCCGCCTTGCCGGGCGGCAGGGCGCGCAGGGGATCGAGTATCTGGTCGGAGAGGAGAGCTCCGATGGGCGAACCGTGCAGGAGGTGCAGTTCCGCGAGGTGGTTCTCGGCCCTGAGCCGTCCCAGGCGCCGCCCCAGCCGGGCGCAGTGCAGCGACACCCACGCCTCGTCCAGCGCGACACTCGGGCCCACCGCCGCGTCCGACCCCTGAAGGGGACTCAGCAGCCCGTCGTCGGGCGCCACCAGGTGCAGCTCACCGCCGCGGCTCACGCGCAGCACTTCCTCGTCGACCATGGTGATGTCGGCACAGGAGTCCAGGACCGCGCACCGGACGCGTTCCGGCAGTGGCCAGGCGGCCCTGCGGGCGAGGTCGGGCAGGGGCTCCGCGAGTGGATCACGGTGGCGTTCCAGCAGCCGTGCCGCGAGCAGCCGCCGGGTGCGCGGCATCTCGTCGGCCGCTCCGGCCCGTGCCTCCTCGAAGCCCGTTACCGACTCCTCGGCCAGCGCGTGGATGTGGGTGAGCACGGCCTCGCTGAGCGGGACGGCTATCTCGCCGGAGAACGCGGCGTTCCGTGCCACATCCACATAGCGGCGGCATGCCACCCGGGCGCCGATCCGGTAGGCGGCCTGCAGTCCGTCCATGCCCCGCCCGTTCAGGTACTCCAGTCTGCCCAGCCGCCTGAAACGCGGCACGTAGTGCTGCTGCGGCCCGTCCGGCTCCTCGACCAGCTCGGTGAACTGGGTGGCCGCCAGCCGCACGGCCTCGGCGAGGTCCTGCGCGACGGCGGAGCCGAGGGGGTGCCGGTAGCCGCGCACCTCTCTGCGGATGGCCTGGACCATCTCCGTGGTGAGCTCCGGGAGCCGGGCCCTCAGCAGCGGGGCGAGCCCCGGAGGCAGCTCGTGCCAAGGACGCCTGGATAAGCGCTGATCGACAACTGACACGTCCAACTCCCCTGTTAAGCAAGTTAGTTGCACTCGGCCAGAGGGGCCAACGACGACAGCGCTCGTGATCAGTACACCTAGGGCCTGTCTGGGGGGTTTCTGCTGGAGATCCATCAGAAACCGCTAGCACGGGACGGTGAGTCGTCGTGGACCGGAGTGTAAGCCGGGTGACACTTTCGTCGTCGGTCCGCGCGTGGAATCTGGCGTACGTCACACGGGTCCCGGAGGCTTGCGCAGCCCCACGGGAACCCACGGGAGGTGCCTTGACCCCCACGCACGCACAGGCCATGGGCTCACAGGACGCCGCGACGCTTCCGCGCGAGATGCGCCGGACGCTGCTGCGGCACCTGCCGGCCGCCATCGACGAGATGGAGGATGCCGTCCGCACCGGTCTGCCGCACTACACGCACGCCGTCGAGGGCACGCACGGCTACTCGGTGCGCCAGATCATCGACCGTACGGTCAGCTGTTTCGTCTCGGTCCATGACGCCACCGGACCCGGCCCGGCCGCCACGGCCGAGGTCATCGCCCTGTACGAGCGCATCGGCGCCCGGCACGGCCGGCTGGGCTGCCCGATCGACGTGCTGCGCGACGCCCTCGACCTGGCGGGGCGGGTGGCGTGCCGGCGGCTCATCACGGACGCGTACCGGCTGCAGTGGCCGGCGCCCCTGCTGGCGATGCTCACCGAGGACACCTTCAGCCTGATCAGCACGGCCATCGCGGCCGCCTCGCGCGGCTACGCCGAGGAGCGCCACCGTGCGCCGCTCGACGTACAGCGGGACCGGCTGCGGGACGCCCTGGTCGCAGACCCCGACGACAGGGTCCGGCCGCTCACCGAGCTGGCCGCGGCGGCCGACTGGCGGCTGCCCGGCACGCTCGCCGTCCTCGCCCTGCCGCCGGGCGACCATCCGCAGACCCATGTGCTGCCACCCGAGGTGCTCGCCGACCGGAGCCCGGCCGCGCCCTACCTCATCCTGCCCAACCCCCGTACGCCCGGTCCGCGGTGGCTGCCCAGGACCATCGGCGCCGTCCTGGGGCCCGTCGTGCCCCCCGACCGGGGCGCGGTGTCGCTGCGGTGGGCGCGGCGCGGGCTGGCGCTGGTCGAGCGGGGCCTGCTGCCCGCCGCCGCCCCGCTGCGGTGCGTCGACCATGTGGCCGCTCTGACCGCGTTCCGGTCGGGGGACCTCCTGGAGGCCGCCGCGGCGGATCTCCTCGGGCCGCTCCTCCAACTTCCGTCCCGCCGCCGGGAACCGCTCCTCGAAACGCTGCTGGTCTACCTGCGCTGCGGCGACAACGCGGTCCTCACCGCGGACCGTCTGCACGTCCACGAGCAGACGGTCCGCTACCGCCTGCGCCAGATCACCCAGCTCACCGACGGCACCTGCCCGGACCCCGAACGCCACCTGGAGACCATGCTCGTACTGACCTGGCTGCTGTCCGCGGCCGCGACGGACGCGCCCACGGCCGGCCGGCGGCCCCGGCTGAGCACGGCCACCGGCACGTCCGGCACGACCAGCGCGAGGTCGCCCGCCCGGCCGAGGCGGGCGTAGGCGCACGGCCGTCGACGGCACCCGCGATCGGCGGTGGCGCCGGGTTCCCGGCGGGGCCCGGCGCCACCGCGTCAGGCCGCGTCGATGCCGTTGGTGCAGGCGGCCCCCGGCTCAGGGGTCTGCGCGCCCTGCACGTACTTCGAGAGGAACTGCTGGACCCGCGGGTCGGACGCCTTCTCCACGGTCAGCTGCTTGCCCCAGGCCGACAGCATGAGGGCCCCGGCCTGGTCCTTCACCGGGCTCATCAGTGTGTACGGCGTCTTGCCGACCTTGTCGGCGAGGCTCTTCACATCGGCGTCCGCGGCCTTGTCGTTGTACGTGATCCAGACCGCGCCGTGCTCCAGCGAGTGCACCGCGTTCTCGTTCGGTATCGCCTTCGTGTAGACCACGCCGTCACACGTCATCCACGCCTGGTTGTGGTCCCCGCCGACCGGTGGATTCATCGGGTACGACACGGACTTCGTCACGTGGTTCTGGGTCAGCTTCTTCGCGTTCCAGGACTTCTCGCCCTTGACCGGCTTCTTCGCGGCGGCCTGCTGCTGCTCGTCCTTCTTGTTCGCGTCGTTGATGTAGTACGCGCCGAAGCCGACGAGTCCGGTGACGATGACCGTGCTCAGCGTGATGGTCAGGATGCGGTTTCTGCGCTCGCGGGCCTTCTCGGCGCGGCGCATCTCCTCGATGCGCGCCTTGCGGGCCGTGGAGGCAGCCTTCTTGCTGGTACTGCTCATGGGAGTGCGTTCCTTGTCCCCGCCGCGCCGGATCGTTCGGGCGGCGGTGGGTGCGGGGTGTTACGGACGTCGTCGTACGGACGTCGGCCTAGATCCGCTGCACCTGGAGGACATGGAGGTCGGGAGCGCCGCGCGCGGGCGGCAGCACGGGGGCGCGCGACGCCGTGGCCGGGTGTGCCACGACTGGCATCCGAGGCACCGGCGCGGGGAGTGGATGGGCCCCCACGGGCAGCACGGCTCGCGCCTCGCGGGTGGGCAGGCCGCAGCACTGGTCGTGCTCGGCGGGGGAGCCCAGCCGTTCATGGGTGACGGAGACGGCGAGCACCGGCACGGAGGGCGGAGCCGCCCGGCCGTGCGGCGGCACATACCCCAGACACGCCACCAGCACCGCGAGCAGCACCGCCAGGGCAGGGCGCGGCGCCGCGTCCCGCATGACGCGGCGCGCTCGCTGTGCCGTTCGGCTGCTCATCACGGTGATGGTATGCGGTGCCTGTGACAGCGACTCCGGGACCCCGCGGAACGACGGGGCACGCAGCATCCGTTGCGGGTAGACACTGTCTACTCACGACTGGTAGACAGTGTCTATTCGGCTGTCTGTTCAGTTGCCCATTCGGGTGTCTATCCGGATGTCCATCCGGGTGTCTGTGAGCGATCTCTGTGAGTGGTGTCCATGAGTGAACAGGAAGTAGGACTGCGTGCCCGTCTGGTGGCCGTCGGCGTGGATCTGGTGACGCAGGAGGGCGTGCAGGCCCTGTCCCTACGGGAGATCGCCCGCAGGGCCGGCGTCTCGCACGGCGCGCCACGCCGCTACTTCCCGACGCACCTGGAGCTCCTGTCCGCGATCGCACGAGAGGGCTTCGCCGAACTGGGGGCCGAAGCCGCCGAGGAACTGCGCGAAGGCCAGGAGGGGCCGCGGGCCCAACTCGCGGCGCTGGCACGGATCTACGTCGACTACGCACTGTCCCACCGCGGAATGTACGAGCTGATGTTCCGCCACGACCTGCTGGAGAGCAACCGTCTGGGACTGCGCGAGACGAGCCTGCCGCTCTTCGGAACGCTGGTGGACCTGGTGAGTCGCGCGCGCCCCGACGTGCGCGCCCCGGAGGTCGCGGGGGCCCTCTGGGCGAACCTGCACGGCATCGCGCAGCTGTGGGGCTGGGGCAGTCTCCGGCTCGCGACGGGGGCGGACGGCGTCGAACCCTTCGTACGGGCTGCCCTGGACGCCCATCTCGGGCCGGAGCGCCGGTGAACGCGATGCGCCAACAGCGCGTCACGCTGGCCGCAAGCATCACCGGCGCGGTGCTCGTCGCCGTGGACGGCACTCTGCTGACCGTCGCGCAACCCACCTTGCGGAGCGACCTCGACGCCTCGCTCGTCCAGGTCCAGTGGACCAGTACCGGCTATCTCATCGCCGTCGCGAGTCTGCTCGTCTTCGCAGGCCGTCTCGGTGACCGGTACGGACACCGGCGGCTCTTCGCCCTGGGAGTGCTCGGCTTCGCCGTCACCTCGGCGGCCATCGGCCTGGCCCCGGGGGTGGAGTGGGTCATCGCCCTGCGTGTCGTACAGGGCGTCTTCGGCGCTCTGCTGCAACCGGCCACCCTGGGAATGCTGCGTGCCGCGTATCCGCCCGACCGGCTCGGCATGCCGATCGCCCTGCGCACCAGTGCCATCGGCGCGGGCGCCGCGCTCGGCCCGCTGATCGGCGGGGCGTCGGTCGCTCACTTCGGCTGGCGGTCGGCCTTCTTCCTCGGCGTGGCTCCGGCGCTCGTGGCGGGCGCACTCGTTTTCGTCCTGCGCGG
>NZ_JBEZJY010000023.1:18521-173242 GCF_040651415.1 Streptomyces sp. NPDC048484
ACCCGTCCTGCGCGGACCCGTCCTGCGCGGACCCGTCCTGCGCGGACCCGTCCTGCGCGGACCCGTCCTGCGCGGACCCGTCCTGCGCGGACCCGTCCTGCGCGGACCCGCAGGGGGCGAGACGTCGAGCGCCCCGGTCGTACGGCGGCTCGACGTGCCGGGCGCCGGTCTCCTGGCGGTAACCCTGATCAGTCTGGTCCACACCCTCGTCGGCCTGCCGGAATCCGGCTGGACGGCCGCCACCGCCCTCGGATTCCTGTGCGCGGCGGTGGCCCTGGTCGCTTTCGTCCGGCACGAACGCCGTACGGACGGGCCGCTGATCCCGCCCGAGGCGTTCCGCTCGGCCGCGGTCACCTCGGCACTCGGCGTGCTGGTGAGTGTGTCGGCGGCGATGTTCGGCGCGCTGTTCCTCGGCACGTACTACCTGCAGGACGTCCTGGCTCTGGACCCTCTGCGGAGCAGCCTGCACGCGCTGCCGCTCGCCGTGACGATGGTGGCCGGGGCGCCGGTCTCCGCGGTTCTGCTCCGCCGGCACGGCCCCCGGCGGGTGAGCGTGGCGGGCATGCTCCTCGTAGCCTTCGCCACCCTGCTGATGTCCCGCCTCGACGAGGCGTCGGGCTCCGTGGTGATCGGCGGCTGCTTCCTGCTGCTGGGCGCCGGGTTCGTTGCCGTGCTGGTCACCGCGACGGCGGTCGTCGTGCGGGAGTCGTCCGTGGAGTCTGCGGGCGTCCTGGGCGGACTCCAGCAGACCGCGATGAACGTCGGCCCGGCGCTCGGGGTGGCGCTGGCCGCGACGCTCGTCCGCACCGACGCGGCCTTCACCTCCTCCGCGATGGGCCACGCACTGGTCGTGCTCGCGGCCGTGGCCGCGCTCGGCGCGGTGCCGGCCGCCCGGCTGCCGGCCCGCGGCCACGTCCACTCCTACGCGTAGAACGGCCTCGGTCGCAAGCCGGTCGCAAGCCGGGCGCGGGGCGCCGGGTCCAACCGCATCGCGAGGCGTCCGCGGGTATTCGATCCTGGACGCCCGGCGGTCCAGCAAGTGGCCCCTGGGCGCCAGGGGCCGCGCCGAACCCTCTCCGGGCGCACCTCCGCGGTACTACCGTGTAGAGGGGTATATGCGCCATCTGCGGAAAGGTTGACGCGTGAGCGATCAGAGCCTGTCCACGCGAGGCAACCTGCCCGCCGGGCTCTCCCTGTTCGTCGGGCGGACGAGCGAGTGCGCGGCTGTCGCCGAAGCCCTTGAGGTGAACCGGCTGGTCACGCTCACCGGAATCGGAGGGGTGGGAAAGACCCGGCTGGCCCTGCAGGTCGCCGGCCATGTCCAGTCCCGGTTCGCCGACGGGGTGTGGCTGGTGGAGCTGGCCGAGTTGCGGGGGCGTGCCCTGCTTGTACGCGCGGTGGCCGATGCGGTCGGGCTGCGGGAGCGGTCCGCGCGCCCGCTGCCGGAGGTACTGGCCGAGTTCCTCACCGACAAGAGCACGCTGCTGATCCTGGACAGTTGCGAGCATCTTCTCCACGACTGCGCGGCGCTGGTCCGCTCCCTGCTCCGTAACGCGCCGGGCCTGCGCGTCCTGATCACCAGCCGCCAACCACTCGGCCTGCCCGGGGAGCAGGCCGTCCCTGTGGCCCCGTTACCGATCGAGCCGCGGCCCGCTCCGCACGGTGCGGACGAACTCTCCGACGCGGCGCGGCTGTTTCTGGACCGTGCCGCCCGCGTGGCGCCCGACGCGGCCACCGAATGCCACCGTCAGCTGCTGGCCGTGCAGGCGCTGTGCGCACGGCTGGAAGGCATCCCGCTGGCGATCGAACTCGCCGCCGCGCGACTGCGCGTCCTGTCGGTCGGGCAGATCGACGCGATGCTCAAAGACCGGTTCGCGCTCCTGGCCAACCACACGCGCGGCACACCCCTGCGCCATCGCGCGCTGCGCGCCGCGATCGGCTGGAGCCATGAACTGTGCACCCCCGCAGAACGGTTGACCTGGGCTCGGCTGGCCGTCTTTGCCGCCGCCTTCGACGCGGACGCCGTCGCCGAGGTATGCGCCGATGAGAACCTGCCGCGCGACGACATCCCGGAAGTGCTGGAAACGCTCGCCGACAAGTCCATCCTCATCCGCGAGAGCGGCCGTGGTGACGTGCGCTACCGCATGCTGGACACGGTGCGAGAGTACGGCGGCACCTGGCTGCGGGAGCTCGGCGAGGAGCAACGGGTGCAGTGGCGGCACGCCGCGTTCTGCCTGTGGCTGGTGCGCCGGGCCGAAGCGGCCTGGTCGGGTCCCGCCCAACTCGCCTGGCACGCACGGATGTCGGCGGACATGCCCGACCTGCGCGCCGCCCTTGAGTACCTGCTCTCCCACCGCGGACCCGAGAACTCCCGAATGGCCCTCGAAATCGCCTCCCGGCTGTGGGTCGAGTGGATCGGCTGCGGACGCCTGCGTGAGGGCCGGGATTACCTGGAACGGGCGTTGCGGCTGCTGCCGGTCGAAGCGGGTACCGACCGTACCCGGGCGCTGTGGGTGTGTGGCTGGATCGCCAGCGTGCAGGTCGACGCCGACGGTGCCGCCCCCTACCTGGAGGAGGCCGCAGCCGACGCTGCCCGGCTCGGCGACACCGAAGGCACCGCATTCAGCATGCAGTGGCTGGGCCAGGTCGCCTTCCTGCGCGGCGACTGGGACCAGGCCATCGCGCTGCTCACCCAGGCCGTCGGCCTTCACCACCCGAAGGCCCCCCTCAACCCCGGCCCGGTCCCCGCCCGTTGCGCCCTGGGAGCGGCCTGGCTCGCCCGCTCCCGCACTCGGGAAGCCCGCGCGGTCCTGGAAGAGGCCCGCGAACTGTGCACCGCCAACGGAGAGATCTGGATGCGCTCGCACCTCGACTGGCTGCTCGCTCAGACCGACCGGTCCCTCGGTCGCTTCTCCGCCGCCATCGCCCGCGTTCGGGACGCCCTGTGGGTGCAGTACGCCTTCCACGACGTGATCGGCATGGCCGTCACCCTCGAAGTCCTGGCCGGACTGCGTGCCTCGCTTCTCGACGGCGAACGGGCCGCCCAACTGCTCGGCTCGGCACGCACGATGCGCCAGACCTACGCCGTGGCGGTCACCGGGGCGCCGTTCCTCGCCTCGATACGGACACGGGCAACCAGAACCGCCATGGAACAACTGGGCACCACCACTTACGAGGCAGCCTTCGCCAAGGGCGCCCGGATGCACATCGCAGAGGCTGTCGCCTACGCGCTGGACGCACCGCTCGCGCCCCCACCGCCGACCCCGACGGCGCACAGCCGCCCGCTCAGCACCACCGAGGCAGACCTCTGCCGACTCGTCGCCGAGGGCCTGGACGACCAGGCCATCGCTGAACAGCTGCGCATCGACCCCCGATCCGTCGCGGATCGCATCGCGGACGTCCTCACCAGCCTCGGACTCGCCGACCGCTCCGGGCTGTCCTTCTGGGCCACCCGATACGGATCCACGGACCCCGGCAACGACCATCCCACCGCGCCCCAGCCGAGCTGAGGCGACCGCGCACAACCGGAATCTCGTACGCCTTGCCACACAGGTCCCTTTGCACAACCCCCGCACAAGGGCCGGGAGGCCCTCCCCGGGGGAGTGCCATGAATCAGGCTCTGCTCCGTAGTCCGCGCTTGGTACTGGTGGGCGCTCGTATTCAACTGTCGCCAATTCCCCGTGGAACCCAACCTGCTGGTGACCGTGTGTGATCTCCAGCGGCGTATCGGCTCCAGGTCCCGCCGGTCTCGTTGAGGAGTGCGGACAGGTGGTCGGGGCGGAAGGGCTGACCCGCCCGGCGTCCGGGGAACAGCCAGGGGGATGCCTGGTTGGTGGCGGTGTTCATGTGGTCGCGGTCGGCGATGTAGTCCAGCAGCAGGGAAGGGGCCGGCTCGGGGATGGGTGAGGCCGGTTCCCCGAGCCGGAGAAGTACTGCTTCTCCGTTGTGCACCACGTCGTCGACGGTGAGCCGGACGACCCGGGTGAGGGGCTGGGCATAGAGGAGCACGATGACTCCGGCGACGCGGAGGTTCTTCGGTGTGGGTCAGCCGCGGCATCCTCACCGAACCCGACCTGTTCACCCTGCCGAACCGACGGCGTCCGCACCAGACACGGACTCAACTTGAAACTCGATGAAAGCCCGTATAACGCCCTCTCTGAGCCTGTGTCACCGCTGGAACGGTCAGAGCCTGACCTGGATCAGGGCATGCGTCCCACTCGTGCGCCAGGGCTCCGTGCTCGCGTCCAGTTCCTCCAAGGTGCTCGGTGCCAGCCCGGTCACGACGTCGCACTTGAGCGTCCGCAGGGCCGCCACCGGGCCGGGGAAGTACGCGGTGGCCTCGGCGAACGGGGTGGTGGCCGGCCAGTGCCGGTCGCCCACCAGGCGGCGGTAGTTGAGGTCGCCCTTCATGACGGTGAGCGAGGCGGACGCGAAGTCCTCCCGGAGGTCGGCGGGCATCCGGTCGTAGGAGTGTGGCGCGCAGGAGAACGGGTGGGTGCGCAGGACCAGCCGTCCGTCGCCCACGGCCTGCCGCAGCCGTTCGCCGACCGCCGCCGCGTGGCCCGACGCACCGGTCAGCCGGTCGAGGCAGGCGAGCGCGTCGGCGGTGGTGGCGTCGGAGACGTAGTACGGATACGGCTTGAGGTGCAGGACGACGGAGGCGGCCCGCCCGGTGGTGAGCAGGTGATCGGTGAGGACGAGGTCGGGGAGCAGTTCGGGGCCGGCGTTGTCGGCGACGAGACAGACCCTGCCGGGCTCGCCGGCCGCGAGGTTCTCCCACAGCGCCTGCGAGTCGTCGACGACGAGACCCTGCACCCTGTCGGCCAACCCCGCCTCGCCCGCCGACAGCCGGAAGCCGAGATCGGCACGGTTGCCCCAGAGGGAGGAGAGCAGGAGCGTACGGTCCTGCTCCTTCGGGGGGAGCCCGGGGAGGCGGTCGAACGCGGACAGTTCCTCGTCGACCTTGGCGCCCGCGAGTTCGGCGTTCTTGAAGGGGGCGAAGGGATCGATGCCCTGCCAGGGGCCCGGCGTGAAGTGCCGCAGGGCGGCGAGGAGTTTGCGGTAGAAGAAGCTTTCCGCCCAGAGGAACGGCACATCCGCCCAGCGCTGCCCGTAGTACGGCTCGTCCCGCCAGTCCCCGGCGCCCGGTTCGCCGTCGTCCAGCCGTCCGACGAACCCCTTGGTGATCTCGTCGAGGAGGGCGTCCAGCGCCCGCTGCAGTTCGGGTGGGTACGGGGTGGCCCGCCGTACCCGCTCGATGAGGGCCGGGTGTCGCTCGTCCAGCACGCTGCGGGCGAAGGAGCCCGGGGCGCCGACGACGACGGGGGCACGGTCTTCGGCGGCGGCTGCGGCACCTGCTGTGACGTCGGCGGGGGCTCGGCCGGTGTGGCGACTGGGGTGCGTCATGCCTCCAGTAAACCGCCCGTGCCGCTCACCGGCCGGCGAGCCCGTCCCACCGTGACGTCTGCCCCACCGTGACGTCGGCCCGCTCTCCGGTCGGCAGCCGGCGGAAGTGGTCGTGGAGGTCGGCCGGGGCGCGGACGAGCACCGCCTCGATGATCAGCCCCAGCTCTGTGCGTACTGGTTGCGGTAGCGCCTGCGACCCCGTTGCGAACGGATCCGCAGGGCCACCAGCGCGAGCAGACTCCCCGCGATGACGAACAGCCCGGGGCCGAGGTTCCTGTACTCCCCGAGCCGGTCCAGTGCCGAGGTCACGCTGCCAGTCTGCCCCTGGGGGGCCGTGTCCACCGGACCCTTGGCGCCCGGCAGGGCCGCGCCACCGGGGGCGGTCGAGGACGTGGCGGGCGGTACCGCCGCGCCCGCGGCACCGCTGCTGCCGGACGAGGGTGTGCCCTGGCCGGCCGCTGCGGGATCGCTCGCCAGCTTCACACCGAGCGAGTCCAGCGCCTTGGTCACCGGCTGGAAGAACGTCGTGCCGCCGGCCGCGCAGTCCCCGCTGCCGCCCGAGGTGACGCCCAGGGCCAGTCCGTCGGCGAACATCGGGCCGCCGCTGTCGCCCGGTTCGGCGCACACAGTGGTCTCGATGAGGCCGGAGACCGTGCCCTGCGGGTAGTTCACCGTGGCGTTCAGGCCCGTCACCTGGCCGGACTGAAGGCCGGTGGTACTGCCGCTGCGGAAGACCTTCTGGCCGACGGCCGGATCCGCCGCCCCGATGATCCGTATGCCCTGGCCGTCGCCGACGCTCACGATGTCGGCCCCGTTGAGGGCGGTGCCGGGGTCGTACCGCACGAGCGAGAAGTCACTGCCGGGGAACGAACCCGCGATGGTGGCTCCGACCTGTTTGGTTCCCTGCTGGTCCGAGAACCACGTCGTGCCCACGGGGCCGCAGTGGCCGGCCGTGAGAATGAAGTTGTTCTGTCCGTTCGTCACGTTGAAGCCCGCCGAACAGCGTCCCGAACTCGCGAAGATCGAGTCGGCGCCGTTCAGCCGCGGGGTGAACGTGCCCTCCGTCCGCTCCATGCGTACGGACTTGCCGATGCCCTCGGCGACCTTCGTCATCCGCGCCCACGCGGCGGCGGAGACGGTGCTGTCGGCGCGCACCACCACCTGGTTGGTCGCGTAGTCCATGGCCCAGGAGGTGCCGGCCACCTTGGGCGCGTCCTTCAACGCCGCGGTGGCGGACTTGAGGTCGCGCATGGTGTGGCTGACGACCTTGGCGACGGCACCGGCGTCGCGTACGTCGGCCGCCGCCTTCTCGTCGGTCACCGCGACTACCGGGCGACCCTTGGCGTCGATCCAGCTGCCGGCCGTACGCGAGGTGCCCAGGTCGGCGACCAGGCCCTGGCCCGTCCGCGCGGCCCGGGTCTCGGCGTTGGGAGTCTTCGGATCGCCCGACGTCTCGCTCGCCATGGCTTGCGAGACCATCAGCCCTCCGCAGGCCAGCCCGCCGATGGCGGCGAACCGTGCGATTCGCTGAACATTCCGTCGTGCGTGCCTCATCCACTGCTCCCGTGCGACTGTCCTGACACAGCGTCACTTTCGCGAGCGTTCCCGCGAGGTGAACGCCCTCCTTCAGTACGTGCCGTCGCACGGTCCGGTTCACCGAGCCGCCAGGGCGTTCGGAGTCGGCGCAAACCCGCCTGTCATCCGGGCGGCGCCGGGTCACGCCGGGTCATGCCGGACCGTGTCGGCGCACCCCGGGACGCCCGGAGCGGTGAACGCGGCGTCGGCTCCGTCTCCCGACACGCTTTTGCCGAATCTGCCGAATTTGCCGAAACGGCAACATCCTTCGCCTCTCGGTGCGGGCGACGCCATGATCGGCAGCAGCGGAACCCATGCCAACCCGCGTCAAGGAGGACATATGTCGCAGGACGTCAGCCCGTTCACCCCGGCGGAGGCCCAGCACCGACTGGTCGACGTCCCCGGCGGCCGCATCCACCTGGTCGAGCAGGGCACCGGCCCGCTGGTCCTGCTGGTCCACGGCTTTCCCGAGCTCTGGCACTCGTGGCGCCACCAGCTCCCCGCGCTCGCCGCGGCGGGCTACCGCGCGGTAGCCATCGACGTACGCGGCTACGGGCGCTCCTCGGCACCGGACGACGTGGAGGCGTACCGGATCGGGGCCCATGTCGAGGACAACGTGGCCGTCGTCCGGGCGCTCGGCGAGGAGAGCGCCGTGATCGTCGGCCACGACTGGGGCTCGACCATCGCCGCCGACTCCGCGCTGCTCAGGCCCGACGTGTTCGCCGCCGTCGGGATGTTCGGTGTGCCGTACGCGCCCCGGGGCGGTATGAGGCCGACCGACGCCTTCGCCATGATCGGCGGGGACGAGGAGTTCTACGTCAGCCACTTCCAGGAGCCCGGCCGGGCGGAGGCGGAGATCGAGCCGGACGTACGGGCATGGCTGGCCGGCTTCTACGCCACGCTGGCCGCCGACACGATGCCGGCGTCGGGAGAGGGCGCGGTCTTCTTCGTCCCGAAGGGCGGCAAGCTCTCCGACCGGTTCGTGAAGGACCGCCCGTCCTGGCTCACGGACGAGGAACTCGACTTCTGCGCAGCCGAGTTCGAGCGGACCGGACTCACCGGCGCGCTCAACCGCTACCGCAACATGGACCACGACTGGGAGGACCTCGCCGACCACGAGGGCGCTCCCATCACACAGCCGTCGCTCTTCGTCGCCGGTGAACTCGACGCCTCCATCGCCTGGTTGGCCGACGCGATCAAGGCGTTCCCCAGCACCCTCCCGGGCCTGGTCTCCTCGCACCTCGTCGAGGGCTGCGGCCACTGGGTCCAGCAGGAACGCCCCGACGAGGTCAACCGGATCCTGACCGACTGGCTGAAGTCCCTCAACGGCCCGACGACACCAGCCCCGACTCGTACGCGATGATGACGAGCCGTACCCGGTCCCGGGCGCCGAGTTTGGAGGGGAGCCGGGACACCGGCACCGTTGCAAGAGCGGTCTCACGCTGAGACGGCCCCATGCTGCGAAGGGAGCACAGAGAAGCCATGAATGCCGACCGATCGCCCCTCTTCTGCGACACCGTTCTGGCCGAGCGCATCGAGCGGGTCGAGGCGCAGCTCATCGCCAAGGGCAGCGAGGCGGCCCACCGGCGCAGGCCGGACACGGCGGGGTTCGTGATTCCTGTCGCGGGCGGCGTGGCGAGTTTCGCCGAAGAGGACTCGCCGCTCAACAAGGTCGCGGGGCTCGGCTTCGGTGGCGTACCGAGCGCGGCCGATCTCGACGAGGTCGAACGGTCCTTCACCGCCTGCGGCTCCCCCGTACAGATCGAGCTCGCCCACCTCGGTGACCCCGCGATCGGTGCCCTGCTGACCGAACGGGGCTATCGGCTCGTATCGTTCGAGAACGTGCTCGGCCGTGGTCTCAAGAGGGAGCACGAGTGCGTCACGCCGACCGGGGTCGAGGTCCGGCCGAGCGGCGACGACGAGTTCGAGCAGTGGCTCGACGTCGTGACGGAGGGCTTCGCCCACCCCGACGCACAAGGGGTGCCCTCGCACGAGGAGTTCTCGCGCGAGGTCATCGCCAGGGCCGTACGCGATCTCGCGGCGGCGGCCGGCGTCATGCGCTGCGTCGCGCTGCGCGACGGGGTCATTGCCGGCGGCGCCGGCTACCGCATGGCCGAGGGCATCGCGCAGCTCACCGGCGCGGCGACCGCACCGGCGCACCGGCGCCGGGGTGTCCAGACCGCGCTGCTTTCGACCCGGCTCGCCCACGCCACGACCGCCGGCTGCGACATCGCCGTCATCACCACGCAGCCGGGGTCCAAGTCCCAGCAGAACGCGCAGCGCCAGGGCTTCGATCTGCTCTACACCCGAGCCATTCTGGTGAAACGGCCCTGAGAGCCTGTGTCCACCGCCGCCAAGTCCCCGATGCCGCCGCGCGGGGTTCTGGCGTCCCGCATCCCCGTCCGTCGGGTGTGTTCCCGTCTGTCGGGCGCCGCCCAGCAGACGGGAACGTGGCCCTAGGTATTGCGCCAGGGCCCCCGTGCCGTCGTCAGATGTGCGAAGACGACGACATTGCTCTGGTAGCCGGTCTTCCGGTCGTACACCCCGCCGCAGGTGATCAGCCGAAGCTCCGGACGGTTTCTGGCGCCGTACACCTCCTGACTGGGAAAGCGCGCCTTCTCGTACGTGCGGACGGCGTCCACCGTGTAGACGGCGGTGCGTCCGTCGGCGCGCCGGGCCTCGATGAGCCGGCCGGGAGTCAGTGTGCTCAGGCCGGCGAAGACCGCGGGCCCGGAGCGGGTGTCCAGATGGCCGACCACCACGGCGGTGCCCACCTCTCCGGGGGAGGGCCCGCCCTCGTACCAGCCGGCCAGCTTGGGTTTGTCGAGCGGTGGGGGAGTGAGCTGCCGCCGCCGGTCCAGACGCAGTCCGACCAGCGGCGCCTCCAGGCCGAGAGACGGGATGCTCAGCGCTGTGGGCTTGGACCGCGGGAGCTGGAGCGGTTGAGACGGCAGAGGTGTCTGAGGCGCTTGGGGTACCTGGGGTACTTGGGGTGCTTGGGGTGACCAGGGTGGTCGGGTCGGCAGGGTCGGACGGCGGACGGGAGGCTGTTCGGGAACGGAGCTGCGCCGGGGCTCCGGTGTCGCGGAAGCGGGCGGACCCGGGGACGCGAACGCGTCCCCGGGTTCCACCGTCGAGGCGGCGGCCGGCACAGCGGGCCGGCCGTCGTCCTCAATCCACCAGATGCCGCCCATCACCAGCGAGAACGCCAGGATCGCCGTTCTCGTCAGGCGGTAGGCACGCGTGTGGTACCAGGGCCTGGGCGCGTGACTAAGCGACACCGTTGGGCCGGCGACGCAGCTGCCGGAAGTAGACCAGGCCGGACACGCCGACCAGGCCCACCGCTCCGGCGGCCGCGACCGCCGACACGGTCGGCACGTCGGCGAGACCACCGCCACCCGCGGGCACGGCGCCTGTGGGGGCCTGGGCCTTGGCGTCCGGCTTGGCATCCGGCTTGGCTGCCACGTCCGCCTTGGTCGCCGCGTCCGGCTTGCAGTCGACCTTGAAGATCTTCTCCTTGCCGGCCCCCGTCACGCCCACGGGCTTGAAGGTGAGCTTGTAGTCGCCGTCGGGCAGCGCCAGCGTGTCCGTGTAGCCGGTGCCGATGGGGAGGGCGAGGGTGCCGGTGAGCGTGGCGCTGGCCGAGGCCAGCGGCTGTGGCTCGATGGTCCAGGTGACACCCTCTACGCCGTCGAAGTTGAAGGCGGACAGGTAGAACTTGCAGACCTTCGACTCGGTGCGCTGGTCGGTGGGGGACGTCGTCTCGGCGTGGATCTTGACGTCACCCTTGTCGCCGGGGGCGGCGGCGTATGCGGCCGGTGCCCCGAGGAGGGCGGTGCCGGCGAGGGCGACCGCGGTGAGGGTTGCGGCGCCGGTGCGGGCGCCGACGGAGCGGGAGAGCGGTGAGATGGGCATACGAGTCCTCCGAGCGGAATGATTGTCGTACAAATCGTTTCTGCATCCGACTCCCTTTCACGTTTGCGGGCGGGAAACGCGGCGCATCGCTGATGCAGAGTCAGATGTCGCCCGTCCGGACCAACGTTCTGGGGCCCGCAGCCTCACCGACGTCCTCGGAGGACCCTGCCTCGGCGAGGTGAACCAGCGGACGGGAGACCGTGTCGCATTTCTGCGGGACAGTCGTATTTCTGCGGGACAACGGAAAGGATCGTTGACGCGGCGGGAGCACGGTGCCAACGTTCACGCACCAGTCCTCCCGGCCGGTCGGGACCCTGGGTGGCGTCGATGGACGCCGCCCGTTGCACGGCGCATCAAGGCGAACGGAGGACTTGTCGCCATGTCGACAGCCAGTGGAGACCCGACCACGGGGACGGCCGACTTCTCGGCGCCGCCCCTGGCCGACGCGTCCGTCCCCGAGGAGTGGGACGACGGACAGGACACGATCCAGGACCGGAGCGACACCGAAGCGAGCGCGGCGGAACAGCGCCCGACCGCCGGTGGATCAACCGCGCAGGCCGGTGGCTCGACCGCGCACGCCGGGCCCGGCGCCGCACTCCCGGCCCACCGACCCACCCGCGGCCGCTACGGCGGCAGCAGCAGCGGCTACGAACTGGACCTACGCGTGGACGTCGACAGCGTCCCCGGCGGCCCGAAGGTGCTGCGGAAGGTCAGCGGTGACTTCTTCAGTACGAGCGGCGGTACGAAGGCGTACTTCGGCTCGTTCATCGTGGACGCGCCCACCGTCTCCTGGAGCGCGACCCACGTCGTCATCAGGGGCGTCGCCACCTACACCTGGCAGACCGCGTTCGTGCTCGTGCGGGTCACCATCCCCCGCAGCAGGGCGAACCAGCGGCCGGGCGCCGCGACCGTCGAGTTCCTGCGCCCGCCGAGCCAGCCGGGCGCCACCTACGTCTGCCCGTACGTCTCGCCGTACTTCCGTACCGTCGAGTGGGAACAGGACTCCGTGACCGGGGCCGTGCCCTTCCTCTCGTACGACACCGGATCGCTTCCGCAGCCCGCCAACAGCCCGGCCCGTACCCTCACCGTGCCCAGGGCCTACGCCGAGGCCGGTATCGAACTGCTGGTCTCCGGCACCGCGAACACCATCGCGAACAGTCAGAGCGGCTGGACCAACACCGAACTGCACGGCGCCATGGAGGCCAACTTCAGCCTCTGGCGCAACACCCCGCAATGGAAAGTGTGGCTGCTGGTGGCCAGCAGCTACGAAGGCATGGCGGGCGTACGCGGCATCATGTTCGACGCCGCCGACTCCTTCCAGCGGCAGGGCTGCGCGGTCTTCTACGACCTGATCCAGGGCGCCGACCCGGAAGCACAACGCGCCATGCTGCGCACGTACGTTCACGAACTCGGCCACTCCTTCAACCTGTTGCACTCCTGGCAGAAGAATCTGGCGACGCCCCCGGCCCCGCTCGGCGGCAACAACGGCTTCGCCGACCTGTCCTGGATGAACTACCCGCAGAACTACCAGCCGTTGAACGGGAACGGCGGAGCGGCCGCCTACTGGGGCGCCTTCCCCTTCCAGTTCACCGACAACGAGCAGATCCACCTGCGGCACGGCTTCTACCGGAACGTCATCATGGGAGCCAACGCCTTCGCCACCGGCGCCGCCGACATCGAACCGGCGCTGTTCGACGAGCCCCTCACCGACGAGTCCGGCCTCCGCCTGGACCTGCGTTCCGACAACGCCGGCTTCTCGTTCGGCGAACCCGTGGTCGTGGAGCTGAAGCTGGAGACGACCGACCTGCGCGGCCGCTCCACGCACAACCACCTCCACCCCGACGACGAACTCGTCAGCATCGCCATCCGGCAGCCCTCTGGACGCACCGTGCTCTACCGGCCGCTGCTGCGCCGCTGCGTCGACCAGGACCAGACCGTACGCCTGGACGCCGGCCGGCCCGCGATCTACAGCAGCGCCTACATCGGCTACGGCCGCGACGGGCACTACTTCCAGCAGCCGGGCACCTACCAGCTGCGCGCGGCCTATCTGGCGTCCGACGGATCCCGGATCGTCTCACCGGTGCTGCGGCTCGACGTGCGGCACCCCGTCAGCCAGGACGACGTCCGGCTCGCCGAGCTGATGATGGGAGAGGAGCAGGGCAAGATCCTCGCCCTGCGCGGCTCCGACTCGCCGTCACTGCAGTCCGGCAACGACGCGCTCCAGGAGATCATCGAGCGGCACGCCACGCACCCCTTCGCGGTGTACGCGCGCCTCGCCAAGGGCCTCAACTTCGAGCACGAGTTCAAGAGCCTGAGCCCCGACAAGACCGAGCTGACCGTGCGGCCCCCTGACCCCAAGTCCGGGATCGAGCAGCTCACCCAGGTCGTGAAGGCCTCCGAGCAGGGCAAGGGCGTCGACAACCTGACGCTCAACCTGGTCTCGCGGCGCCTCGCCCGCGCCTACGCCCGCCAGGGCGACCTGGAAGAGGCCAACTCCACGCTCGACCAACTGGTCCGGCACTTCGACACACCCGCGTTCAAGCCGTATGTCGTGGAGGCCGTACGCGACCAGGCCGACACCACGAAGGCACGGCTCAGCGCCGAGTTCGGCGGCTGACCCGCGCCGCGCCCAGGAGGGCACTCACGGGAGCCCCTCTGCCCGTGAGCGCCCTCCCGGCGGCTCGCACCGGCGGGCTTGTGGCAGCATCGCGGACAGGCCCCGGACGACGGGAGACGGGGAGGCGCAGGAAGGGAAGCCACCGCGTGATCGACCTCGTCCTGTACGGGCCGAGCGGCCCCCAGCCCCTCGGCCGCCCGGTTGCCGTACGGGTGGAGCTGCGCAACACGGGCGAGCGCGACCTGTGGATCGCGGGAGTGCTCGACGGCTCCGAGAACGGACTGCGCTTTCCGCGCTATCTGCCGACCGTGCGGCGTGTCGAAGGCGCCGAGGGTGCCGAAGACGTCGAGCGCGTCGAGGGTGCCGAGGACGGCCTCGTCGTGGCGTCCCCGGCACCGGCCGAGGACCCCCTCGTCGGCCCGCTCCGGCCTGCGGACCTGCGCCGGCTGGCGCCGGGCGAGTCGTGGGACCCGACCTCGGGCCCGGGCTGCCTGCCGCTCATGACGTTCGCCCACTTCGCTCCTCGGCGGTCCGGCCGCTACCGCTACACCCTCACGTTCGACACCGAGGCCGCCCGGCCCGAGGACTGGCTGGGCGGCTTCGGGGTGGCGACCGGCACCGGCCGGGAGGACCTTCTGGCACTCGTCGCGCGGGTGCCTCGTACGACGGTCGTGGCCGCCCCGGTGGAGGTGGACTTCCGCTGAGCGGCGGTCGCAGGCCACAGGTCACGGACGGGGCGGGGCTGACCGGGCTCCGGCGCCATACGTGGTGGACCGTGCCGGGCATGGCCGTGTGCGTTCAGCTTCTCTTCGTCGGGGAGTGGATCCTCGACGAGGACGTCGCACTCTGGGCCCGGGGCCCGGCCGCCGTCGCGCTGGCGGTCGAGGCGGTGGCGACCGCGGTGCTGCTCACCGGACGACTGAGACTGCTGCCGGCGGCGGGCACGCGCCCGGGCGGACCGCCCCTGGGCTGGCTGATCGCCGCTTGCGCGGCCGGGGTCGTGCTGGCGGTGTGCCCGCTGGCCGTGCGCAACTACGAGTTGTGGGCGGTGGCGCCCGCCACGGTGGTGGCGATCGTCGCGACCTACCTCGCACCGCACGGCAGACGGCCGCTGATCATCGCCGCGGTGGTCCTCGCGCCTCTGCCCGGCGGTGTCGTCAGCCTGGCCGCCGGAGACGGAGAGCTGGCGCACGCCGCGCTGTTCCCGGCAGGGCTGGTCGCATTCACCGTCTGGGTCGTGCTCGGGCCTCTGTGGGCGTGGGACACCGCGCGACGGCTCGACGAGGCGCGGCGGCTGGAGGCGGAGCTCGCGGTGAAGGACGAGCGTCTCCGGTTCGCCGCGGACCTGCACGACATCCAGGGGCACCACCTTCAGGTCATCGCGTTGAAGAGCGAGTTGGCGGCCAGGCTCGTCGAGGTGGCCCCGGAGCGCGCCGCCGCCGAGATGAAGGAGGTGCGGCAACTGGCCGCCGACGCCCTCAGCGACACACGTGCCGTGGTGCAGGGCTACCGCCGGACCACCCTGGACGACGAGATGGCCAACGCGACCCGGGTGCTGTCCGCCGCCGGCATCGAAGCCCGGACGACCCTCGAACCGGCGACGGCCACCACCGGACTGGGCGAGTCCGCCCGGCACCTGCTGGGCCTGGTGATGCGGGAGGCCACCACCAACGTGCTCCGCCACAGCCGGGCCCGGCACGCGGAGGTCGACTACCGTGTCACCGGCGGACGCGCCCGTCTGCGCGTGAGCAACGACGGCGCCGACGAGCACCCGGACGCCGGCCATGGCACGGGACTGCACTCACTCGCTGAGCGACTGCGGGTGGCCGACGGCGAGTTGACCTGGGGCCGGGACGGTGAACACTTCGCGGTCACGGCCTCACTGCCGACGGACCCGGCCCGTCAGGCGGCCCCGGCCCGTCAGACTGCCCGGGCGAACCCCGCCGCCCCGGCGAACCGGTCCGCCCCGGCGAACCCCGAGAACGGAGCGGCGCGTTGATCCGCCTGCTGATCGCCGACGACGAGGACCTTCTCAGAAGCGCCCTGGCGGCACTGCTCGGACTGGAGCAGGACCTCACCGTGGTCGCCGAAGCCGCCACCTCCACCGACGCGGTACGGCTGGCCCGTGAGCACCGTCCCGACATCGCCGTCCTCGACCTGGAGATGCCGCCCACCGACGGACTGCGCGCCGCCGAGGAGATCCGGGCCGGGCTGCCCACGCAGATCATCCTGGTCACCCGGCACGCCCGCCCCGCCGTGTTGCGCCGCGCGCTGGCCGTCGGCGTCCGCGGGTTCGTCCCCAAGACCACCTCTGCGGCGGTGCTTGCCGGAATCATCCGCGACATCGCCGCCGGCCGTCGTTACGTCGACCCCGACATCGCCGCCTCCGCGCTGACCGAGGACGACTGCCCCCTAACCGACCGCGAACTGGAGGTTCTGCGTGCGGCCCGCACCGGAGCCTCGGTCGTCGAGATCGCCGCCGTGGTCCATCTGGCCCCCGGCACGGTCCGCAACTACCTCTCCGCCGCCATGTCCAAGCTGGGAGCGCCCACCCGGCACGCCGCCGCCCATCAGGCCTGGCAGGAGGGCTGGATCTGACCCGAGGCCGCCACCAGCGACACGGTGAACGGATGCGAGGGCGCCGTCAGAACCTCCCGGGCGGGTCCCTCCTCGACCACCTCCCCGGCATCCAGCACCGCGATCCTGGTGGCGAGCCGGGCCGTGTCCAGGTCGTGGGTGATGAGGACGAGGGAGAGGTCGTCGCGGTCACGGAGCAGCCCGGCGAGCAGGCCGAGGATGGCCCGGCGCGTGACCGAGTCGAGTCCGGAGGTGATCTCGTCGCACACCAGAACCCGAGGCTGTGCGAGCAGGGCCCGGGCGAGCGCGGCCCGTTGGAGTTCACCCCCGGACAGCAGGGCGGGTGTGCGCGCCGCCGACTCGTCCGGCAGGCCGAGCCTGTTGAGCGCGTCCACCGCCTCGGTCCGTGCGTCCGCGGCCGGCACTCCTCTCAGCCGTACCGCCGTCCTGGCCACCTGGTCGAGCACCGGCCGACGCTCGTCGAAGGAGGCGCGCGCGTCCTGGAAGACGTACTGCACGGCCGCCAGCCGGGCTCGCCCCCGGTCACGCAGACTGCGGGGCAGCCGGACCCCGTCGAGCAGCACCTCTCCCTCGTATGTGCGATGAAGTCCGGCCAGACAGCGGGCGAGAGTCGTCTTCCCGCTGCCCGAGCGGCCGAGGACGGCGAGGCATTCGCCGGGGCGCACGCCGAGTTCCGGGACCCGCAGCACCTCGACACCGGGCCGGTGACGGGCGCGCAGCCCACGGACGCGCAGTGCGGCCTCCGGACGAGGTCCGGTCGGAGCGGCCTCCGCCTCCGCGAAAGCCGGCCGTTCCGCGAGGAGTCGACGCGTCCACGGGTGTGAGGGAGCCGACCACACCCGTTCCGTGGGGCCGGACTCCACGACTCGGCCGTCGCGCAGGACGAGTACCTCGTCGGCGAGCGCGCGTACCGTCTCCAGGTCGTGGCTGAGCAGGACGACCCCGATCCCGCGTGCGGCGACCGCCGCCAACTCCGCGACGACCCGGCGCCTGGTGAGCGCGTCCTGCCCTGTGGTGGGCTCGTCCGCGACGACGACCCGCGCACCGAGCAGCAAGGCCTGGGCGAGTACGACACGCTGCTGCTGGCCGCCCGAGAGCTGATGCGGGAAGCGTCGCAACAGCGTTGTTCCGCCGGATAGTTCGGATGGTTCGGACAGTTGGGCCGCTTTCAGTGCGCGCAGGACGCGCTCCCGTGCTGCCGGACGCCGCTCGGGGCGAGGCAGCTCCCGCACCTGACCGCGCGCGATGTCGTGCAGCAGCGCACCGATCCGCCGCGCGGGATTGAGCACCTCCGCCGGGTGCTGCGGGACGTAACCGACCAACGCCTGCGTCACCCGTACGGAACCGGTGACCCTCGCGCCCGACGGGAACTCGCCCAGCAGCGCACGCCCCGTGGTCGTCTTCCCGCTGCCGGAGGCCCCGACCAGCGCGGTCACCCTGCCGGGCAGAACCCGCAGGCTCACCCCGTCGACGATGCGTCTGCCGCCGACCTCCACGGTCAGCTCCTCGATCTCCGCGACCGCCGTTGTCCCGTTCATGAACTGTTCCGTTCGGTCCTGAGCAGCGCGTCGAAGAGCAGGTTGCACCCCGTCGTCAGCGCCACGATCAACAGCGCCGGGACGACCACTGCCCAGGGCTGCACGAGCAACCCCGTACGGTTGCGGTCCACCATCACCGCCCAGTCGGCCGCGTCCGGTGCCACCCCGATGCCCAGGAAGGCGGCCGTGGCCACCAGGTACAGGACACCGGTCAGCCGTACCCCCGCGTCGGCTGCGAGCGGCCGCAGGATGGACCGCCCGACATGACCCACGGCGATACGCCACCACGACTCGCCCTGCATCCGCAGCGCCTCCACCGCCGGCCGTGCGGCCACGTCCGCCGCGGCGGCCCGGACGATCCGCGCGGCGTCCGGGATGTTCACGAGCGCCACCAGCAGCGCGAGCCCGGTGGCCCCGGGGGTGAACACGGAGGCCACCAGCAGGATCATCAACAGGGACGGCACGGCCAGCAGGACGTCCAGCGGCCGCATCAGCCCCTCCTCCAGCCAGATTCTGTGCGTCAGGGCGCTGATCAGCCCGAGCGGCAGCGCCACGAGATACGCCAGCGCCGTCGCCGTGAGCGCGACGACCACCACGGGCCGGCCGCCGAGCAGCACCTGCCGCCACACGTCACGCCCCACGAAGTCCGTGCCCAGCCAGTGCCCGTCGCCGAGCGTGAACGAGGCGGCCCGCGGTCCGGGTCCGCCCGCGACCAGCGGCCCGCACAGCGCGAGAACGAGCGGCACACACACCAGCACGGCCCCGAGCGCGAACCGAGCCGCCGGCAGCCCCCGCCGAAGCCCTGTCCGAGGCGCCTTCACGCGGCCACCTCCGCCCGCGGCGCGAACCGGTGGGCGACGAGATCGGCCCCCAGGTTCAGCACTACCGTGAGCACCCCGAAGACCACCGCGAGTCCCTGCACCACCGGCACATCCCGCTCGGCCACGGCGTTCATCAGCACGGTCCCGAGGCCCGGAATCACGAACAGGGCCTCCACGACGATCACCCCGCACAACAACCAGTCGACGGTACGGGCGAGTTGCTGGGCGGCGGGCGCGACCGCGTTCGGCAGGGCGTGCGCGTACCGCACCCGGGCGCCCGGAACCCCGTACCGCCGGGCATGCGCGACGTACGGCGAGGCGAGCGCGTCGATCATTCCGGCGCGCACCAGCCGGGACAGCGAGCACACCGGGCGGGACAGCAGGACGAGCACCGGCAGGACGAGCGCGGCCGGATGCCCGGGCAGATCCGTGCCGTAACCGACTGCCGTCGGCGGCAGCCAGTCGAGCCGCAGCGCGAACACCGTCACGAGCAGCACCCCGAGCGCGAACTCCGGCACCGCGTACACCCCGAGCGTCACCGAGCTGACCAGCCGGTCCACGAACCGCCCTTCGAAACGCGCGGCCAGCACCCCGAGCCCGACTCCGATCGGCACCAGCAGCGCGAGGGTGAGCGTGGCGAGCAGAAGCGTGGGACCGAAGGCACCGGAGATGTACGAGGTGACGGGCCGCCCGGAGGCCAGCGAGGTCCCGAAGTCCGCGTGCGGCAGCCCGGTCGCCCAGTCGGCCAGCCGTTCGTACGCGGGCCGGTCCAGCTCCATCGCCTCACGGATGGCGGCGATCCGGGCGGGGTCCGGCTGGTCCCCGGCGAGAGCCACCGCCGCGTCGCCCGGCAGTGCCTCGGTCAGCGCGAAGACCAGCAGCACCACGGCCACGGTCTGCGCACCGCCGAGCAGCAACCGCCGGGCGACCCACGAGCCGAGTCCGCTCACGCCAGCCAGACCTTGTCGAACCGCGCCCAGTCGAGCGTGTTCGCGGGCGCCTCGCGCTCGACTCCCCTGACGCTCCTGGCAGTTCCGATGATCCAGTCGGCGAACCCCCACACCAGGAAGCCGCCCTCGGCGTACAGCCTGCGCTGCATCCGCCCGAACACGGCGGCGCGTTCCTTCCCGTCCTTCGTGGACTGCGCCTGCTGGTAGAGCGCGTCGAAGTCCTTGTGGTGCCACCGGGTGGCGTTGGTGGTGGAGTCGGTGAGGAGCCGCTGCGAGAGGTGCGACTCGATGGGCATGGCTCCCGAGCGGTAGCAGCACAGGGTTCCGGAGTCGAGGATGTCGGCCCAGTACGAGTCCTTGCTGCCCATCCTGACGTCGACGGTGACGCCTGCCTCGGCCGCCTGGTCGCGGAAGATGCTCGCCGCCTCGGTGAAACCGGCCGCGACCGCCGAGGTGTCCAGGGTGACCTTCAGCTTCTCCGCGCCCGCCTTCTTCAGGAGGGAGCGGGCCCGGTCGAGGTCCTGCTCGCGCTGGGGCAGATCGTCGGCGTAGTACTCGTAGCCCTTGCCGAAGAGGTCGTTGCCGACTTCGCCCGCCCCGGACAGGGCCCCGTCGACGAGTTCCTGGCGGTCGGCGATGAGGAAGAACGCCTCGCGGACCCGCCTGTCGTCGAAGGGCGCCCGGTCGGTCTTCATGGCGAAGGCCTGCATGGCGCTGTTCTGCAGCCGCACGATCTCGATCTGGCCCTTGCCCTCGTGGGCGCGCGCGGTCGTCGGGTTCAGCTCATGGGCGTACTCGACCTGCCCGCCGAGCAGCGCGTTCACTCGCGCGGACTCCTCGTTGGCGACGACGAACTCCACCTCGTCGAGGTGCGGGGCGCCGTCCCAGTAGTCGTCGTTGCGGCGGAAGAGCGCCGAGCTGCCCGGTGCGAACGACACGAATCGGAACGGGCCCGAGCCGACCGGCTTCTTGTCGAAGCCGGAGTCCGAGGACCCGTCGGGAACGATGTACGCGCCGAACGCGGCCAGCACGTTGGGGAATTCGGCGGTCGGCCGCTTGAGGACGAACTCGATGGTCCGCTCGTCGACGGCCCGGCTCGCTTTCAGGTCGATGGGTTCGAGGGAGGCCTTGGCGCGGAACGCCTTCCCGGGGTCGGCGATACGGCGGTAGCTGAACAGCACATCCTCGGCGGTGACCGGCTTCCCGTCGTGGAAGTCCGCTTTCCGCAGGGTCACCTTCCAGCGGTCGAGCCCCGAGTTCGGCTCCCAGCCGGCGGCCAGGCGCGGCCGGGCGGAGAGGTCGTCCCCGTAGTCGGCCAGCTTGTCGAAGAGCGCCTTGGCACGGGCCACGTCGGCGAACAGGTTGGCCAGGTGCGGATCGAGCGTCTCGCTCGCGCCGCCGCCCGCGAAGGCGGCCCGCAGCCGCCCGCCGCGCCTGGGTTTCCCGTCCTTCCCGTTGCCGGAGCCGTCCGCGGCGGGGTCGTCCGGTCCGCCGCAGCCGACGAGAGCGAGGGCGCCGATGCCGGAGGCGGCCGCGAGAAGGCCTCTGCGACGGAGGCGAGGGTAGTCACGCATGAGGATGTCCTTGCTGTGCGAGGTCTGCTGGGTGAGGTGTGGCGTGAGGTGAGGCGTAGGGAGGTGCGGCGCGGTCAGCCGGCGAGACGTGCCACCACGTGCAGCCGGTCGGCGTCGGTCGCGGTGCCGGGCAGATCGCCCTCCTGCCAGGGCGGTTCGGTGCGCGGCCCCGGACCGTCGTGCAGCGCGAGCACGGCGAAACCGTGCGCGGTCAGGAAGTGGCGCAGTTCCAGCGGGAGGAGCAGCCGCCATGCCGAGCGCTGTTCGACGGGAGCCGAGCCGTCGTCGGCGGTCCAGATGCGGGTACGGCGCAGGAGTTGCGCGGTGCGGTCGATGTGCAGGGTGGTCGTCGACCGGTACGAAGTGCCTTGCCAGGCAGTGCTGTTGACCTTCGGCGTGTTCAGCAGGTCGTCACGGCCGAGGAAGTAGGCGCCGTTGCGCAGCTCGGCGACGAGGAGCCCGCCGGGAACCAGAGCCCGGCGGCAGGAGGCCAGGAATCCGTCCAGTTCGTCGTTGGTGTGGCAGTACAGGAGTGAACTGTCCAGGCACACCACCGCGTCGAAGACCCCGGGGCCGAGGGAGAAGTCCCGCAGATCGGCGCGCACATAGCGTGGGCCGGGGTGCCGGAAGCGGGCGTACGCCAGCATCGCCTCGGAGAGGTCGGCGCCGACGACCGACCGGCCCGACGCGTGCAGCTGCGCCGCGTCCCGCCCGGTGCCGCACCCCAGGTCGAGGACCGCTGGACCGGCCCCGTACCGGCGCAGGCAGTCCTCGGCCCACCGCCCGGCCAGCCGCTCGGGATCGGGGAACCTGGCCTCGTACAGCTCCGGGTGGTCGGTCAGCAGATTGCCGGTCAGCAGATCGTCTGTCAGCGGATCGGCGCTCGTCATGCCGTCGCCTCCACGGGAACCGGGCGTACGGGCAGTGCCCCGAGGCGGCGCAGCCAGGTGACCCCGCCCGCCGACGCCAGCCCGAACCCCAGGCAGCAGGCCCAGGGCAGCCAGGCCGTGTCCCACCGGCCCCCGGCGTCCATGGTCCAGCCCACGACCGTGTTGCCCACGGCCGCGGCGACCCCCGACACCATGTAGAAGATCCCGAAGTACGTGCCGGTCAGTTCCGGTCTGCCGAAACCGGGGATCAGCTCCATCACGAAGGGCTGCGCGACCATGACACCGACGTAGAGGAGGAGAACGCCCACGAGAACGGGTACGGCGTGCCACACCCGCGGGGAGGCCCCCGACACCAGCATCGGCGGCAGGAAGGCGAGCCCCATCAGGGTGAGCCCGGCACCGATGGCCCGCCTTCCGTACGCCTTCAGTGCCCGGGTGAGGCGCAGCTGCAGCGCGAGATTGGCGAGCGTTCCCACGAGGAAGACCAGTCCGGCCGCACCGTCCCAGCCCGTGGCCCGGCGGACGCCGTCGGGCAGCAGCAGGTACAGCTGGTTCTCCAGGGTGAACATGCCGACCATGGCCAGGGAGAAGGCGAGGAACGCGCGGTTGCCGACCACCTCGCGCCAGTCCGCGAGCACGGTGCCCGAACTCGGCGGCACCGCCCGCGCGGGCAGCATCAGCGCCTGTGCCACGGTGAGCAGCGCGAAGATCGCGGCGGCGGTGAGGGCGGAGGCCCGGAAGTCGACGAGCAGCAGGACACTGCCGAGCAGCGGCCCGACGAGCGCCCCAGTGGTCGCGAACACGTTGAACAGCGCGAAAGCCTCGGCCTTGCGCTCGCCCGCCTCCTGCGCGAGACAGGCCCGCACGGCCGGGTTGAACAGCGCCCCGGCGAGCCCGCTCAGCACGGACGCGGCCAGCAGCACCGCGAGTCCGTCGCCGAGCGCGAACAACGCGAAGCCGACGGTACGCACCGCGCAGCCGGCGATGATGACTCCGCGCGCGCCGAGCCGGTCCGCGGCCGAACCGCCGATGAGGAACAGCCCCTGCTGGCTGAGGTTGCGCACCCCGAGCACGATCCCGACGACGGCCGCCGACATGCCCAGGTTCTCGCCCAGATGCGTGGCCAGATAGGGGATGAGCAGATAGAAGCCGGTGCTGACGCCGAACTGGTTGACGAGGAGGAGCCGGATCGCGGGCGAGAAGCCCCGTATCTCATGCAGGGTCTTCTGCGGCGTCTTCTGTCGCATCTTCACGGCCCGTCCGCCTCTCCCGCCGGCCGCTCCCGTACGCCGAGCCCGGGCAGTTCACTCGCCCGTACGACACCGTCGGCGCCGCCGATCCCGGTCCACGGGTCGTCGGCGAGCAGCAGATGTCCGTCGAGGTCGGCCCAGCGGGCCCGGTCGGCGAAGTGCACGGCGGGCGCGAGGCCGAGCGTGCTGGCGGTGAGGCAGCCGAGCATCAGCTCGGTGCCGCTGCCGGCGATCGACTCGGCGATACGCAGTGCCGCTCGGGGCCCGCCGCACTTGGCGAGCTTGACGTTCACGCCGTGCACGCGGCCCGCGAGTCGCCGTACGTCCTCCTGGCCGACGGCGTCCTCGTCGGCGATCAGGGGCAGCGGTGAACGTTCGGCGAGCTGTGCCAGGCCCTCCGGATCACCGGGGGCGACGGGCTGTTCGACGGCTTCGACACCCAACTCGGCGTACTGGGGGATGAGTCGACGGGCCTGGTCGAGGGTCCAGGCGCCGTTGGGGTCGAGCAGGAGCCGGGTGCCGGGCACGGCGGAGCGGATGGCGCGTATGCGGTCGAGGTCGTCCTCGGGGTCCGGGGTGCCCGCCTTCGCCTTGATGAGGGCGAATCCGGCGTCCACGAGTGCGCGTGCCTGCGCGGCGGCGTGCGGGGCCGGGACGATGCCGATGGTGCGGGCGGTGCCGGCGCTCGGAGCGCTCGTGGCACCGAGGAGCCGGTACACGGGGGCGTCGGCCCGTTTACCGCACAGGTCGAGCAGCGCGGCCTCGACAGCCGCGGTCACCGCGGACGGCCGCCCGTCTGCCGGCGGCTCGCGGAGCGCGCTCTCGGGGTCGGGGAAGCGGCCCAGGGCACGGCCGGACTCGTACAGCTGCCATTGCAGAGTGTCGGTGTCGAGGCCGTAGTAGACGCTGGTGACGGCCTCGCCGTGGCCGTGCAGGCCTTCGTGCTCGATCGTCAGCCAGACGGCGTCGCGGGCGGCCGTCGTCGAACGGGAGATGCGCAGCGGCTCGGCGAGCGCGAGCCGCACGGTGCGCAGGGTGGCCTTCACGGGCGCCTTTCCAGGGTGTGCGGGGGATCGCTGGGCAGGGGATCGGCGTGCAGGGGATCGGTCACCGTGGTGCAGCGGACCCAGCCGGTGGCCTCGACGGCGCGTGCGTGCGGGATCTCGACCGGGCGGGTGGCGGCGGCGGACAGGTCGAGGCCGTGCGCGGCTGCGAAGCCGTCGTCGTAAACCGTGCCGAGATAGCGGTGGGGACCGTCGGGGAACACGGTGGCGACCTCGGCGCCGGGATGGACACGGGCCGCCCACGCGGAGACCAGTGCGACCGCCCCGGTGCTCCAGCCGCCGCTGACGAAGCTGCCGCGGGCCAGCCGCCGGCAGGCGTCGGCCGCCTCGGCCGGGCCGACCCAGTGCACCTCGTCGAAGGCCTCGTAGGCCACGTTGCGCGGATGGAGGCTGCTGCCCAGCCCGCGCATCAGCCGGGGTCTGGCGGGCTGGCCGAAGATGGTGGAACCGGTTGCGTCCACACCGATCAGCCGCAGCCTGGGCCAGTGCCTGCGCAGCGGCCCCGCGATCCCGGCACTGTGACCGCCCGTGCCGACGCTGCACACCAGCACGTCCAAGTGGTCGAGCTGGGCGGCGAGTTCGGCGGCGAGCGACGCGTAACCGGCGATGTTGTCGGGGTTGTTGTACTGGTCGGGCCAGTACGCGTCCGGCAGCGTCCCCAGCAGCTCGCGCAGCCGGGTCAGCCGGGCCGCCTGCCAGCCGCCGACCCCGGAAGGACGGTCGACGAGTTCGAGACGGGCTCCGTACGCGCGCAGCAACTGCCGCATGGACGGTTCGAGTTCGGTGTCGCCGACGAGCACGATGGGATGCCCCAGTGCCTGCCCGGCGAAGGCGAGCCCGATGCCCAGTGTCCCGGAGGTGGACTCCACCACCGGTGCCCCGGGCCGCAGTTCGCCCCGGTCACGGGCGCCGAGCAGCATGGACACCGCGGCCCGCGCCTTCATGCCGCCGGCGGCGAGGCCTTCCAGCTTGGCCCAGAACCCTGGCTGCGGACACGGCAGGTCGGCGCTCACCCTGGCCAGCGGGGTGCGGCCGAGCAGGGCGAGGAGGCCGGGGTCGGCGGCGAGGGGGCGCAGGGCGGCCGTGGTCACAGTGCGGCCTCCGTGCGGCCGTAGCGGTGGATGACACCCGGGCCGCCGTCGAGCCAGAAGAAGGGATACGGCTCCGCGCACACCGCGCTCACTCCGGCACCGAGGAACCTCGGCAGGACGGCACTGCCGGTCTGGGCGAACATCACCAACTGCCGGCCGCTGCGCAGGGCGTGCTCCCGCAGGGGCTCGAAGGACCCGTTGCCGAGTGTCATACCGGAGGCCAGTACGGCGTCACAGCGGTCGAGTTCGGCGTGGGCGTCGGTGACGACGTGCTCGCCCCACTCCGTCCTACCGCCCTTGAGGTCGCACGGTATGTACCTGATTCCCCGCGAACGCAGGGCCTCAAGAAGGGAGTTGACGACACCGACGACGAGGACGGTCTGCCCCGGTTCGAGGTCAAGGAGCTCGACGACGGCCCGCGCCCGGGCTCGGGACTTCTCCAGGGAACTTCCGGCGGGCAGGGGAAAGGGCAGTGCCCCGTTCTGCCGCGTGTGCGGGAGCCCGTGCATCAGACAGGCGTCCAGCGCCGCGACCCGGACCGAGGGGAGCGGGTGCTCCAGCAGTCGCGCGACCTCCGCCCCGGCGCAGTCGTCCACCGCGCCGCGCGGCAGCGCGCCGGGCTCGACCGCGCACGAGCCGACCGCCTGGCCGAGGCGCAGACTGAGTACCTCGTTGCGGTAGCCGCCGCGGCGCCCGTCGTGCCGCACGGCCTGACTCGTGGTGAACGCCACTGCGACGCGCAGGCTGTGCGGATCCGGACCGAACCCACCGGCCAGAACCTGCCGCACCAGATCGTCGTACGAGGCCGGTGTGGCACCGGCAACCGCTGTCGCCGCCGGTGTCGTGGCTGGTGGCAGTCCGGTCCCCGCCCTCATCGGACTCATCGGACGGACACCCGCGGTCGCAGCCCGGAGAGCAGCGACTCGACGCGGCCTCGCGCGCCAAGCCCGCCGGCGTCGCCCGCCATGACATGTCCGAGGTACTCGTTGTTGCTGCCGGCCGCCTTCACCGCGCGACCCGGCTCGGCGAGCTGCACCTCCAACACGCCCTGCACCCCGTGCACTTGGCCAGAGCCCTCGATCGACTCCAGTGTTCCCTCGGTGTCCGGCACTAGAAAGCCGACGGCGGCGCTGCGCAGTCCGGTGTCGCGCTGTCGCAGGTCGGGGGTGCGGCCGAGAGCCACGTCCACGCAGGCGGCGGCCAGGTCGAGACCGGTGACGTGACGGATCAGCTCGGTGATGCGGTTTCCGGCGGGGCGCGGGTTGACCTCGACGACGCGGGGCCCGGCGCCGGTCAGCCTGATCTCGGTGTGTGCCACGACCGAGTCGAGACCGAGCGCCTCGACCGCCCGCACCGCGGTGTCCTGGGCGGCCGCCGCCTCGGCGGGAGCGAGGGCGGCGGGGAACATGTGGCCGGTCTCGATGAAGGCCGGCGCCCCGGCGAGGCTCTTGTCGGTCACGCCCACCACATGCGTCGTGCCGTCGAACGACACGGTTTCCACGCTGACTTCGGGACCGTCGAGAAGCTCCTCAAGGAGGAGGACGGGCGCCCGCACCTGACCGCGGGCGTTCAACGGGAAGTCCGTGATCGCCCGGCAGGCCTCGGCGAGGTCCCGCTCGTCGTCGACGCGCCGCACGTACATGCCCGCGCAGAGGTCGACGGGCTTGACGACCAGCGGGAATCCGAGCTCCCGTGCGGCTTCCTCGGCCTCGGCCCGGTCGGCGCAGACGGCGAAACGAGGGCCGGGGACACCGGCCCGGCCGAGGACATGACGGGTGGCGTCCTTGCGGCACGCGGTCTCCACGGACTCGGGAGCCGGCCCGGGAAGGCCCAGACGGGCGGCGATCCGCGCGACGGTGGGCAGGTAGTAGTCGCAGGACGTGACCACCGCGTCGAAGCCGAGCGCCCCGTGCAGCCGCTCCACCTCGGGGAGCAGCGAGGCGACGTCGTTCGTTTCGGCGGTCAGCACATTGCGAGCCGCGAGCAGGGGATGGGCCGTGCCCTCCGGGGCGGAACGCAGATAGTGATGCAGGTCGCGGGTGAGGAAGGTGAACTCGTGCCCACCCTCCCGGATCGCCCGTGGCAGCAGTCTGCTCATCGACCCGACCCAGCTCTCGATCACCAACAGATGAGCCACAACTCCCCTTTCACGTACACCGGTTGAGCTTCCGGGCACGCCAGGGGCACCCCATGGCGGGGCGCGGACAACGTGACCGCCCCACACGTTATCGACAATCGTTTTCATTGTCATCTGATGGTCGACCTTTGTTGCCGTCGCGGCAAAAACGGCGGAGCGGCCCGCCCCCGCGTGCGCGGCTCGGCAGCGCTCCGTTGAACCACCGGGCGGGGGTGTCCGTATCCCTTTTCAGCAACGCGCGGAGGGAGAGCAGCTTGTCGACACCGTTCGACCCCGAAGAGCCATCGCGTCGGTCGCCGCTGGAGCCGACCAACGTCCTGCGCCGTCGCCGGCCGGGGTACCTCTCGGATCTGGTGCGGCAGGTGCAGGAGAGGGAACGTGACTCGGACGAGGGTTACGAGATCGTCGCTGTACCGGGGGCGGAACGCACCGCACTGCCCACGGTGACGGAGGACGACACCCAGGAACTGCCGCCTGTCACCGTGAGCGACGGCAGGCCGGCGCGACGCGTCCGCCCGGCCGCACGCGGGCCGGCGCACGGCCGTAGTTTCCTGCTCCGCCGTACGGTGCTCGGCGTCGCCGCGGGGGCCGCGGCGCTGGCGGGGTTCGGTGCGGCTCTGCTTCTCACCTGGGACAGGGACGCCGGTGACGCCGCGCAGGAGGCGCCCCCTGCCGCGTCGTCCGCTCCTGCCGCACCGTCCGCTCCCCCCGCTTCGTCCGCCGTTCCCGGGGGCGTCGACCCGGACGGCGCCGGCACCTTGCGCGAGGGCGACAGCGGGCCGGCGGTGAGTGACCTGCAGACGCGGCTGCTGCGTATCCCCGACGTGTACGACCAGGACACGCCCAGCGGCGTGTACGACGCCACGCTGACGGCGGCGGTGGCACGTTTCCAGCTCTGGTACGGCATCCGGGGAGACGAGACGGGCGTGTACGGCAACGACACCCGCAGCGACCTCGAATCCCGCACGGCCTCGTGACGCGCCGTGCGGCACCGGACCCTGAATGACGAGCCCAGAAGCCGGAGGTCGGATCTCCCGCAGCGGGCCGCACCTGCGGCCCGCACCCGCAAGCCTCGTTCACCCGGTGGCCCGGTCACCCAGTGGCCCGAGCCACGAACTCCCAGCCCCCGTGCGTCACTTCATACACGACGAACTCCGGATCCACCCGCACGAATGTCGCCCCGCCCGGTGCGCGCACCGCCGAACGCCCGGTCGCCGGCACATGCACCTCGGCCGTCGACCCCACCGGCACCCGCACCGAGAGCCGCACCGAACCGTCCACGACCGACCAGGCGGCCGAAGCCCGGCCGCGGACCGTGCGGACCGATGTGTGGGCCCAGTCCACCCCCGTACGGCCGTCGGGGCGCACCGTGAAGGTCCGGTAACCCGCGTCCCCGGGGCGCAGCCCGGCCACGTTCTCGTACAGCCACTGCACGACCGTGCCCTGGAAGTAGTGGTCCCGGGACCGCGAGTCGAGCGGCCACATCTCCCACATGGTGTCGGCGCCGTTCTCGAACCAGTGGCCCCAGCTCGGGTACGTACGCTGTGTCGCGATGGCACGGGCCACCTCGGGGTGACCCTGCGCGGACAGCTGTCGCAGCAGGACGCTGGTGCCGAGGGCGCCGGTGTTCAGATGGTTGCCGCGCTGCTCGATGTCGGCGAGGAGCGAGTCGACGACACTGGCCCGCGCACCCGGCGGGACCAGTCCGAAGGCGAGCGGAACGCAGTTGTTCGTCTGCCGGTATCCGGGATCCTTTGCCGTGCGGTAGTGGCCGTCCGGGCCCAGGAAGGCAGCGTTGAAGGCCACCTTGAGTCCCTCCGCGGCCTTGCGGTAGCGATCGGCGACCGCGGAGTCATGGAGCAGATCCGCGAGTTCCGCCGTGCCGACGAGCGCCCGGTGCAGGTACGCCGTCGCCGTCAGCCGGGTGTCCTCGGGCGGGTTGCCGCCGTACCCCGGCGGCAGATAGTCGCCGAGCGCGGTCACGGCGAGGCCGTCCTTCAGCCGGGAGATCTCCCAGTCCAGGTAGCGGGTGAGCGGCGTCCAGTGGTCGCGGGCCAGCCGGTCGTCCCCGTACACGCGGTACATCTCCCGCAACAGGAACGGGTACACGGTCGTCCACTCGGGGGACGGGCCGAGGTCGCCGTACCCCCAGCCGCCGCTCGGCACGATCACCGGCAGCTGCCCGTCCGGGTTCTGACTGTCCTTCAGGTCGCCGAGCCACTTGGAGAGGAAGCGGTGCACCCCGAGCGCGTACGCCATGATCGGCGCGCCCAGCTGGGCGTCACCGGTCCAGCCGTTCTTCTCGTACATCGGCGTGTCCGTCGGAATGCCGTGCAGGTTGTTCAGGAGCGTGCGCCGCATCGCCCGCTCCAACCGCTCGTAGAACGGCTCGGAGCAGGCGAAGGAACCCGTCGCCTCCACCGGTGTGTGCACGACACGGCCCAGCACCTGCGACGGCTCGGGCTTCGCGGGCAGCCCGCTGACCTGCACATAACGGAAGCCCTTGTACGAGAACCTCGGCTCCCACACCTCGTCGGCGCCGCCGCCCGCGCACACGTATTCGTCGGTCTGGAACCGGCCGGGCACGTGCCCCGTCTCGGCGTGCACACTTCCATCGGACTTCAGTTTCTCGCCGTGGACCAGGCGTACGGTCGTCCCCGCCGCGGCGCGCACGGTCAGCTTCGTCCAGCCGGCCATCGTGCGGCCCATGTCGACGACGTACACGCCCTCGCTCAACTCGTCGACGGCGACCGGGCGTACGGTCTCGACGACCTCGATCGGATCGTGCGGCTGTGCGCGCAGCGTGCCCTTCGGGGCGTCCCGGCGCTCTGTTCCCTGCCAGCCGCTGTCGTCGAACCCTGGCCGTGTCCATGCCCCGGGCGCCTTACGGGCATCGTAACTCTCGCCCGCATAGAGGGAGTTGGAGCGGGTCGGGCCCTCGGTGATCCGCCACCGGCCGTCCGTGGCGACCGTGGTGCGTGAGCCGTCGGGGTGGTCGATCTCCAGCTGGCCGAGCAGCCGTGGCTCGCCGTGCCACGGGGGGCGGTGCCAGTTCCAGACGTTCGGTGTCGTCATGCCGAAGAAACCCCGGCCGAGGCTCACACCGATCGCGTTGGCACCCCGGCGCAGGTGGTCCGTCACGTCGTGCACCGCGTACAGCACGGTCTCGTCGTAGTCCGTGAAGCCGGGGTCGAGGACCTGGCGGCCGACGCGTACACCGTTGATCTGTGCCTCGTAGTAGGCGAGTCCGCTGATGTAGAGGCGGGCGCGGGCGACCGGCTTGGAGAGGGTGAACTCGCGGCGCAGCAGCGGAGCCGGCTGCTCGGGCGCCGCGATCGACACGCCGTCGCCCCAGGGGCCCTGCCCGTAGGGCGCGAGCACCGCCGCCTCAGGCCACGAGGAGTCGTCGAACCCCGGTTGCTGCCAGCCCTGTTGTTCGTCGTCGGCGCATCGCCACCCGTTGCCCGTGACCAGCTCGGTGGCCCCCGTCCCGTGCTCCACGAGGAGCCGTACGAGCAGGCCGCCGGGGTTGACCGACGCGTTGCCGCGGTTCGTCGCGAGGGCGGCGACCACCAGGCGCGCGGAGTCGCCGGCCCGCACCTGCTCGGTGACGTCGACGAGTTGGCCCTGGCGCCAGGCATCGGTCTGTTCGGCCTGGTGCAGCACCTGCCGGCCGTCGAGATAGAGGGTGAAGTCGTCGTCGGCCGTCGCCAGCAGGGTGGCTCTGCGGATCTCCGAACCCGCGGGCGGCGTCAGCGTGCCGCGGAACCACCGGGGCCCGGCGGGCGCGTCGTTCGAGGTCGCGCCGGGCGACCAGATCCAGGACGCGCCGTCGAACGTCGGCGGCTTCGGGGCGGCCGCCGCACCGATCCAGAACCCTTGCCAGGAGTCTCTGGACAACGTTGTCTCCCACCAGCGGGGTGCGCTCCACGCCGACGGCCGGCCCTCGCCGTCCCAGACCCTGACCTGCCAGTGGTAGCGGGTGCGCGGCCGTAGGGCGGGGCCCGCGTACGCGAGGGCGACGCTGCGGTCCGACGCGACCCGGCCCGAGTCCCAGACCGCGCGCCGTCCCTCGCGCAGGTCCCGCTCGCTCAACGCGACCCTCACCCGGTAGGCGGTCTGCCGGGCACCGTGCCCGCCGGCCGCCAACTCCCAGGTGAGCCGGGGCTGTTCCACTTCCGTGCCGAGCAGCGTCTCGGCGTACTCGACGGTCGTGCGCTCGACCCGCAGCCTGCCCGGCGGTGCGGCCTCGGCCTGCGGGTGTCCCGAGGCGGAGGCGGCGGTGGCGCCGGAGGTGAGGGCGGCGGAGGCGCCCGCTCCGGCGACCGAACTCCGGAGAAAGGCGCGGCGGTTCCAACCGTTGGTCATGCGGGGTCCCTTGGTTGCGTACGTGCGCGGATGCGGATGCGGGTGCGGATGTCGAAGCGAAGGGTGGGCGGGGCGAGAGGGGAGAGGCGTGAGATGCGGAGGCGCGAAGAGGGGCATGGGGAGAGGCGCGAGGTCGTTTGAAACGTTTCACGCGTCGTTGAACGATCCTATGGGTGCCGCTGTGGGGCTTCAAGAGGCGTGCGTGTGCCAGCATTGGGCCGTGGATGGGGGGATCCTCGAACGAGACCACGAGCTGGACCGGCTGGCCTCCGCCGCCAGGGACGCGGCCGACGGAGCCGGCTGCGTCGTGCTCGTCCACGGTGAGGCGGGCATCGGCAAGTCGAGCCTGGTGAAGGCCATGCCGGGAGTGCTGCCCGCCACGGCACGTGTTCTGGTGGGGGAGTGCGACGACCTGGCGACGCGTCGGCCGCTGGGCCCCTTCCGCGATCTCGTCGGCGGCGTCGGCGCGGAACTGGCCCGGGCGCTCACGGCGGGCGGGGACCGGCCGCGGGTCTACGACGCGCTGCGGGCGGAACTCGTCGCGGCCCCGCATCCGGCCGTCCTCGTCATCGAGGACGTGCACTGGGCCGACGAGGCCTCGCTCGACGCACTGCGGTTCCTGGTGCACCGCGTGGAACGCCTGCCGGCCGTGCTGGTCCTGACCTACCGGGACGACGAACTGGACCGCCGCCACCCCCTGCACCACCTCCTCGGCCAGGTCTCCCGGGCCGAACGCGTGCACCGCCTGCCCCTGTCCCGGCTCTCCCCGGCCGCCGTACGCAGTCTCAGCGCGGTGAGCGGCCTGGATCCGGCAGAGGTGTACGCGGTCACCTCGGGCAACCCGTTCTTCGTCGCCGAGGTCGTGGCGGCCGGCGGTGCCGGTGCCGTACCGCCGACCGTGGTCGACGCGGTCCTCGCCCGGCTGCGCGACCTGGACGACCGGACCCAGGACGCCCTGGAGCAGCTCGCCGTGGTGCCGTCCGCGGTCGAACGCCCCCTCGTCGAGGCCCTGCTGACGCACGGCGTGGCCGAACTGGCGCTCGCCGAACAGCGCGGGCTGCTGACCGTGACACCGGAACGGGCCGGATTCCGCCACGAGTTGATCCGCCGGGCCGTCGCCGACTCGCTGCCCGCCGCACGGCGCATCGAACTCAACCGCCAGGTCCTCGCCGCACTCGTCGCGAAGCCCGGCTCCGACCCGGCCCGCGTCGTCCACCACGCGGCGCAGGCCGGGGACCAGGACGCGATCGCCCGGTACGGGCCCGACGCCGCCCGTGATGCCGCCGGCGCGGGCGCACACCGGGAGGCCGCGGCCCACCTGCGGCTCGTCCTGCGGCAGCGCGACCGCTTCGGCGCGGCCGAACTCGCCGGTCTGCTGGAGCGGTACGCCATCGAGAGCTACACCATCGCCGACTCGGCGGCCGCCGTGGACGCCGAGCGGGACGCGGTCGCGTTGCGCCGGTCCCTCGGCGATACCCGGGCGCTCGGCGCGGACCTGCGCTGGCTCTCCCGTATCCACTGGTGGGCGGGGAACGCGGACGACGCGCAACACGCCGCCCGGGAGGCCATCGCCGTCCTGGAGGACGTGGGCGACGACCGGCTGCTCGCACTCGCGCTCAGCAACACCTCCCAGCTCCACATGCTCTCCGAACGCACCGCCCAGGCCATCGACTTCGGCGAACGGGCCATCACGCTGGCCCGCCGCACGGGCGACACGGCGATCCTCGCGCACGCCCTCAACAACGTCGGCTCCGCCCGCTGGCGCGCCGGCGACCCGCTGGGCCGCGCCCAGTTGGAGGAGAGCCTGCAGGTCGCGCTGGCCGCCGGTGAGGTCGAGCACGCCTGCCGCTCGTACGCCAACCTCATCTGGACGCTGCTCGAACGCCTTGAGTACACCGAGGCCGACCGTTTCCTCGCGCCCGGCATGGAACTGGCCGACCGGGCGGAGCACGTCGGGTTCCTCAGCTATCTCCATGTGGCGATGGGGCTGCGGAAGCTCGCCGCGGGCGCCTGGGACGACGCGGAGCGGCACGCCGAGATCGGCGCCCACGACTTCGTCCCCGCCCGCTGCCCCGCCCTGACCGTCCTCGCCCGGGTCCGGGTCCGGCGCGGCCGCAGCGGTGGCGAGGAACTGCTCGACCAGGCCTGGGAGATCGCCGTACGCACCCGCGAACTCCAGCGCACCGGGCCGGTCGCCGCCGCCCGCGCCGAGGCCGCCTGGCTCCGGGGCGATCACAAGGAGGTGGCCGAGCTGGCCGGGGAGACCTTCGAACAGGCATGCCGTCTGTCCGTCGTCCCGCACCGCGCCGAACTCGGCCACTGGCTCACCAGGGCCGGACACCCCGTACCGGCGGACGCCTCGGACCACCCGTACGCGCTCCAGACCGCCGGCCGCTGGCGGGAGGCGGCGCGGGCGTGGCACGCGGCGGGTTGCCCGTACGAGCATGCCGCCGCTCTCGCCGAGAGCCCGGACCCCGAGGTCAAGCTCGCCGCTCTCGCCCGGCTCGACACGCTCGGTGCCGAACCCCTGGCGCGGCTGGTCCGCGCGGAACTGCGACGACTCGGTGTACGCCACGTCCCGCGCGGGCCACTCGCCGCCACCCGGGAGAACCCCGCCGGTCTCACCGAGCGCCAGCTCCAGGTCATGCGGCTGCTGGCGCAGGGCCTGACCAACCCCGAGATCGCCGAGCGGCTCGTCGTGTCGGTCCGTACCGTCGACAACCACGTCGCCGCCGTACTGGACAAGCTCGGTGCCCGCACCCGGCGCCAGGCCGCCGCCCGTGCCACGGAGCTCGGGATTCTGCCGGGTCGCGACACCCAGGCAGACGCGCGAGAATAGGCAGACGTAGGTAGGCGAGGCGGCCGAGCTGAGTGGCGGGCACGGATGTCCGGGCCCCGCCCACCCGAGTAGAACAGGCCCATCGGAGGGGCCCGAAGAGTGGGGCCCCGGATTCGGGGGACGCCCATGTCTGTCACGCCCGCACAAGCAGCCCGCCAGGAACTCACGCAATTCAAGGGCCAGTTGACCGGCCCGGACGACTCCGGTTACCAGGAGGTCCGCGCGGTCTACAACGCGATGATCGACCGGCGGCCCGCCCTGGTGGCCGGCTGCACCAGCGCCGAGGACGTGGCACACGCCGTCGGCTTCGCCCGCCACCACGACCTGCCGCTCGCGGTGCGGGGCGGCGGGCACCACGGAGCGGGTCTTGGGACCTGCGACGACGGCGTGGTCGTGGACCTGTCTCCGCTCAAGGACATCGAGATCGACCCGGCGGCGAGGACGGTCCGTGTCGGCGCGGGCTGTGTCTGGGGTGAGGTGGACCGTGCCACCAACGCGCACGGGCTGGCCACGCCGAGCGGCATCATCTCCACGACCGGCGTCGGCGGTCTCACCCTGGGCGGCGGTCTCGGCCATCTCAGCCGCAAGTGCGGGCTGACCATCGACAACCTCCTGGAGGCGGACCTCGTACTGGCCGACGGCACGCAGGTGCGTGCGAGCGCCGACGAGAACGCCGACCTCTACTGGGCGATCCGTGGCGGAGGAGGCAACTTCGGAGTCGTCACCTCGTTCCGTTTCCGGCTGCACGAGGTGGGGACCGTCGTTGCGGGGCCCACGTTCTGGCCCGTCGAAGCCGCGGCCGAAGTCCTGGCCGCCTACCGGGACTTCATCCCGCACGCGCCCCGCGACCTGGGCGGCTTCTTCCTGTTCGGCGCGGTCCCGCCGGCGCCCCCGTTCCCCGAGGAGATCCAGGGCCGCAAGGCCTGCGGCGTCGTGTGGTGCTACGCCGGGGACGACGCGGACACGGCGGCCCGCTTGATGGCGCCCCTGCTCTCCGCGCTTCCCGAGCCGCTGCTGCACGGGCCCGCGCCGATGCCGCACCCCGCGATCCAGTCGGCCTTCGACGGGCTCTACCCGCCCGGCGACCAGTGGTACTGGCGCGCCGACTTCGTCAACGAGATCCCCGGTGCCGCGATCGAACAGCACGCCAAGTTCGGTGCCGAACTGCCGACCATGAAGTCGACCATGCACCTGTACCCGATCGACGGCGCCGTCCACGACCTGGCACCGACGGACACGGCCTGGAGCTACCGGGACGCACGCTGGGCCTCGGTGTACGCGGGTGTGGACCCCGACCCGGCGAACGCCGACCGCATCAAGCAGTGGACCGTCGACTACTTCGAGGCCCTGCACCCGTACTCGGCGGGCGGCGCCTACGTGAACATGATGATGGACGAGGGCCAGGAGCGCGTCCGTGCGAGCTACCGGGACAACTACGCACGCCTGGCCAGGATCAAGGCCGACTACGACCCGGGCAACCTGTTCCGGCTGAACCAGAACATCCAGCCGGCCGCACGGACCTGACCGGCCCGGGTCCGGACACAGGCCCTGACGCCGACGGGGGCGTCAGGGCTTGCGGGCGACGCCTCCGTACACGTCCGTCGGCTGCGGGTCGGTGCCCGGCTCGGGGCGCCACAGCGGACAGGAGACGATGCCGGGCTCCAGCAGTTCGAGGCCCTCGTAGTAGGCGGCGACCTGCCGGGGGCTGCGCAGCACGTACGGAACGGCGCCGGTGTCGTCGTAGCCCTCCTGGGCCCGCTTCAGCTCGGCGTCGGTGTCCGTGCTGTCGTAGTGCACGAAGTAGCTGCCCGGCGGCAGCTCGGCCTGGAGACGGCGCACGATCGTCTTGGCCTCCTCGTAGTCCTGGATGTGGCCCAGGATGCCCATCAGCATCAGTGCGACGGGCTTCTCGAAGTCGAGGATCTTGCGTGCCGCCTCGATGATCTTCTCGGGCTCGTGCAGGTTCGAGTCGATGTAGTCGGTGACACCCTCGGGCGTGCTGGTGAGCAGCGCCTGGGCGTGCCTCAGCACGAGCGGGTCGTTGTCCACATAGACGATCCGGGCCTCCGGTGCCACGCGCTGGGCGACCTGATGGGTGTTGTCGTACGTGGGCAGGCCGGTGCCGATGTCCAGGAACTGGCGGATGCCCAGCTCCCCGGCGACGAACGTTACGGTACGGATCAGGTATCCGCGGGAGGCGCGGGCCATCGTCTCGATGTTCGGCGCGATCCGGCGATAGGCGTCGCCCGCCTCCCGGTCGACCTCGTAGTTGTCCTTCCCGCCCATCCAGTAGTTCCAGATGCGGGCCGAATGCGGCACCGTGGTGTCGATCTTGGACAAGGCGTCCTGGTCGGGAGTGGGCCGGCCGTCTGTCATGAGGGATCTCCTGCCGCGCGTTCCGTCGTCTGCAACTAACGTACCGTCAACTTACGTACGTATCTCGCCCGTTGGTGAGTGGAAGTGTCCGGTGTGCGGATAGGGGGACCGGGTCCCTCGGGGCCGGAGGTGTCAGCGGTGCCGACCATGGCGACCGTGACGACGGGAGCGTGCTGGGCGAGGGTGCGGAACGCGCGGGCGTATGCCTCGGCCGCCTCGGCGCTCTCGGCGTCCGCGGCGCGCCCGGAGCGGGCCAGTTGGAGAAGGGCCCCGTTCCGTGCCGCCACGGCCTCGGCGAAGTCGAGCGCCTGGATCCAGGTCACCCGGGAGTGCCCACGGCGCAGCGGCCCGTAGACGAGTTCATGGATGATGCCGCCGTCGACGGCCAGCCGGCCGGGAGCGGAGAGGAGTTCGCGGTACGGGCGGGTCGGATCCACGTGGTGCAGATGCCCCCGGGAGTGCCGGATCGCGAATCCGGCGCGGGCCACCTCGGCGAGGAGTGCGCCCCTGCCGATGCCGTCCGGGCCCTCGACGACCAGTGTCCGGCACTGGGCGAGCGCCTCGTGGAGTGTGCGCATAGCACTCCCTCCAGGACGGCCGACCTCCTCAGTGTGACCGGTACAACCCGGACGGTGGCAGTGCGCGTGCGGGTTGTCCGGTTGTGCGGCCGTAGTGGTGGTCGTCTGTGCCGGTGTGCTGGGCGCCGCTCCGGAAGGGCGGGCGGCGTCAGGCGACCGGGGTCAGGCGACCAGGGTCAGACGGTCGGGGTCAGGCGACCGAGGTCAGACGGCCGCGGTCAGGCGACGAGGAAGTCGGCCTGGCCGGACTTCGCGCCCCGCAGGAACGAGATCATCTCGTCCCGGGTGTAGACCAGCGCGGGCCCGTCCGGGTCCTTGGACTGGCGGAAGGCCACGCTTCCGTCGGGCAGCCGCTTGGCCTCGACGCAGCTCCCGCCGTTGGTGCCGCTCCAGGGTTTCTCCCAGCCCTCGGTGCCCAGATCGATGGCCGGCATGCCGCTGTAGATGGGGTCCATGGACGTCATGGCTCACAACTCCTCACGCAGTTCACCCAGGATGCTCCTGGTCCGGGCGACCGGCTCCGCCTGCACGGACATCCGGTCCAGTACTTCGAGGTACGTCACGACGTCGGCGGGCTGGTCGACGTAGACCGAGCCGACGAGGTTTTCGGTGTAGACGACGTCGGGAAGTTCGGAGAAGCCGAAGCGGAAGTAGTGGAACGGGCCGAACGCGCCGGCGTGCGCGCCCACCGAGAACCGCAGTATCTGGATCCGGACCTTCGGCATGTCCAGAACCTCGGTCAGGCGGTCGATCTGGGCCCGCATCACTTCGGCCCCGCCCACCGGCCGGCGCAGCACCGTCTCGTCGAGGATGGCCCAGACGGCCGGGGCGTCGGGTTTGGCGAGCAGGTCCTGGCGCCTCAGGCGCAGGGCGACGCGGCGGTCGACCTCCGCCTTCGTCTCGTTGGGAAAGCCGGTGTGCATCAGCGCGGCCGCGTAGTCGTGCGTCTGCAACAAGCCTGGGACGTAGTGGGGTTCGTAGAGACGGATGACGCTGGCTTCGCTCTCCAGGCTCACGTACGCGCTGAACCACTCCGGCAGCACATCGCGGTAGGAGTACCACCAGCCGGGCCGGTTGGCCTCCCTGGCCATCGAGAGGAAGTCGTCCACTTCCGCCGAGGGGACTCCGTAGGTGTGCAGCAACTCCCGCACGTAGGGGATACGGAGGCCGACCTCGGCCTTCTCCATACGGCGGACCGTCAGAGGGGTGACCTCGATGGCCCGCGCCGCGTCCTCGAACGAGACCCCGGCCTGCTCCCGCAGGTGCCGGAGCCGCTTTCCGAGGACCATCCGCAGGACGGTCGGCGCACTGCCGCCCGAGCGGTTGTCACTCACGTCCTGCCTCCCGGAACGCCCGTCACAGCGAGCAGTTTGCCATGCCGTCACTGACACAGACAGAGGCGTGCGGTTCGTTCTGAAATTATCAGAGCGCTTGTTACGAGTTGAGTGTGTACGCAATCATAGGCTTCGAGTGACCTACCGCACAGCGCGGCGGCGACGGCGCACAACAGCGCTCGGTCGCAGCGCACTTGACACCCCGGCGGGCCGGGCGAGCCCGCGGCACCATGACGCGAGACCTGGATGGCCACCGTGACCGACGGACAGTCGAGGACCCCCGGGAGCCCGGGGAGCCCGGGAAAGGGTCCTGCCGGGGCCAACAAGGCGCTGGCGGCCGCCCTCAGAGACGCCGGCTGCTCCTACGCCTCGCTCGCCCTTCGCGTCAACGAACTGGGCCGCAGGCAGGGTATGGAGTCCAACTACGACAAGGCATCGGTCGCCCGTTGGCTGAACGGGCAGCAACCGCGGGCGAACACACCGGGGTTGATCGCCGCCGTCCTGTCCGAGCGACTCGGGCTGCCCGTCTCGCCCACGGACCTCGGTTTCCTGCCCGAGCAGCAGCGTCCGGTCGTGGGCAGGGCGCTCGTCTACCGAGAGGACCTGGCGGACACCTTGCACACTCTGGCCGAGCTCGGTTCCACGGACATCTCGCGCCGTAGCCTCCTCGGTACCGTCCCCTTCGTCGCCGGCGCCCTGATGAGCCCGCAGCGGGAGTGGCTGCTCTGGCTGGTCGAGAGCCCGGAGGGCGCCCGTCTCGATCCGGTGGCCGGCGGCGGGCCGGTCGAGCAGGTCCACGCCATGATCGGCATGTTCGACCATATGGACAACCACTTCGGCGGCGGGGGAGTGCGCACCAGCATCGTGCACTACCTGTGCACCGAGGTCGTCCCCATGCTGCAGCGCCGCGGCACGCCCCCGCACCAGCGGTGCCTGCTGTACGCCGCCGCGGCCCGCCTCGCCGCGATGGCCGGCTGGAGCTCGTACGACGCGGGGGAGTACGGACTGGCGCAGCGCTACATGACCCAGGCGCTGCGACTCTGCGCGGAGGGCCGCGACCGTGTGCTGGGCGGGCAGATCCTGGCCGGCCTCTCCCACCTGGCCACCGGCCTCGGCCGTCCGGACGAGGGGGTGGCGCTGGCCAGGGCGGGCATCGCCACCGCGCGGGACTCGGGCAGCCCGCTCGGCCTGATGCGCCTGTACGCCATGTCGGCGCGCGGACACGCGGCGCAGAACCGCGCCGCCGAGACGACCGAGGCCCTATACCTGGCGCAGCGCCAGTTGGACGCGAGCCGGGGAGCGGCGCAGGAGTCCGTCTGGGTCCGTTTCCTCGACCACCACTACCTGCAGGCCGAATCCGCCCTGTGCTTCCGGGATCTCGGCCTGGCCGCGCAGGCGGAGCGCACGGCCGAGGAGTCCGTCGCCGCCAACGGGGACCGGCGCAGGCGCCAGGCGATCAGCCGTTCCGTGCTCGCGACCGCGCATCTGCAGCAGAACCGGCTCGACGAGGCCATCGGCACCGCGACCGAGGCGTTGAGCGGCCTCGGTACGGTGCACAGCGAGCGTTCCATCCAGGCGCTGCGCGACTTCCGCAACAGGCTGGCGCCCAGCCGCCACGAGCCGCTGGTCCAGGAGTTCGAGCGCAGGTCCCGCCCCGTGCTGGGGGCTGTGGCATGACGACAGGACCGGATGCGGTCTGTCCGCGCCCCGGCTCAGCAGCCGCCGGGAGAGGACGCGTTCTGGGCCCGGCCGACGGGCGGCAGGCCGGCCCCCCGATCGAACGTGCATGCCACACCACTACGCGGTTGCAACCGGACAACCCCCTCACTCCCTGGCCGTCCCACCCGTCCGGAGGGTTGGCTGCACGAGCAGCCTCCGAGACCGACCCCACCCGTGCTGCCCACGAAGGAGGCACGATGACGGCACCCCGTGAGCACCGCCGCCCGCCGTCGCCCTCACTGACACATCCCCCGGACCTCGACGTGCCCTCCGCCCCGACGCGGACCGGTGAAAGCGCCCAGGCCGTGGCCGCCGCCTCCGCAGTCCCTAACCTCCCCGCCACGCCGAGTTCGCCCCGGGTCCTTCGCGCCGTGGTGGCGGCGCAGCCGTCACGCGCCTCCGGCGTGCGCCGCACGGTCTCCGAACGGCTGTCGTATCTTCAGCTGCCCGATGAAGTGCTGGACAACGCCGTCCTGGCCACGGACGAGCTGTTCGCCAACGCGGTCCGACACGGCAGCCCGGGCCCCGGGGACACGGTCACGGTCAGTGTCGAGTGCACCGGCCACGAGGTGCGCGTCACGGTCGCCGACCGCTCGACCGATCTGCCGTGCCACCGCACGGCGGGCATGGCGGAGGAGTCCGGACGCGGGCTCGCCATCGTGGCCGCGCTGACCGACGACTGGGGCATCGCGGCGCCGGAGCCCGGTGAGACGGGTAAGCGGGTGTGGTTCTCGCTGGACGTACGGAACTTGGAGAACACCCGGGGCGTGCCATGACCGCTACCCACAACGGGATGGGGGAGATACACCAGGGATACGCGACCGACGTGACCGCGGCGGCCGACTCGATACCCCCGACCGCGACCGACGAGGAACGCTCGGGGCTCGCGCCCGACGGGACACGGGAGGGCCGCCCGACGGTGCTTCCGGCGCTCGCTTCCGCCCTCGCCCGCGAACTGGTCCGCCGGGTGGAGGAGGAACACCGGGCGATGACGGAAGCGCACCACAGCCCCACGCCGGCCGCGCGACACCGCATCGCACAGTGCCGCGAGGAGAACGCCGCGGCGCTCAAGGCGATCGTCCGGCGCCATGCCTGGCCGACCTCCGACCTCGTCGGGGCACCCGCCTCGACTGCGGCCCTGATGATCCTGCTGCACGCCCCGGACCTCGACTTCCAGCTCGCGTGCCGCGACCTGATCGCCCAGGCCACGGCGGACGGCCGCTGCCCGGCGCCGCATCACGCGTACATCGCCGACCACTGCGCCGTGGAACTGGGGCAGCCGCAGTTCTACGGGACCCGTGTGGACCCCGCGACCTTCCGCCCGTACCCGGTCCGCCGGCCCGGGACGCTCGACGAGCGCCGCCGCGATGTCGGGCTGGCCCCCCTCGATGTACAGATGCGGACCCTGCGCCTCAGCAGGTGAGACCGTTGGGCCCGACGGGTGAGGCGGCGCCACGGTTCACCGGGGCCGGAGCCGGGGCCGGAGCCGGCACCCTAGGGCTTGAGACGCAGCTCCCGCTCCTGCTCCTGGTCGCCCGGGGCCACGCCCTCCTCGTGGACGTTGAAGGCCGCGGAGAGCGTTTCGTCGGCCCGGCGCACCGCCTCAGGACTGCCCTGCAGGGTGACGGTCACGGACGTGGAGAGCCCCGATTCGGCGGGCGGCGTCCGGCCTCCGTCGGCCGGAGCGTCGTCGCCGAAGGTCGCCGTGTAGACCGTGGCGTCCCCGTCGCCGGGCCGGGAGTCCGCCGATCCGAAGACGGGTTCGAGCGTGTGGACGACAGCCCGCGCGTCGGCGGCCGAGCCGCCGGTGAGAGTGAGCGTCAGAGCGAGATGCGTGCCGGACGTCATGAACAGCCACCTTTGCTTGTACGAATGCGCGCCATCCGCTCGGGTAACCGGTTGCCCATGCCACAAACGGTGGCTCGGCCCTGAGGTGGGCCTGTCTCCATGACACCGCCATCCGCCGGACCCCGCAGCCGCGGCGGCACACCGGCCCGGGCGGCGGTCACCCGGAAGCGGACGGTTCCGCCCGCACCAGCCCCTCGCGGTACGCGATCGCCACCGCCTCCGTACGGCTCGCGGCGCTCAGCTTCGCCAGGATGTTGGACACGTGCACGCTCGCCGTCTTGCCGCTGATGAACAGTTCCTCGCCGATCTGCCGGTTGGTCCGGCCCCGCGCGAGGAGCAGCAGGACGTCGTTCTCCCGGGCGGTCAGCGCGGGAATCCCGCCCGCCGTCGGGGAGCTCTCCGCGAGGCGGGCCCGACGGATCAGCCGCTCCACGTCGTCGCGCAACGGCACGGCACCGAGGCGCACCGCCGTGTCGTGCGCCGCGCGCGCCTGCCCGGACGCCTCCTCGCGACGCTCCGACGCCGCCAGGCTCTCCGCGAGCCGGAGACGACAGCGGGCCTGCTCATAGACATCCCCGTGGCCGAAGGCCTCGACAGCCCTCTCCCAGGCCTCCGTGTCCGGCTCGGCGCCGGCCCGCGCCCACTCGGCCTCGGCACGCGCCAGCCAGGCCCGTCCTTCGGGTCCCTGCGGCAAACCGTGCTCGCCGTTGGCCGTCGTGAGCCGGGCCATCTCGATCAGCTCCGTCCCGGTCTGCGCCCAGCGCCGCATGTCCTCCTCGTCGCCGGTCCGGCGGGCGGCCACTGCCGCGTCCGCGACGGTGGTCAGGGCGAGCGCCGCGAGCCGCACCGCCACATGGGGCGTCGTGCCGGCGTCGTCGACGAGGGCCGCGACCGTCGTACGGACCTGTTCGACGGCTGCCTCGGGATCGTGGCGCAGTACCGCCGCGTCGGTCAGGAGGATGCCCGCCACGAGTGTGGCCATCCAGTCGAACGGCCCGTCGAGGAGGGACCGGGCCCGCTCGGCCGCGCCCAGATCACCACGCGCCAGGGCCACCGACAGCGCCGGGCCGATCGCGTAACCCCCCGCCGCCGGCAGCCGTTCGGCGTCGCTCTCCGCCGCGCGCACGCACGCGTCCCACTGGCCCAGGGAGTAGAGGACCAGGGAGCGCAGGTAGCGCATCTCCAGCGGATAGGGCGAGGCGAGCAGCCCGGCGCGGCCCGCGCGCTCCAGGCCCTCGGAGAGCCAGCTCAGGCATTCGTCCAGGTCACCGGCCTCGTGCGAGCCGATGGAGAGGTTGAACAGTGCGCGCACCTCGATGGCCGTGTTCCCCGCGCGCCGGGCCAGCTCTCGGGCCTTCCGCAGCCGGCCCTGTCCCTCCGGGGTGGTCCGGTTCTCCCCTTCGAGGCTGACCAGGGAGATCATCAGATCGGCCTGGGCGTCGGGTACGTCGAGTTCCTCCGCGATTCCCAGGGCCTGGCGGGCCACGCGGCGGGCGGTCTCGTCGTCGCCCACATAGGTCGCCGCCATGACGTGGGTGCACGCGGCCCAGACCCAGGTACGCGACGGAGGGTCGGCGGGGATCATCGCCAGGGCCTCGCTGCTGTACGTGAACGCCGCTGTCAGGTTGTCGACCCGCATGAGGTTGCCCGCGAGCGTGTAACGGACCCGGGCGGCCAGTTCGGAGTCCTCGTCCGAGCCCACCCGCGCGAGCGCCGCCCGGGTGAGCGAGACCGCCCGGTGGGTCTCACCGGCGTGCGCGGCGGCGGCCGAGGCGCGCAGCGTCAGCGTGACCGTGTCGAAGCCGTCCGGCCGGGCGTCAGCGGGTACCGCCGACCACAGGTCGAGGGCGGCTTCCAGGTGACGCAGTTCCTCGGCGGGCGCGCGGACCCGCCCGGCGTGGTCGGCGGCCTCCAACGACGCCGCCAGCGCGTCGGGCAGATCGTGGCTCTCCCGCGAATGGTGGGCCCGCTCCGCGGCGCTCTCGGCGGGCCGGCCCCGCCCGACCAGCACCCGGGCGAACGCCCCGTGCAGCCGCACCCGTTCACCCGGCAGCAGATCGGCGTAGACCGCCTCACGGATCAGGGCGTGCCGGAAGGAGTAGGTGTCGCCCTCGCCGGCGACGAGGAGCTGCCGGCCGACGGCCTCGCGCAGCGCCGACTCCAGCTCCTCCTCGGGCAGTTGCACCGCGTCGCGGAGCAGATCATGCTCGACGCGGCGCCCGGCGACCGCCGCGGTACGCAGCACCTGCTGGGCGGTCGGCGGCAGTTGTTCGAAACGGATGAGCAGCACGTCGGCCAGCCCGCTGGGCACGGCGGTCGCGGCGCCGGGCATGGTCTGCGAAGTGGCGGCGAGCAACTCCTCCGCGTAGAACGCGTTGCCCTCGGCGCGCTCGACGATACGGCGGACCGTGGCATCGGGCAGTGGGCCGGTCCGCTGGGAACGGACGAGCCGGGTCACCTCTTTGTCGGGCAGCGGCCGCACCTCCAGCCGCTCGACGGCGGGCAACCGCACCAACTCGGCGAGCAGGGGCCGCAACGGGTGTCTGCGGTGCAGATCGTCGGCGCGGTACGAGGCGAAGACCGCCAGGCGCTGACCGAGCGCGCCACCCGCGCCTCCCGTGCCGCCTGCGCCGCCTGCACCTCCCGCACCGGAGGGCACGCCGGCTGCCCGCAGCCGCGCCCGGGGATTCTGCAGGATGCCCCTGCTGAGCAGGAAACGCAGCAGGTCACGGGAGGACTGGTCCGCCCAGTGCACGTCTTCCAGGACCAGCAGCAGCGGGGCGATCTCCGTCAGTTCGGCCAGGATCGCGGCCATGCCTTCGAACAGCTGCGGACGTCCGTCCGCGTCCCGCGCGGTGCCGCCGCCACCGAGCAGGCGGTCGACCACGGGATGTGCGGCCATCGCCGCGGAGAACCGCTCGTCACCGGCGAGGACGCCCAGGATCTCGGTGAACGGCAGATACGGCAGCCCCACGTCCCCGAGGTCGACGCAGTGCCCCGTGACCACCGTCGTGCCTGCCTCCGCGGCGTGTCCGGCGGCCTCGGCCAGCACGCGGGTCTTGCCGACCCCCGCGTCCCCGGCGACCAGCACGGCCCGTGCCTCACCGGCCCGGGACCGGTCCAGAACCAGGGTCAGACGGGCGAGTTCGTCTTCACGCCCGATGAACGGCGTGGTGAATGCGGTGGTCGGCACAGATCCATCCTGGCACGCGCCACCGACAGGCCCCCGGCACCCGGCTCCTGCACCCGGCCCCGGTCAGCGCAGCGTCCGCGCCCAGTCCGCCGGAACCCGTCCGGCGGGGCCGGGCGTCGGCTGGTCCGCCGGGTGGCTGAGCGGCGGGGCGAGGTCGGGGCCGGACTCGTACAGCTCGGACGTCTTGAAGTTCCAGAACCAGGCCTCGCCCGGCTCGAAACTGCGGATGAAGGGGTGGCCCGTGCTGTGGTGGTGGGCCGTGGCGTGCCGGGCGGGGGAGTCGTCGCAGCAGCCGATGTGACCGCACTGGGCGCAGCGCCGCAGATGGAACCACCATCCGCCCGCGGCGTCGCACTCGACGCACCCCGTGCCGCTCGGCGGCACACTCGGGTCGATTCCGTCCGAAGTGGTCATGAGGCCTCCTGAGAGGTGTCGGATTCCGTGTCGGACGCCGTGCCGGTTTCCGCCGCGGTGAGCGGGAGGAACACCTGGAACCGGGTGTCGCCGGGCACGGAGTGCACCTGCAGATGCCCGTGGTGTTTGTTCACGACGATGCGCCAGGAGATGTCGAGGCCGAGCCCGGTGCCCTCGCCCACGGGCTTCGTGGTGAAGAACGGGTCGAAGATCCGGCCGCGGATCTCCTCCGGCACCCCGGGCCCCGTGTCGCGGAACTCGACGAGCAGTTGCTCCCGTTCGGACGCGGTGCGCACGGTCAGTACGCCCTCGCCGCCCATGGCCGAGACGGCGTTGTCGACGAGGTTCGTCCACACCTGGTTCAACTCGCCCGGATAGGCGGGAATCCTGGGCAGCGAGCGGTCGTAGTCCTTGACGATCCGGACGCCGCCGCCCATCTTCCCGCCGAGCATCATCAGGGTGCTGTCCAGCAGTTCGTGCACATCGGCGATCTGGTAGGGCGCCCGGTCGAGCTGCGAGTACTGCTTGGCCGCGTTCACGAGCTGCGAGACCCGGGTCGTGGAGTCCTCGATCTCGTTCATCAACAACTCGGTCTCCACCGTGTAGTTGAGCCACCTGACCGCGCCTTCGAGCGTCCCCTCGTCCACCGTCGCAGCCACCTGGTCCAGCCAGTCGGTGTCCAGCCCGGCCTGCACGAACGTCGGCGCCAGCTCCCAGCCGCCCGCGATGCCGTGGTCGTCGAACCAGTCGCCGAGCGCGTCCTCCCGGTCGGAGGCCTCCAGCGGACTCAGGGCAGAGGCCTTGGCGACCTGCTCCGCGGTGCGTTCCTGGATCTCGACGAGCGTTCCCAGGGCGTCGCGCGCGAACGGGCCCGTCGCGATCATGCCGAGCTTGTGCCGCATACCGGCCACCCGCTCGCGCAGCGCGGACGTGGCCCGGACCGCCGCCGCGGCCGGGTTGTTCAGCTCGTGCGTCAGCCCGGCGGACAGCGAGCCGAGCGCCAGCAGCCGCTCACGCTGCCCGATGGTCCGCTGGATGTTCTGGCTGCCGAAGAAGAGCCCCTCCAGTAGATGTACGGCCATGGGGAACCACTCCCGCAGGACCGCGGAGAACGTCTCGGCCGGCAGGACGAAGAACCGCGAGGGCTCGGTGACCCGCAGGGAGCCCTTGTAGCGCACGTCGTCCGGGGCGGTCAGATAGGCCTGCATGGCGCCCGAGTACACCCCGCGCTGGGACGTACGGCTGATCTCCACGTCGTCGCCGCCGACCCGGCGTGACATCACGAGCGTGCCCTCCAGGAGGACGAAGAAGCACGTGGCGGGCTCCCCCTCCTCGTAGACGTAGCCGGGCTCGAACAGCTCCACCCGGCCCTCGGCGCACAGCCGCCCCAACTGCTCGGCGTCAAGCTTCTCGAACAGGAACAGCGTGCCGAGCTCCGTGACGTCGCACGGCATCGGCCGCCCGCTCACGACTGCTCCAGATACCGGTGGACGAGCATCACGGCCATGGCTCCCTCTCCTACGGCGGAGGCGACACGCTTGGCGGACTCGGCGCGCGCGTCGCCCGCCACGAACACTCCGGGCACGTTGGTCTCCAGGTGGTACGGCGGCCGGTCCAGCTCCCAGTCGGGCGGCGGCTGCCCGCCGGCGGCCAGGTCGGGCCCGGTGACGATGAACCCGCGCTCGTCCCTCAGGACCGTGTCGTCCAGCCAGTCGGTCAGCGGCGCCGCGCCGATGAACACGAACATCCACTGCGCGTCGACGAGTTCGGTGTGGCCGCTCGCCAGGTCGCGCAGGGTGAGCTGCTCCAGGTGGCCGGAACCGTGCACCGCGTCGACGACCGTCCCCGTACGCACCGAGATGTTCGGCGCGTCGGTGATCTGCTCGATCAGATAGTGGGACATCGACGCGGCCAGGGAGGAGCCGCGCACCAGCAGGGTGACCGACTTAGCGCCCCTGGCCAGGTACATGGCGGCCTGCCCGGCGGAGTTGGCCCCGCCGACGATGTACACATCGTGCCCCTGGCACGCGGGGGCCTCCGTCAGCGCCGACCCGTAGAAGACCCCGCACCCGGTCAGGTCCTCGGCGCCCGGTGCGTCGAGCTGCCGGTACGACACACCCGTGGCCAGGATCACGCTGTGCGCGGCGATCGCCGAACCGTCCGAGAACCGCACCGTGCGCGAGGCCCCGGTGACCTCCAGGCCGGTCACCTCGCGTGCCGTCAGGATCTCGGCGCCGAACTTCGACGCCTGACGCCGCGCCCGGTCGGTGAGCTGCGCCCCGGACACCCCGTCCGGGAAGCCCAGGTAGTTCTCGATGCGTGAGCTCTGGCCCGCCTGCCCGCCGGTCGCGGAGCGCTCCACCAGTACGGTCCGCAGGCCCTCCGAGGCGCCGTACACCGCCGCGCCGAGACCGGCCGGTCCGCCGCCGATGACGACGAGGTCGTAGAACTCGGCGGTCGGCGTCGTGGCCAGGCCCACCTGGGCGGCCAGCTCCGGATCGTCGGGCTCGACCAGCACCGCCCCGTCCGCGGTGACCACGAGCGGCAGCCGCTCCCCGTCCTGTCCCGCGCAGGCCAGCAGGCGCTTGCCCTCCGGCTCGTCCGACGAGTACCAGCGGTAGGGCACCTGGTTGCGGGCCAGGAACTCCCGCACGTCCGACGAGCGGGCCGACCAGCGGTGACCGACGACCTTCGTGATCGGAACGGCCCGGTGGTCGGAGGTCCGCCAGGCGGCCAGCAGGTCGTCCAGGACGGGATAGAGCTTCTCCTCGGGCGGGTCCCACGGCTTGAGGAGGTAGTGGTCGAGGTCCACCACGTTGATCGCGTCGATCGCCGCGTTCGTGTCGGCGTACGCGGTCAGCAGCACTCGCCGCGCCCCCGGGTACACGTCCAGGGCCTGCTCCAGGAACTCGATGCCGTTCATCTGCGGCATGCGGTAGTCCGCCAGGATCACCGCGACGAGATCACCGCGCAGCTTCAACTCGCGCAGCGCGTCGAGAGCGCTCTGCCCGGACTCCGCGCGCACGATCCGGTACGCCTCGCCGTAGCGACGGCGCAGGTCACGGGCCACGGCACGCGAGACTCCCGGGTCGTCGTCCACGGTCAGGATGACGGCCCGGCTTGCGTCTGTGCCCTGTGCCATTCGTCTCCCACCCCGAGTGGTCGGCGCCCTGGCGCGCTTTCGCGCGACGCCGCTCCAGTTGCCTGCTCATCGTATGTTCGATCGCCCCGCTTCGCTCCGGAAAGGGGAGGTACCGCCCGGTCGGAGCCGTGGGTGTCGTCCGGCCGGGCCGGGGCATCCGGAGACGGGAGGCAACGATGAACGCAAGCACGTTGACGCGAGGCAGTCGGGTGGGGAAGCACAAGGCGTCCCCGGCCATGGAGGGCGCGGCCCGGGCGGGTTTCACCGCGCGCGGTGTCATCTACCTGTTGGTGGGCCTGCTGGCGCTGCAGATCGCCTTCGGCGGCAGCGGGAAGCAGGCGGACCAGGGGGGTGCGCTCCAGGAGGTCGCCGGGAAGCCCTTCGGAGCGGTCGTGCTCTGGACGCTGGGCGTCGGACTGGTCGGTATGGCGCTCTGGCGGCTGTCCGAAACGGCCTTCGGCGCGGCGGGCCCCGACGGCCACAAGGCGAAGAAGAGGGGGGCGTCGGCGGCACGAGCCGTGTTCTACGGCTTCGTCGCCTACTCCGTTCTCTCGTTCGCCGCGGGTTCCGGCGGCAGCGGATCGAGCGACGGCAAGTCCCGGGACGCGACGGCCAGGGCCATGGACCTGCCCGCCGGGCGATGGCTCGTGGGTGTGGCGGGCGTGGTGATCCTGTGCGCGGGTGTCTGGATGGTGGTGCAGGCCGCGCGCCGGAAGTTCCACAAGCACATGAGGCTCGGTGAGATGTCACGCCCGGTGCGCCGGACGGTCGACGTCACGGGTGCCGGTGGCGGTGTGGCCCGCGGTCTGGTGTTCGCGGTCGCCGGAGGCTTCGCGGTCCGGGCGGCCGTGGACTACGAACCGGACAAGGCCAAGGGCATGGACGACACCCTCCGCTCGTTGGCCGAGACCCCGGCGGGTCCGTGGCTGCTGGTGTTCATCGCCGTCGGCCTGATGCTGTTCGGGGTGTTCTCGTTCGCGATGGCCAGGTATCGCAAGCTCTGACCGGTCGACGCACATGGGTGTGGCCCCGAGTCCGGACGGACTCGGGGCCACACCCATGTCGTGCCGGTGGGAATGTGGTGTCAGCGGGGCAGTCCGGCGGGCTCTGTCGCCCAGCCGGTGTCCGGCTCCGCCACGAGGCTGAACTTCAGCGTGCCGCCGGTCCGCAGGAGGCTGCCGTCCGTCCAGGACCGGTCGTGCGTACGGCCGTTGAGCCGGACTCCGCCGACATACGGGTGCGTGGCGTCGGCGGCGGGCGCGTCGATGACGAGGTCGGTGCGGCCGGGCCGGCCGATCACCGCGTGCGGGAACAGCGGTGCGCCGAGCAGGAGGTTGGCGGTGCCCGGGGTCTGCGGGTAGATGCCGAGGGCCGAGAAGACGTACCAGGCGGACATGGTGCCGAGGTCGTCGTTGCCGGGCAGTCCCGTGGGTCCCGTGCCGTAGACGGTGTCGACGATCTGCCGGACGGTCGCCTGGGTCTTCCACGGCTGACCGAGCGCGTTGTAGAGCCAGGGTGCGTGGATGCCGGGCTCGTTGGTCGGGTCGTAGCGCAGCGCGTCGCCGCCCTTCACCGACCAGGAGCCGTCGGCCTTGTGGAAGAAGTTGTCGAGCCGGTTCGCGGCGACCTCACGTCCCCCCATGGCCTCGGCGAGGCCCTGGACGTCCTGCGGCACCATCCAGGTGTACGTGGCACTGGTGCCCTGGGCGAACCCGCGGTCGCTGCCGGGGGTGAAGGGTGTGACCCACGACCCGTCCAGGTTGCGGGCCTGGATGTAGCCGTTGGTGCCCGCCCCGTCCGTGGCCTGCGGGTTGTAGACGTTGCGCCACCAGCCGCCCCGCTCGGCGAAGGCGGCGGCCTGCTCGTCGAGGCCGAGCAGCTCGGCCCAGCGGCCGAGCGCGTCGTCGGCGACCGCGTCCTCCAGGGTCTCGGCGGCGCCGCCCCAGCAGTGGCACACGTCCTGCGCCGCGTACCCGGAGGTCATGTACTGCGCCAGGTTGGGCCGTTGACCGGTGCACTGGCCGGGGCAGCCCGCGTCGGAGAGCCCGTCCGGGTGCGGCACGGTGGCCTGCTCGGCCAGCGAGTCGAAGGCACCGCGGTAGTCGAAGTTGCGCACCCCCATGGCGTAGAAGGTGGCGAGGGTGGCCGCCGTCGGGTCGCCGGTCATGACATGCGTCGGGCCGTTGATGTGCACCCAGCGGTCCCAGACCCCGCCGTTCTGCTGGGCGAAGTTGTAGAGGGACTGCGCGAAGTCCCCTGCGATACCCGGCTTGAGCAGGGCGAGGAGCTGGATCTGCGCCCGGTACTGGTCCCAGCCGGAGAAGTTGCTGTACTGCGCCCCCTGCCCGCGCTCGATCCGGTGCGCCCTGCCGTCCATGCCGGGATAGCGGCCGTCGGTGTCGCTGACCAGGTTGGGCTGCTGGAGGGAGTGATAGAGCGCGGTGTAGAAGGCGGTCCGCCGGGCCTCACTGCCACCGCCGACGCGCACGGAACGCAGTTCGCGGTCCCAGGCCCTGCTGCCGGCCGCCGCCACCTTGTCGACGCTCGCCTTCGGCGCTATCTCCTCGCGCAGGTTCGCCTCGGCTCCCGCGAGACTCACGTACGAGATGCCGAGCCGCATGCGGACATCGTTGTCGGACCCGGTGTCGAAGCCGACATAGCCGCCGGAACCGCGGCCCGCGCGGGCGGCGCCCGTGGCGTACCCCTCGCCGCCACTGCCCGTGGTGGCACCGGGGGAGAGGGTGCCGTCCTTCCACGTCCCCGTGGTCGAGAAGTCGCGGTCGAACGAGGCGGTGAAGTAGAGCCGGTAGTAGCTCTTGCGGTTGTTGACACCGCCGTTGGCACGCCGGCCGCAGAACGCGCCGGTCAGCACCGAACCGGTCACCTTGCGCTTCGCCCGGTCGATCTTCACCTCCGCGTCCTCGCTGCCGTTGAGCGAGTTGGAGACCCGGAAGAGCAGGTTGGCGGGCTTGTCGGCGGGGAACGTGAAGTCGGCGACGCCGGCCCGCTGCGACACCGCGAGGTCGGCGCGGGCGCCGGAGTCGAGCCCCACGGAGTAGCGGCCCGGCACGGCCTGCTCGTCGGCGTGCGAGAAGTTCGCCGCGTAGACGGCGTCCTTGGTGTCCGCCGAGGGCGAGGAGGTGACGTCCCCGACGAACGGCATGATCGGTACGTCGCCGGCGGCGCCCGGGTTGCAGCCCGCGCCGTTGACATGGGTGAGGCTCAGCCCGCGCAGCCGGGTCGCGCCGTACTCGTAGCCGTTGGCCGCGCCGGTACTGGTCTGGTCACCCCGGGTGCTGGTCGGGGACCAGCCGATCATGCCGTACGGGAGGTTGGCACCCGGGTAGGTGTTGCCTCCGTTCGCCGTGCCGATGAGCGGGTCGACGTACGCGGTGGGGCGGACCGGCGCGGTGGTGGCGTCGGCCGCCGAGGAGAGCGGGCCGGGAAGGGCGGCGGCGAGTGCGGTGGTCAGCGCGAGAGCTGCCGCTCTCCTGCCGAACCTCCGCGATACGGCGGCGGAACTGAGGACCATGTGCCAGGGGACCTTCCGTGAGGACGGACCACGGGGCCGGCCGCCCGGCAGGCGGCCGGCCCCACGAAGTGCGGCCGAGCGTAGACGCCCGGGATACGGCGCGCACCGACGGAACCGGCAGCCCCGGTGAACGCGCGGTGAATCCAACGCGCCAACCCCGCCCCGCCAGGGGCGCGGGGAACGGCGCGCTCAGCCCTCCGCGACCCGCACACGACATCGCCCCGTGCGGAGCGCCGAGGTCCACATGGACACGGAGCACGCGGGTAGAGACGGGCCCGCCACCTCCCGGCGATGGAGCCCGTCCAACGGCGCGCGCCGACGTCAGGCCGTGTGCAACGTCAACCCGTACCGGTTGAGGATCTCGTTGATCGGCTGGTACCAGGTCTCGCCACCGGTGGAGCAGTTGCCCCAGCCGCCCGACGTGACGCCCTGCGCCTGGTCACCGCTGATGAAGGAGCCGCCCGAGTCGCCCGGCTCCGCGCAGACGCTGGTCTTGGTCATCTGGTGCACGGCGCCCTGGCTGTAGTTCACGGTCTCGTTCTTGGCCAGCACGTTGCCGCAGTGCCAGTGCGTGGTCGATCCGGACCGGCAGATGGAGGAACCGACGGGTGCCTCGGCGGACCCGCGTACGAGCCGGTCGGAGATGGTGCCCCAGCCGAGCACGACGGGAACTGTCCACCAGCCGCTGCCGACGTTGACCCAGGCGTAGTCGTTGTCCGGGAACGAGGAGCCCTGGATGTTGCCCACGTACGAGCGGTCCCAGCCACTGACGCCCTGCCCCGCCCCGCCGCAGTGCCCCGCGGTGACGAAGCCGCCGTGCACCGAGAAGCCGATGGAGCAGCGGACGTTGCCGGTGTAGAAGGGGTCGCCGCCGACCGTCCCGGCCGCGAAGGTCTCGGGTGCTTTCGCGGTCTCCTGGACGGTCACGGGACCTGCGGCCCGGGCCCGCGCGAGGAACGACCGGACATCGTTGTCAGCACGCTCTGCCGCGACGACGCCCACGACGACCGAGCTCGCCTCGGCGTCGACGTACCAGTTGCTGACTCCCTCGGGCGCGTCCAGCTTGTCGATGCGTGCCTTGGTCGCGTCGAGCTGATGTGCGCTGTACTTGACGGTGCGGACGGCCGCCCCGGTCTCGCGTACGGAGTCGAGGGTGGCGGCGGTGGTGCCGGACTTGACGGCGACGGTCAGTCTGCCGCTGTCGGCGTCGAACCAGGAGCCTCCGTACGAGGATCCCGCCGCACGCCGGGCCTTCGGCTCGGTGGCGGTCGCCGTCTTCTCGGCGGCGAGCCGTGCCTCGGCTCCGGCGCGTGTCAGGCCGAAGTCCCGCTGCATGGCGTCGATGAGGGCCGCGGAGGCCGGGGCTTTCGAGGTGGGGGCGGCTTCGGGGGCGGCGGCCGAGGCGGGTCCTGCGCCGACGGCCGCCCAGGAGCCGATGAGGAGGAGTGAGGCCAGGCCGGTGCTCATGCTCGTCGTGCGTCTCAAGGCGATAGCCCTTCGTTGTTCCAGCGAGGTGGGGGCGGAACAGCTGAACTGTGAGAGCGCTCTCATGGGATGCGGGGCAGAGCCTAGCGGCTGATTATCGTCAGGTACAGACCAAAAACAGAGGCTGTCGGCGGGCGAGGAGGACGCAGGGTCAGCGTGCGAGGGGGACGCCGTACGCGCGTTGGACGTGAAGCCGCAGGACGAGGCGGCTGTCGCGGACCATGGCGGCCCGGTAGTCGTCCCAGTCGGGATGCTCGCCCTGCACGTCCCGGTAGAGCCGGATCAGCTCCTCCACGGTCTCGTCGCCGGGGTCGCCGGCCACGGGTGAGAGGTCCGCGATGCCTTCGACGACGGTGTAGGCCCAGCGGTCCGCGGTGGTCACGTGGTAGGAGGCCCGCGGGTCCCGGCGCAGGTTGCGTGTCTTGGCGCGGCCGTCGGTGAGTGAGACGCGCACGATCCGTTCGCCGGGGTGGTACGCGTGGTTGACGTTCGAGAGCTGCGGGCGTCCGTCGCGCTTGAGCGTCGTCAGCACTCCGCCGTCGTACTCGGAGAGGAGTTCGAGCAGTGCGTCCTGGCTGGTGTCATCCGTCATGTGCCGTCAACGCCCGTGACGGTGCCGGGCATTCCGCCACACCCGGACGGTTCGTACGTTTTGCACGGTGTATCCCGCCTATCCCGCCTATCCCGCATTTCGCGGTCTGTCCCACGGCGTATTCCGCGTCCGGGCGGGTACTCCGGGACACCGGACGTGGCGCGGCGACCGGAACCGCCGCGCCACGCTCTCGGTTCCCGAGAAATCAAGAAGCGGTGCAGGAACCGAGCGTGGGTGCCGAGGAGTTGCCGTTCTTCATGACGGTGAACCCGAAACTCGTCGACGCTCCCGCCGCGAGGCTCCCGTTGCCGTTCGGCTTCATGGTCATGACGTTGCCGCTCGAATCCCAGCTGGGCGTGCCGTTCCACGTCGTGGAGATCTTCTGCGGGGAGGCCACCGTGACGGTCGCTGTCCAACCGGTGATGGCGGCGCTGCCCGCGGTCACCGTCACCTGGCCGTTGAAGCGGTCGCTCCAGTCGGCCGTCCTGCTGTACGACACCGTGCAGGCGGCGTTGCCCCCTCCGCCACCCCCGCCCGAGCCGCTGCCGCCCAGGGCCGTGAGTACCGCGGTGTAGGCGGCCTTCTTGCCGTAGTTGCCGTCGAACAGCAGCGGTGTCCCGCTCGCGCGCCAGGAGTACTTGTCGGTGACGCCCCAGACGGTGATACCGGTGCAGCGGGAGACGCCCAGGCAGGCGTTCACCACGTTGATGTAGCTGCTGGCCTGCGCGCTGCCGGAGCCCTCGATGTCCAGCTCCGTGATCTGTACGTCGACGCCCAGGTCGGCGAAGCGCTGCAGGTTCGCCCGGTAGTCGCCGGGCACGGGGGAGGCGCTGTTGAAGTGGGACTGGAAGCCGACGCAGTCGATCGGCACACCGCGCGCCTTGAAGTCCTTCACCATGTTGTAGACGGCCGTGCTCTTCGCGTTGACCCCGTCGGTGTTGTAGTCGTTGTAACAGAGCTTGGCGGCCGGGTCCGCCGCGCGTGCGGTGCGGAACGCCTCCTCGATGAAGCCGTTGCCGAGCTTGTCCTGGAAGGGGGAGCTGCGCCGGGCGCCGCTACTGCCGTCCTGGAAGGCCTCGTTCACGACGTCCCAGGAGTGGATCTTGCCCTGGTAGTGCTGCATGACCTGGGTGATGTGGTTGTTCATCGCCGTCCTGAGGTCGGCGGCGCCGAGCCCGCCGACCCAGCCGGGCAGTTGGGAGTGCCAGACGAGGGTGTGCCCGCGGACCTTCATGCCCCTGCTCTGGGCATGGCTGACGATCTGGTCGGCGGATCCGTACGAGAAGGAGTTGCGGTTCGGCTCGACCGCGTCCCACTTCATCTCGTTCTCGGGGGTCACCGAGTTGAACTCCGTGTCGAGCGTCGAGGCGTACGCGGCTTCGCCCAGATGGTTGGCCGCGACCGCGGCGCCGAAGTAGCGGCCCTTCTCCGCCGCCGCGCCGCCGAGGGTGCTCGCCGCCACGGCCGTTCCCGCGAGAGCGGTGACGCCGGCCGTGGCGAGCAGGCTCGCCATGCCGAGCACCAGGGCTCTTCGGGCGCGGGACCGGCGGGGCGGTGGGGTGGTTGTGTGGTCCGTGAAAGTGCGGGCGACCATGTCGTCCCCTTCTGTAGGTCGAAAGTTTCGAGCATGTTTCCGAATGGCTGCGCAGACCCTACGGCTGGCTCAATAGGGCGTCAACGGGCTGTGCCGCAACGGATTTGGGATGGCTCAAGATGGTCGGCTCACCTCGTGTGTCTCACCAGTGCCCTTGCCCGATGGCGATTTCGTGCCTAGATTCCGCAGAACAATCGTCCTGCGACGCGAATGTTTCGAAGAAGATGAATCGTGTCGGCCTGACGAGTTCCGCCTGTGTGTCGGTCAGGGTCGACGCATGATCACGAGCACACGCGGCGCCGTACGCCGTCCCGCCGCCGTCCTGGCGGCCTCACTTCTCCTTGTCGGCTGCGGCGCCGGAGCGGCGTCGACGACGGACCGCGAACCGGGCGCGAACACGACGAGGGCGGGCGCGGCCAGGCCGGCTCCCGCCCCCCGGATCTCCCTGGACGTGGCGCCACGACAACTGCCGGGCCTGGGCTCCGGGACGTGGGCCGAGATCCCGCCGAAGACGAGTCAGGTGCTCGTGGTCACGGGCCGCGGGCGGAACTCCCCCCTGTCCACCGCGGTGTTGCACGAGCGCACGGCGTCCGGCTGGCACGGCGGACCGGGTTGGCCCGCGCACAACGCACTCAAGGGCTGGACCGACCGCCACCGGGCCGGCGATCTCCGCTCACCCGTCGGCGTGTACGCGCTCACGGACGCGGGCGGCCTGCTCCCCGATCCCGGCACCCGGCTCCCGTACGACCACTCCGGTGGATTCGCCATCGACGGGACGGGTTCCGGGGGCGAGCCCCTGGCCGGCTCGTTCGACTACGTCCTCGCCATCAACTACAACCGCGAGCCCGGCACCACGCCACTGGACTGGACGCGGCCTCTCGGAGTGGGCCGCGGCGGCGGCATCTGGCTCCACGTCGACCACGGCGGTCCCACCCAGGGCTGTGTCACGCTGCGCGAGAACCACATGAAGGCCCTGCTGCGAGCCGTGCGCCCCGACCGCCGTCCGGTGGTGGTCATGGGTGACGCGGCCGCGCTGAGACGCTGAGCTGAAGGGACTCCCCGCCGCCGGTTGGGTGGTGGTCCGGATACCAGGAGCCGTGGTCCTGCCCACAGGAGAGATCTGGTTGCTCCGGCACCTCTGGCGCACTGTGGACCCATGGACACCACTCAGCAGCCGGAGGTCAGTATCCGTGTGACGCCTCTGCGCCGCCTCAGCGGAGGCACGTACGTGCCTCGCGGCAGTCGAGCAGTTCCCGCACAGGCAGTTCCTGCACAGGCAGTTCCCGCACAGGCCAACGAAATCCTGTGCGCCCGGCGCCCCGGAGTGTCGGCGCCACGCGTGGCCGGGCCCCGCAGCACCGAACAAGACGGCGGCTGTCCAACGCCGGTGGGCGTTGGACAGCCGCCGTCTTCTCCTGTGCCCCAACCGGGCTTCCGCGTCCGGCCGCCCGGGCAGAGGCCGGGCTCCGGACCGTCGTGGCGGGTCAGTCCGCCGCCCGGTTCGAGCCGGCCAGCGGCCGTACGTCGGGTCGCGTACGGGGCTTTGCCGAGGCCAGGAGCGTGACCAGTGCCGTCAGGGCCGCCAGCGCGGCGAGTACGGCCGTGAGACCGGCGAGCCACGGCGGCGCGAGGGTCAGATCCAGGGCCCGGGACAGACCGGGCGACTGGATGCGGCCTTCCAGGAGCTGGGCGACGGCGAGTGCCGCCGGAACCACGATCCCCAGGGCGAGCACCGGCAGCGTGCTCCGGCGGAACAGTGCCAGACCCGCCAGGCCGCACAGACCGCAGGCGACGGCGATGAACCCGAACGCGTTGACGGAGGCGCCGTCCCGGTGCGGCGGGAAGTGCACCAGAGCGCACACCACGAGCATCAGGGCCGCGGCCCACAGCGGCCAGGCAGGAGAGTCACCGTGCTTCGCCGTCCGGCCACGGCGTGCCCGGGCCGTCCGGCCGATGGCGACCGTGCCGCCCTCGGCGATGAGCCGGTCCTCGTAGGGGGATCCATGCTTGGAGGAGGCCGTGCGAGCTTCGGCGTCGGCCGGATTCGCCCCTGCCAGTGTCGATGACTTCGACGGCTTCCGGTCCTCGCGTACGCCCCGTTTCTGGGCCATACGGCCGATCAGTTCCACGAGTTCCTCGACCGGCCGGCTGGCGGCGGCCGCCCGCACCGCGGCCTCCCCGCAGTGAGGTTCCAGCGTGGGCTGGTGCAGCAGTGCCATCAGCCTGGTGACGTCCTCCACGGGCCGGGCCTCGGCTGCCGCGCGGATCGCCTCGTCGGCGCTGTCGGCGTTCCTCGGCGGCCGGGTCAACAGGGCCACCAGCCGGCTCACGTCCTCCACGGACCGGTCCGTGCCGACCGCCCGCAGTGCGTCGACCGTGGCCCTCGCGTACTCAGGTGACTGCTCCAGCAGCTCGATGAGCTGGATCACCTCCTCCAAGGACCGGTCGGCCACGGCGGCGTGCACCAGTCCGTCGACCGGGTTGAGGTACGCGGGGTCGGCCTCTTCGGCCGGGCCGGAGTGCGACTCGTCCACCGCGTCGACCGTGGCCGGGTACCGCTGGTCGGCCTCTTCGGGCGGGTCGGGGTACGTGGGGTCCGGCTCGTCGGCCGGCTCGTCGGCCGGCTCGGCGTACCGGCGATCGACTTCGTCGGCCGGGCCCGCGTAGCGGTGCTCGCCCCGTTCGCCCCTCTTGCCCCGTTCGCCCCTCTCGGCCGGACCGGTGTAGCGGTGGTCGGCCCTCTCGGCCCTCTCGGCCCTCTCGGCCCTCTCGGCGCGGTCGGCGTACCGGTGGTCGGTCTCGTCGGCCGGGGCGGCGTACCGGTGTTCAGCCCTGCGCGGTGCCCTCTCCGGCGCCTCGTCCGGCGGCGTGTGCCAGGGGGCGGAGACGGGTGGTGGCGGCATGGGCGCGTCGACCACGTTCTCGGGAGATATGCCAGGTCGATCGGAGTCGAAAGGCGAACGGGTTGTCATACTCGGCTCCCTACGAAGGGTGCAGTCGCTGTCGTGGCCCGGACGCGCGGCCCGAGAGTTGCTGTTCGACCCTTTCTAAGCGCCCGCGCCGGACACCGCCAACGGGATGAGGCACCCGTGTGAACGTGGGCCGGAGCCGGACCCGCCCGGGTGTCAGCCGTTGGGGCTGCCGTACAGCCACAGGCGCAGCAGACGACTGAGCCCCGGCATGATCACATACGTGAGCATGGGCACCAGCACCATCGGGAAGACAGCGGCGCGCAGCGGCAGAGGCCACGCGGCCATCTGGGGTGCCATCAGCCACTGGATGAGGAAGGCCATCGGATAGGCGCCCAGAAAGGTCACCACGACCATCTTCCAGCGTGGCGGGGGCTTGACCGCGGTGCCGGGGAGGCGGAACCAGCTTTCCATGCCGGTGGTCGACTGGCGTTCGGCACGGACCTCGGTGGCGATGCCCTCGATACGCGCGTGCCACTCCGCCCGCTCCGGCGAGGTCAGCCAGTCGGTGAGCCGCTGCGGATCGGAGAAGCGGAGCACCGCGTGGAACCGGAGCCCGGGCTCCGGTCGCAGCCAGGACACCCCCTCGCTGCCCGGGAACCGGGTGACGCAGTCGGCGACGCCTTGGGTCCACTCCTCGAATTCGGCTTCACGGCCGGGGCGTACCTGCCAGGTGAAGACCGAGGTGACGGGTTCGGTGTACGGGACCTGCGTGGTGCTCATGCCCTGACGAGTTCCATGTGCCGAACGGGTCATGCACAGGCCGGTCAGAGGGTTCGGATTCAGCCGTCGGGGTGCAGGCTGCGGGGTTCAGCCGTCGTGGTTCAGGCGTCCACGTCGTGGACGCCCGGGGTCACTATCTCGTCCAGTGCCCTGCGCACGGCCTCATAGGTGTGTCCGCGCAGCTCGGCGTCGCGTGAGCCGTCCGGATCGCCGATCTTGAGCTCTTCGCTCCGCGCCTTCCACGTCCGCTCCTCCTGACCGGCCCAGGAGCGGGCCCGCTGGATACGGCGCAGGAGTTCGTCGGAGTCCACCACATCGGTCATGGGACACGGGTACCCGCACAAGCCCTTCCGACGAGTCGGTATCCGTGCCGAGTCTGTGAACGCTGTGCGGACGTGACCTGGAGAGGGCCGGGGCTATGGCTTACGGCCCACTCCGCCGTAGGCGTCCACCACGGAGGCGGGGGAGTCCGGACGCCACTGGGTGACCTGGGCGACGCCGGGTTCGACCAGATCCAACCCTTCGAAGAAGCCGGCGATCTCCTCGACACCGCGCACGTGGTAGGGGACGGCTCCGCTGGAGTTGTACGCCTCCGAGGCGGCGATCATGCCCTCGCTGGTGGCCGTGCTGTCGCTGATCACCAGGTAACTCCCCGACGGCAGGCCGGACATGAGACGGGCGACCAGCTTCCGGGCCTGGTCGTGATCGGCGACATGGCCGAGCGTGTTGAGGATCATCAGGGCGACGGGCCGGGACAGGTCCAGCGTGTCCGCCGCCGCGTCGAGGATGGCCTCGGGGTCGTACAGGTCGGCGTCGATGTACGCCGTCCGGCCCTCGGGCGTGCTGGTGAGCAGTGCGCGCGCGTGGGCGAGCACCAGCGGGTCGTTGTCGACGTACACGATCCGTGCGTCCGGGGCCACGCGCTGGGCCACCTCGTGGGTGTTGTCCGCGGTCGGCAGCCCGGTGCCGATGTCGAGAAACTGCCGGATGCCCTGCTCTTCGGCGAGATACCGGACCGCGCGCCCGAGGAAGTGACGGCTCGTGCGCGCCACGTCGGCCAGGCCGGGGAAGATCTCCTTGATGTGGTCGCCGATCTCGCGGTCCACCTCGTAGTGGTCCTTGCCGCCCACGAAGTAGTTCCAGAAACGCGCGGAGTGCGGCTTGTCCGTGTCGATCCGGGCCCGGATGTCGGCAGCGGCGGCGAGCTGGGGTTCCTGGTCCGTCAAGGGAGCGCCTCCTGGAGAACGTGTTCGGTCATCGTCCGCCAACCTAGTCGAACAGCGCGGCCGAACGCCCGTGTACGGGCAGGTCAACAGGGGTCCACTGGGCGGTTTTTGGCCACTTGTGGGTGAGCGTGAGCCTTCGCGAGGGTGGTGTCAGTCGAGGATGTGCCGGAGATAGGCCTGCGGTTCGGCGAGGTAGCGGCGCCAGTGGTCGACCAGCGCCAGCTCCTGCCAGGCCACCCGCCGCATGCCGTGGTCACCGACCTCGATGATGTCCGCTCCCGGCAGCGCGGTCAGCAGGGGGGAGTGCGTGGCGCAGACGACCTGCCCACCTTGCTTCACCAGTTGGTCGAGGTGGCCGAGCAGTTCGAGGCACGAACCGAACGAGAGCGCGGCCTCCGGCTCGTCGAGTACGTACAGTCCGGGCTGGTGGAACTTCCCACGGAACGCCGCGAGGAACCCCTCGCCGTGACTGACCGAGTTCGGCGCGAAGCCTTCCCGGTCCAGTGCGTCCATGGCTGTCTCGGCCCGTAGGAAGAACCCCTTGCGGGCCGACCAGCTGCCGAGCATCCGGCGCCCGCGCGCCGCGGCGTCGAAGCGGATCCGCTCGCCCAGCACCGACTTGGGCCGGGAACTCGCGTACCGCCAGTCGTGGGAGCCGCCGTAGGAATCGAGCCCGAAGCCCTCGGCCAGTGCCTCGACCAGCGTCGACTTGCCCGAGCCGTTCTCACCCACGACGAAGGTCACGGGCGCGGTGAACCGTATTCCGTCCGCCAGCAGCCCGCGCACGCAGGGCACGGACCAGGGCCACGCCTCTTCGTCGTACGAAGCCACATGTGCGTACGCGCGTTCGATTATCATGCGTCGAGTATGCCGCCGGCTAGCGCTCGGCCTTCTTGTCCAGGTCCTCGTCCTTGTCCTTGTCCTTGATACGGGCCGTTTCCTTCCGGACCTCGGCCTGGGTCGCGCGCTCCTTCCGGAGCCACTCCGGCGAGTCGTTCTTCAACGCCTCGATCTGCTCCGTGGTGAGGGCATCGGTCACTCCGCCGCGCGCGAGTCCCGAGATGGAGACGCCGAGCTTCGCCGCGACCACCGGCCGGGGGTGGGGGCCGCTGCGCCGCAGCTCCTGCAGCCACTCGGGCGGATCGGCCTGGAGGGCGGTGAGCTCGGAACGCGAGACGACACCTTCCTGGAACTCGGCGGGTGTGGCTTCGAGGTACACACCCAGCTTCTTCGCCGCGGTCGCGGGCTTCATCGTCTGGGTGTTCTGGTGCGACGTCATGATGCCCAGGGTATCGAGCATGTGAACCAGCGCCGACCACGACGGGTAACCTGGCCAGGTGACAGGCTCGGAAGAATCCCCTTCGTTCCGGCTCGCGTATGTCCCGGGAGCGACGCCCAGCAAGTGGGTGCGGATCTGGCACGAGCGGCTGCCCGACGTCCCCCTGACTCTCCTCGCGGTGTCCGCCGCCGAAGCCTTCGACGTACTGCGGGGCCGTGGCGCCGACGCGGGCCTCGTCCGGCTGCCGGTCGACGGTACGGATCTCAGCGCGATCCCTCTCTACGCCGAGACGAGCGTGGTCGTCGTCCCGAAGGACCACGTGGTGGCCGCGGTGGACGAGGTGACCGCCGAGGACCTGGCGGACGACGTCGTGCTGCATCCCCTCGACGACACCCTCGACTGGGAGCGGCTGCCGGGCCGCCCCGCGATCGAGCGCCCCGCCACGACGGCCGACGCGGTCGAACTGGTGGCGGCGGGGGTGGGACTCCTCGTCGTTCCGCAGTCGGTCGCCCGCCTCCACCACCGCAAGGACCTCACGTACCGGCCGGTCACGGACGCCCCCGAGTCGCGTATCGCCCTGTCGTGGCCGCAGGACAGGACCACGGACCTGGTGGAGGACTTCATCGGGATCGTCCGGGGCCGCACCGCCAACAGCTCCCGGGGCCGCTCGCAGCCTCCCGCCCAGCCGAAGGCGGCAGGCTCCGACAAGGGCACCGCCCGGCGGAAGCCTGCCGCGGGCAAGAGCACCGGCAAGAGCACAGGCAAGACCACCGGCAAGAGCCCCCGGACGGGCTCCGGCACCTCCAAGGGAGCCAAGGGAGCCAAGGGCGGCAAGCCTCGCCGTCGCCCGTAGACCCGGCCACCGGGGCGCTACGGACCGTGCGGGACCTCGTCCGTGTCGCGGACGAGGCCGGCGACGTGGTCCGTGATCGTGGCGAGGATGTCCGCCCACGCCGAGTCGTCGCCGAGAACGAGGAAATTGAGGGTCAGTCCGTCGGTCATGGCGGCCAGATAGCGGGCCAGTACCGGGACGGGTACGCGCAGCGCGAAGTCCATGTCGCGGCTGAGCTGCTCGACGAGCTCGGCGTAGGTTTCGGAGTACAGCTCGTACTGCCGTCGGGCCAGGTGCTCGAAACCCGGCCGGCGCAGGGCGTACTGCGTCAGCTCATAGGTGAGCATGTGCTCGCCCGGGTGGGCGGACACATGGTTCCAGTACGCCTGGAAACCGGCCGCGACGGTCTCCCGCAGGGTGGCCTTCGGCCGGATCGCCTCACGCACCACCGTGGCGGAGTGACTCGTGATCGTCTCGATGACGGACGCGATCAGGGCCTGCTTGGAGTCGAAGCAGTAGTGGAAGACGCTCAGTGACACGCCCGCCTCGGCCGCGATGGACCGGGTCGTCGTCCTGGAGACGCCGTCCCGGGTCATCGCGCGAATGGCCGCTTCGGTGAGCTGACGGCGCCGCTCGGCCGACGGCATCCGTGCCATGGGGCCCCTTCCGTCCGGCGGGCGTGTCGTTGCCGGGCTGGTCCTGGCGCGTGTCAGGTGCTGTGGACGCCCACCTCGTACAGGGAGTATCCCCAGTCGGTGCCGCGATCCAGCCCGTGGACGCGTACATAGCGGGCGGGTACGCCGGAGAAGCGGGCCGTGTCCAGACCGCCGTCCCCGGTGGTGGTGGACCAGACGGACTGCCAGTCCGTGCCGTTGGTGGAGACCTCCACGCGGTACGACTTCGCGTAGGCGCGCTCCCAGCCGAGGGTGACGCGCTTGACCGTGCTGGTGGAGCCGAGGTCGATCCGCAGCCACTGGTCGTCGCTCCAGTCGCTGGCCCAGCGCGTGTCCGTGTCGCCGTCCACGGCGCGGCCGGGCGCGTAGCTCGTGAAGGGGTTCGACTCCGACGAACTCGCCGACGCGGACGCGCCCTTGGCGAGGTTCACCCCGGCCCTGTGCCCCTCGGACGCACCCCAGGTGTCCAGGTAGGACTCGGCGCCGCGGAACAGGTCGTCCACGACCTCCTGCCCCGCGACCACCCGGATGTCCTCGATCCAGTCCGGTACGAGACCGTAGTGGGCGGCGCCGTCGGTGTTGATGTCCCAGGTGCGTTGCCCGGTGGTCTGCCGGTCGATCACGGAGGTGCCGTCGGTGCTGCGGAACGGGTACCGCACGGGGTTCGAGGAGTCCGCGCCGCGCGGGGCGGGCCAGCCGCCGACGCCGTTCATGTCGGTGCCGTAGCCGTAACCCACGTCGTACTGGTCGCGCAGGGCCTTCGTCCGCGCGGCCTCCGCGCCGAACTGCTCGGAGCCGTGCATGTACTGGGCGATGAAGCCGCCGAGACGATAGACCCGCTCGGTCCAGTTCAGGTCCATCCAGCTGTGCGAGGACACCACCCCGGGGTAGGACTCCGCCTCGAAGAGATCGAGGGCCCGACCGGTGGCCTTGACGCTCATGTGGTCGATCTCAAGCATCATCTTGCGCTTCATCAGCCCGCGGACGGCGTACTCGCCGAGACCGGTGAGCCCGCGTTTGTTGCACTGCGCGTCCTCGTCGTACGACGGGACGTCGACGCCCGCCGGCAGTTCCTTCTCCGCGCCCGGCGCCGCGGCACCCCCGATGGGGTTGTCGTGCTGCGGGCCCGTGCACTTCTCCGTCTGCCAGAAGGTGCCCGTCGACAGGAACTGGCCGACGTTGATCGCCGTACCGAGGCCGCCCTCATCGAAACGGACTCCGCACAGGGCGTTGTCGAACTTGTGGCACAGGAACATGCTGCGCACGCCGAGGTCGTACAACTCGTCCAGTCCGGCGTCGATGTCGGCCTTGTCGCACTGCGCGATGTCCAGGACCTGTTTGCAGCCGAACGGCTCGGACGTCTCGACGCCCAGGACTACGGCGAGTTTGCCCTGCTCGGCGACCTGCCGGGCCTGTGCGCTGTCGGTGACGATCCTGAACCAGCCCTTGCCGGGACCGCCGTACATCGCGTCGATGTAGTCCTGCATGTCGTACGTCAGCTTCGCCTGCAGCCGGATCGAGGTCATCTCGTCGCAGCTGCGGTCCTTGAAGGGGTAGACGGAGCAGATCACGCCGTTGGTGACCAGGTCGTTGACGAGTACGCGCTGGCCGCCGCGCCAGGCCCGTTCGACCCACGCGTAGTAGTTCTGCTGATGCGTCAGCGAGTCGTGGGCGGGCCAGTCCTTGAACGTGGGCCAGCCATCGGGATCGTGCTTGCCGTCACCGCCGTTGGTGATGAAGTCGAAGATCGCCAGGGAGCCGTCCGGGTAGTGCTCGGGACAGTCCTTGAGCGCGTCGGCGACCCCCGCCTCGGAGAAGGCCTTGCCGCAGATGAGGCGGCCGCCGAAGGCCTCGTTGGCCATGATGTGGTTGTGCGCGTCGACGAACCCGCGCACCTCTCCCTGAGAGTTCGTGCCCTTGAAGGGCTCCCCGGTGACGTTGATCCGGGAGTCCGGTGCGGGCCGGGCGGTCGGGTTCCACCACTCCGGGCCGGCCGCGGAACTGGGCGTGGGACCGAGCGCCATGGCCATCATGACGAGCAGCAGCGACAGGACCGTGAGGGGCCTGCGCCGATGGAGAGGCAGTCGGGTCATGGTCATCACCCAGGTCTTCGGTCGGCGGACGATACTTGTCATGACTCGTGCAAACGCTGGGACGAGAATCCCGACTGCCGCCAGGAGAGTCAAGGGTCCGGGACGGTTGACCTGATGGCCCTTCGTGCCTTCCGGTCAGTTGGTCAAGCACTCATTTACGGCGCGCTGTCCGACGTGGTCCGGCCGGCCACGGGTGCCTCCGCCGATCAACAACCGGCCTGACACGGGCGGGACCAGGATGGTAGAAGCAGGGCATGACCACTTGTTCCACCCGCACTCGCACCAGCACCCGCACCCGCACCAGCACCGACTCCGCCACCACCGGCACCTTCTCCCCGGCCGGCGCACGATGACCGCGGGCGTCGGCATCGACACCCCCGACCGCAGGGGCCGTACCGGACTCGACCGGGTCGGCCTGGACCTGACGGGGAACCCCCGGGTCAAGGTGCGGGACGTGACACTGCTGTCCTGCCACTGGTACGTGGAGCGCACCACGACCTTCGACCTCCAGCTCGCCGACGGCACCTGGTCCACCCAGGAGCGCGAGACGCACGACCGCGGCAACGGCGCCACGATCCTGCTGTACGACACCGAACGCGAAACCGTGTTGCTGACCCGGCAGTTCCGCTATCCCGTGTACGTCAACGGACACCCCGACGGCATGCTCGTCGAGACACCGGGCGGCCTGCTGGACGAGGACGACGAACACCCCGAGGCCGCTGTACGCCGCGAGGCCGTCGAGGAGACCGGGCACACGGTCGGCGAGGTCCAGCGGGTCTTCGACGTCTACATGAGCCCGGGCTCGGTCACCGAGCGCGTGACCTTCTACGCCGCCTCCTACGGACCGGCCACCCGCACCCACGAGGGCGGCGGACTGGACGAGGAGGGCGAGGACATCGAGACCGTCGAACTGCCCTTCCGCCAGGCCCTTGGCATGATCCGCACCGGCGAGATCGCCGACGCGAAGACCATCATGCTGTTGCAGTGGGCGGCGTTGGAAGGGCCGTTCAGCGGAGCAGCAGCTGGACGAGGGCGAGAGTCCCGATCGTCACGATGAGGGTGCGCAGGACCGCGGGGCTGAAGCGGCGGCCGACCGAGGCTCCGAGCTGCCCGCCCAGCGCGGAACCGACGGCGATCAGTGCGACGGCCGTCCAGTCGAAGTCCGCGACGAAGAGGAAGAAGGTCGCGGCGACGGTGTTGACGACGGCGACGAGAACGTTCTTGACGGCGGTGAGGCGTTGCATCGTCTCGTCCAGGAGCACCCCCATCAGCGACATGTAGATGATTCCCTGCGCCGCCGCGAAGTAGCCGCCGTAGACGCTGGCGAGGGTGAGGCCGATGAACAACAGCGGGCCCCCGTCGCTACGGGCGGGGGCAGGGGCGTGATCGAGGGCGCCGACGGGATCACGGGCGGAACCACCGGCGGGAGCATCGGCGGATTCGGCGGTGGTTGCCGGTGTGCGGCGGCGGCGCATGCGCTTGGTGATCAGCGGCTGGAACGCGACCAGGACGAGAGCCAGGCCCACCACGACCGGCACGATCTTCTCGAACGCCGTCGCGGGGAGGGCCAGCAGGAGCACGGCGCCCGTGAAGCCGCCCAGCAGGGCGCCGACGCTCAGTTTGAGGATGCGCCGCCGCTGACCGCGGAGCTCCGCCCGGTAGCCGAGGGCTCCGCTGACGGCGCCGGGAACCAGGCCGAGCGCGTTGGAGACCGTGGCGGTGACGGGCGACAGACCGGTGGCGAGCAGCACGGGAAAGGTGATCAGGGTCCCGGAGCCGACGACGGTGTTGACGGCGCCCGCGCCCACCCCCGCGGCGAACACGGCGACGGCCTCCACCGGCGTCACGCGGCGCCTCGCCGCGCACCGCCGCCGCGCCGGTCCGGGAACGGCCGGGCGGCGGCGGTGCGTCGCGGGTGACGGGTCACTCGAATCGTGAGGTGTCGCCGGCTCCCTTGCGGACGATCTCCGCCTCACCGCTGGAGAAGTCGATGACCGTCGTCGGCTCGGTGCCGCAGTCTCCGGAGTCGACCACCGCGTCGACGGAGTGGTCGAGCCGCTCCTTGATCTCCCAGCCCTGGGTCATCGGCTCGTCCTCGTCGGGCAGGAGGAGCGTGCTGGACAGGAGCGGCTCGCCCAGCTCGGTGAGCAGTGCCTGGGCGACCGTGTGGTCGGGGATGCGGACTCCGACCGTCTTCTTCTTCGGATGGAGCAGCTTGCGCGGGACTTCCCGGGTCGCGGGAAGGATGAAGGTGTAACTGCCGGGCGTGGACGCCTTGATGGCACGGAACACGTCGTTGTCGATCTGCACGAACTGGCCGAGCTGCGCGAAGTTCTGGCATACGAGCGTGAAGTGGTGACGGTCGTCGAGCCGGCGGATGGAGCGGATCCGGTCGATGCCGTCACGACTGCCCAGCTGGCATCCCAGCGCGAAACAGGAGTCCGTGGGATACACCACGAGCGCACCCGCACGGATGGAGTCGGCGACCTGGGTGATGGTCCGCGCTTGAGGATTGTCGGGATGAACGTCGAAGTACTTTGCCACCCGACGAGCTTATGCCTCTGTGCCGCTGCCGCCGACGCGGGCCCGCTGCAAAACGCGGGGCGCCGGTGAGAACAGGGCTCTCACCGGCGCCGGCAGCCCTTGGGCGTGTTTCGAAAGTCCCGTCTGCCCGGCGGCGTCATGCACGCACTCTCGGCGCACCGGACGCAGACCCAAGTACATCCAGTACGAGGGTCTACGCCCGGCACGCCGAGAGCACGCACCTGACGCCGCCGGGCCCGCCCTCCGGGCGGACGACGCTACTTTCGAAACACGCCCTAGGCCGAGGTCAGTCTCTGAGCCGGTCGATCTGGCGGATCTTGTTGGTGGCGTCGAGCGCGGCGACCTTGTAGGACTCCGCGAGCGTCGGGTAGTTGAAGACGGCGTCGACCAGATAGTCGACCGTGCCGCCGCAGCCCATCACCGACTGCCCGATGTGGATCAGCTCGGTGGCGCCCGTACCGAAGCAGTGCACGCCGAGCAGTTTGCGGTCGTCGGGGGAGACGAGCAGCTTGAGCATGCCGTGCGAGTCGCCGATGATCTGGCCCCGGGCCAGTTCGCGGTAGCGGGAGACGCCGACCTCGAACGGCACGCGGTCCTCGGTGAGCTGATCCTCGGTCTTCCCGATGAAACTGATCTCCGGGATGGTGTAGATGCCGATCGGCTGAAGGTCGTGCATCCGGTTCACCGGCTCGCCGCACGCGTGGTACGCGGCCGTACGCCCCTGTTCCATCGAGGTCGCCGCCAGCGCCGGGAAGCCGATGACGTCGCCGACGGCGTAGATGTGCGGCACCTCGGTGCGGTAGTGCTCGTCGACCTTGATCCGGCCGCGCCGGTCGGCGGACAGGCCGGCCTTGTCGAGGTCCAGGCCGTCGGTGAGGCCCTGCCGGCCCGCGGAGTACATCACGGTGTCCGCCGGGATCTTCTTGCCGCTCTCCAGGAGGGTGAGCGTGCCCCGGGAGTGGCGCTCGACCGCGGCGACCGTCTCGCCGAAGCGGAAGGTGACGGCCAGGTCCCTGAGGTGGTACTTGAGCGACTCGATCACCTCGACGTCGCAGAAGTCGAGCATGCCGGGACGCTGTTCGACCACGGTGATCTTGCTGCCGAGGGCGGCGAACATGGAGGCGTACTCCATGCCGATCACGCCGGCCCCGACGATGACCATGGAGCGGGGTACCTTCTCCAGGTTGAGAACGTTGTCGGAGTCGAGGATCGTCTGCTCGTCGAACTCGACGGTCGCGGGCCTGGCCGGCCTGGTTCCGGTCGCGATGACGATGGTGTCCGCGCTCAACAGCTTCTCGTTGCCGGTCACTTCGCGCAGGGCGACGGTGTGGTCGTCCACGAAGCGGCCGGTGCCCGCGAACAGGGAGACCTGGTTGCGGGAGAGCTGATTGCGGATGACGTCGACCTCGCGGCTGACCACGTGCTGGGTGCGCGCGGTCAGGTCGCCGATGGTGATGTCCTCCTTCAGCCGGTAGCTCTGGCCGTACAGGTCCCGCTGGGTGAGACCGGTGAGATAGAGGACCGCCTCGCGCAGGGTCTTGGAGGGGATGGTCCCGGTGTGGATGGAGACCCCTCCGACCATGTCGGGGCGGTCGACGACGGCGACCCGGCGGCCGAGCTTGGCCGCGGCGATGGCGGCCTTCTGGCCGCCGGGGCCGGATCCGATGACAAGCAAGTCGTAGTCGCGCACTTCCGAAGTCTGTCAGTCGGCGCTGTCGCCCGAAAGGGTGAACAGGTGACAGTTGGCCCCGCGGACGGGAAGAGGGCCGGCCCGGAAACCCGTACCGGGCGGGTTTCCGGGCGGGTGGCTCAGCACTCCACCGAACGCGCGACGCGGAACCCCACGTCGTCGACCTGGTAGCTCGGGTGGCTGCGGCGCCGCGCGGAGGCCCGGCAGCTCCAGTGCTCGTCGAACCAGCCGCCGCCGCGCAGAACCCGGTAGGTGCCGTAGACCTCGGCGTCGTAGACGTCCCAGCACCAGTCCCAGACGTTGCCCAGCATGTCGTGCAGGCCCCAGGAATTGGGCCGCTTGCCGCCCACGTCGTGGACGCGCTCCTCGGAGTTGTCGCGGTACCAGGCGATCTCGTCGAGCGGTCCGTAACGCGGTCCCGGTGTACCGGCACGGCAGCCGTGCTCCCACTCGGCCTCGGTGGGCAGCCGGTAGCCGTCGGCGGTCGTGTCCCAGTCGATGCCCTCCCCTTCGGCGGGGATGAAGTAGGCGGGGGTGAGTCCCTCGCGCCGCGACAGCGCGTTGCAGAACCGGACCGCGTCCCACCACGAGACGCCCTCGACGGGTAGTTCGTCCCCGTCGGCGCTGCTCGGTCGCAGCCCCGTGACCCGCGCGTACAGCGCCTGCGTGACCGGGAAGGACCCGAGCCGGTAGGGCGCGAGTTCGACCGTCCAACTGCGCTGCGTCCGCCGATCCGACAGCGTGACCTGCCCAGGCGGGACTGCGATCATCTCGTACACCGATCGTGTGTCCATGAGCAGGCAATCCTACTGATGATCCGGTGGGCGATCCGCTCGTGTCCGCACGTACCGCGCGGTTATGCCACGATCATTCGGTCACATTTGCCCAAGTGCCGTGCTCGGCGGAACGGGCCATGGCGTCCAGCGCGGCCGCGCTGTGGACGGCGTCCTCCAGAGTGGCTCCGTACGGGGTGCCCTCGGTGATGGAGCGCAGGAAGTTGTACGCCTCGATGACCTTCAGATCGTCGTAACCCATGCTGTTGGCCGAGCCCGGCTGGAAGGCGGCGTACTCGCCGTGCCCCGGGCCGACGTACAGGGTGCTGACCGGCTGGTCCTGGAACGACGTGCCGCGGCTGACACCCAGTTCACCCATACGACGGAAATCCCAGGAGACCGCGCCCTTGGTGCCGTGGATCTCGAAGCCGTAGTTGTTCTGTTCGCCGACCGAGACCCGGCAGGCCTCCAGGACGCCGCGGGCGCCGGAGGCGAAGCGCAGCAGGCAGGACACGTAGTCCTCGTTCTCCACCGGCCCCAACTCACCGCCCGCGGAACGGGTGTGGCCGGCGGTGGCGCCGGTGGGCCGGGCCCGCTCCGGGACGAAGACGGCCGTGTCGGCGGTCAGCGACGCGATCTCGCCCAGCAGGAAACGGGCCAGGTCCACGCCGTGCGAGGCGAGGTCGCCCAGTACTCCGCTGCCGCCGCGCTCACGCTCGTACCGCCAGGTCAGAGCGGACTCGGGGTGGGCGGCGTAATCGCTGAAGAGGCGGATACGGACATGCGTGACGGTGCCGATCTCCCCGGCGGCCACGAGTTCGCGTGCGGCCGCGACGGCGGGCGCATTGCGGTAGTTGAAGCCGACCGCGCCCTGGACGCCCGCTGTGGCGACGGCGCCCGCGACGGCCCGTGCGTCCTGGGCGGTGAGGCCGACCGGCTTCTCGATCCACAGGTGCTTGCCCGCCTCGGCCATGGCGACACCGATCTCGCGGTGCAGGAAGTTCGGGGCGGCGACGCTCACGGCCTGGACCCGGGGATCGGCGGCGACCTCACGCCAGTCCCGGGCCGCCGTGGCGAACCCGTACTGCGCGGCGGCCTCTTCGGCCCGGCCGGGAACCTCGTCGGCGACGGCGATCAGTTCGGGTCGTACGGACAGCTGCGGGAAGTGGTGCGGCACGCGTGCGTACGCCTGGGTGTGCACCCGCCCCATCCAGCCGAACCCCACGACGGCGACGCCGAGCGTACTCCCCATAACTGTTCCTCTTCGGATCGGTTCCAGCCCGGTTCCAGATCGGCTCTTGAGCGGCTTCGGATCGCTGTTGGGCCAGCTTTGGGTCAGCTTTGGGTCAGCTTTGGGTCAGCTTTGGAGCGGTCCATAGTCGTTCTGGATCACATTGAAGTCCGTCACAGCAGGTGTCAACCCCTTTGACTTCGGAGTGAGACGTGTGGAACGGTCCATTTCATGAGACCGCCGACGATCCGCGATGTCGCCGAACGGGCCGGAGTGTCGAAATCCCTGGTCTCGCTCGTGCTGCGCGGCTCCGACCGGGTGCGCCCCGAGAAGCGGCAGGCCGTCCTGGCCGCCGTCGAGCAGCTCGGCTACCGGCCCAACGCCGCCGCGCGCAGCCTCAGCGAGCGCCGCGCCCACCCCGAGGCTCTCGACCACGCCCGGTCGGGAGGCGCCCCGCTGGTGGGCGTGCTCCTGAACGACATGCGCAACCCCTGGTTCGTGGAACTGCTGGACGGCCTCAACTCCCTGCTGGATGCCCGCGGCCTGCATATGCTGCTGGCCGACGGCCACCTGAACCGACGGCTGGGTGAGGACCTCACCCGCACGTTCACGGACCTGCGGGTCGACGGCCTCATCGCGGTCGGAACACTGACCGGTCCCGAGATGCTGCGGGCGGCGGCCGGGCGGCTGCCGACCGTCGTCGCGGGCGCCCGTGAGCCGGTACTGCCCCGGGCGGACATCGTCGCCAACGACGACGAGCACGGTGCCCGTCTCGCCACCGAACACCTCATCGGGCTCGGTCACCGGCACATCGCCCACATCGCCGGTCAGGGCATGGTCGGCGAGCTGCGCCGGCGCAGCTTCGAAACCGTCATGCGCGACCACGGACTGGCCGGCACGGCCGTCGTGGAGCAGGGCGACCTCACCGAGGAGGGCGGTTACCGGGCCACGGTCCGGCTGCTCAGCGCCCCCCGACGGCCCACCGCCGTGTTCGCCTTCAACGACATCGCCTGCGTCGGCGCGCTGTCCGCCGCCGGGGAACTCGGTCTCCAGGTGCCCCGGGACCTCTCCCTCGTCGGCTACGACAACACTTATCTCGCCCGGCTGCGCCACCTCTGGCTCACCACCGTGGACAGCGCGGGCCACGACGTCGGCCGCCGCGCCGCGCAGTGCCTGCTCGACCGGATCGCCGACCCCGCCCGCCCCGGCCAGGTCCTCCTCAGCCCGCCCGCCCTCGTGGTGCGGGGCACGACCGCTGCGCCCCCGCGGACCGCTGTCCACCAGCGGCCGACCTGACCGTACGACCCACGCGGAATCCCCGACGGTCATCCAGCGCGGTCAGCGCGGTCGGTACGCGGTCGCCACCGGGCCGGGCCGCGTCGGCGCCGCGCGCCAGGGCGAACTCCGCGAACCGGCCGCCGCCTGCCCTGGCGGTGACGAGTTCACGGATCCGCTTCCTGGGGCATGCCCTCCTGGGCCATGTCCTCCGGACCCAGAAGGGCCTCCTGCGGGACCGGCCCGACGCCGCCGGTGTCGGTGGCGCGGGCGTCGGTGGCGCGGGCGTCGGCCGGCCGGCGTGCGGAGAGTTCGGCGACAGCCGCGGACAGTTGCTGCCGCACGGGTTCGGGCAGTGACTCGCCCCGGACGGCGGCCACCGTTCCCTCGGCGAGATGGCGCAACTTGATGTTGGCGTTCTGAGAGACCGTGACCAATACGCTCCATGCGTCCTCGGGGCTCAGCCCGAAGGTTGCCATCAGCACTCCGCGGGCCAGGTCGATGACCGGCCGTGTCTGCATGGCGCGCTTCAACTGGACGACTTCGAGGCGAAGATCCTGCTCGGCATCGGCATCAGCGTCGGTGTCGACGGCGTCGATGGCGGTGTCGGACAACGGACTTTCCTCCGTGGGGCTGTGCGCCGCGCCGGGGCGCGGATTCTGATTCCGGAGAGCGGTGTCAGGGTCGGCGTCGCCTGTGGACGCGAACAGCGACGACGTCTGCGAGAGGGTGAGCAGCCGCTCGATGGCGGGGCTCGCCGACCGGACGACGACCGTCTTGCCCTCCGATGCCGCGCGCCGATGGATGAGCAACAGGGCGTTGAGGCCTGAGCAATCGCAGAAGTCGACCCCGGACAATTCGAGATCGACGCCGCGGGCCGATTCGGACAAGGCCTTGTTCAGGGACAGCTGCAGCTCCGGGCAGGTGTCCATGTCGATCTCGCCGACCGCCGTGACGGTCGTCCGCCCGTCGGCCGAGTGTGTTTCGACCTTCAAGAGCGTCTGCGGGTGGCCCCTCGCGGGGCTGGGCGACGCCGCACAGAGCGTGATGTTCCCACCCACGACGTGGGAAGTAAGCACTGGTTCCGACATGGCAGCCGCTCCCCGGGCATCCACCGTCACTGTCCCCTCCAGATTCGGCTCTGTATCTTCACACGTCAAGGGATACATGAAAATTATTTCACCCTTTGAGTTGCGTGAATGACAAGTCGTATGCTGTGGACCATGGGTGGAGTACCTGAGACACATTCCGGCTGGACGTTCCTGACGAATCATGCCCGGGTGCTGGCTGCGATCGACGAGAACCCGAACACCCGCATCCGGGACATCGCAGCGCGCTGTCGGCTGACCGAGCGTGCTGTGCAGAAGATCATTTCCGATCTGGAGGAGGGCGGCTATCTCACCCACACCCGGCAGGGGCGCACCAATGAGTACCGCATCCAGCCGGGGACGATCCTGCGCCACCCGGCCGACGCCGGACTGTCGGTCTCGGGTCTGCTGTCGGTGCTGGCCCGGCACGACGCCGAGCGCGACGCCGAGCGCGACGCGAGTCCTCAGTGGCTGCAGCCGGCCTCCGTCCGCGAGCAGAGTCCCCCGGCCGGTCAGTGACGTCGGTGGCGTGGCCCGCAGCCCGCAGCCCGCAGCCCGCAGTCCGCGGCACCGACAGCGGTGGCGTGCGTGTGCGGACGGGTCCGCGTCCTGTGTGCGGAGGGGGACGCGTCCATGCGTGGTTCCACCCGTACGGGGGACCGGCGGGGCCACACATCGACCGCAGGAGTGACTCCCGTCCCGTGACGCGCCGGGCGCTTCGCCCGGCGAGCAGGGGGAACCCGGGGCCGCATGACTGGTGACGCGGGCGATCAGACGTCGTACTGGATCGGAACGGCACCCCCGGGAGACCTTCACCCGCCCCCGGCCGGCGACATCACGGTGGATGTCGCCGTGATCGGAGCGGGTATCGCCGGGCTCAGCACCGCCCTGGAGCTGGCCCGCGCCGGACGGAGCGTGGCCGTACTGGAGGCGGACCGGATCGCCACGGGCGTCACGGGGCACACCACCGCCAAACTGAGCGCCCTGCACACCCTCGTCTACGAACGACTGCGGCGTACCCGGGGCATCAAGGCCGCGAAGCTGTACGGGCGATCCCAGTCCGAGGCGATCCGCCACGCGGCCGCGCTCGTGGACGAACTGGACATCGACTGCGACTGGGAGGACACGGACGCCTTCACCTACACCCAGGATCCCGAGCGGGTCGGGGAACTGAAGGCCGAGGCCGACGCCGCCCGTGCGGCCGGACTGCACGCCGAGTACGTGACCGGGTCCGGAACAGATCTGCCGTTCCCCGTCACGGGCGCCGTCCGGGTGAGGGAGCAGGCCCAGTTCCATCCACGGAAGTACCTGCTGGCAGTCACCGACGACCTGCTCCGGCACGGCGCCCGGATCCATGAGCACACCAGGGTGATCGGACTGAAGGAGGGTGAACCGTGCCGACTCACCACCGAGGCGGGGCCGACAGTCACCGCCACGGACGTCGTGGTCGCAACGCACTACCCGATCTTCGACCGTGCGCTGCTGTTCACCCGGCTCTCGCCGCGCCGCGAACTCGTGCTGACCGCCCCCGTCGCGGCCGGCCTGGCTCCGCACGGCATGTACATCACCACGGAGCACGGCACCCGCTCGCTGCGTACCGCTCCGTACGCGGACGGGCAACGGCTGCTCATCGTCACCGGGGAGCACTTCACCCCGGGCGCGGCCGACGTGGAGGAACGGTTCGGGCGGCTCGCCGACTGGGCCACGGAACACTTCGGAACGCTCGACTTCACGCACCGCTGGGCCACACAGGACAACGACTCCACCGACTCCGTGCCGTTGGTCGGCCCGTTCCACGCGGGCAGCCGGCACACCTATGTCGCGACCGGGTTCGGCGGGTGGGGGGTGAGCGGCGGCATCATGGCGGGCCGGCTCCTGTCGGACCTGATCACCGGTCAGAGTCCGCCGTGGAGCGAGCTGTACGACCCCCGGCGGGTGCGCGCGGCTGTGCGTGAGGCGCCGGCCTTCCTCAAGCACCAGGCGCAGGTCGCCCGGCACTTCGTCGGCGACCGGCTGCCGCCCACGTCGGGCTCGGCGGACGATCTCGCCCCGGGCGAGGGTGCGCTCGTCCGTATCGACGGCCATCGCTGCGCCGCCTACCGCGACGACGACGGAGAGCTCCACGCCGTCTCGGCCCGCTGTACGCACCTGGGCTGCCTGGTCGCCTTCAACCGCGCGGAACGGGCCTGGGAGTGCCCCTGCCACGGCTCCCGGTTCGACCCGGACGGCCAGATCCTCCAGGGGCCCGCGACCCGGCCGCTCGAACGACGTACCGTGCCCGGCCCGGACCCGGTGGCGGACGACACGGCGGCGGACGACGGGTCCACGGAGCGCCCCTGAGACGGAACGACCGGGTTTTCGGGCGCCGCTGCGGGGGACCCGGTTAGGTAACCGACAAAAGGTAGCAAGATCACGCAGACCCGGACCCGTGCGGGACGGGTCGCAGAAGGAATGTGAGGAGTCGTGACCGCGTACGCAAGTACTCAGGACACCATGCGCCGCCCCGAGACCGGCTGGGCGCTGGCCCGCCGCAGCCGGGACAGCGGCGTACGTATCTGCCTGCCGGCGATAGCCGACAGGGACACACGCCGTACTTCGGCGGAGCCGGAGGGGAACATCGTCAGGGGCGAGGACTGAGCGGCGTGGCGTCCATGGCCGAGTGATCGACTGGTGAGGCCGGGAGCACGGCGCTAATGTCGTTTGAGCGGCCGCCTGCGTGCAGGCGTCGCCAGGACACAGGGCCATCCCATGACGGGCGCACACGCGACACCTTCCGACACTGCCAAGTCCCCGGAGCGGGGCCGCGGCAGCGGAATCGCACTCCTCGTCATCGCCTCGTGCCAGCTGATGGTGGTCCTCGACATCACCATCGTGAACATCGCCCTCCCGCACATCCAGAGCTCGCTCGGTTTCTCGACCGAGAACCTGTCGTGGGTGGTCAACGCCTACACACTGACCTTCGGCGGTCTGCTCCTGCTCGGCGGCCGACTGGGCGACATCCTCGGCCGCCGCAAGGTCTTCGTCTTCGGCGTTCTGCTCTTCGTGCTGGCCTCTCTGCTCGGCGGACTCTCCCAGGAGTCCTGGCAGTTGCTCACGGCTCGCTCGCTGCAGGGCGTCGGCGGGGCCATCGCTTCTCCGACGGCCCTCTCACTGATCACCACGACGTTCCGCGAAGGACCCGAGCGCAACAGGGCGTTCGGCGTGTTCGCCGCGGTCTCGGCCGGCGGCAGCGCGATCGGGTTGCTCGCGGGCGGCCTGCTCGTGGAGTGGCTCGACTGGCGCTGGGTCCTGTATGTCAACATCCCCATCGGCCTGCTGATCGCGCTGGCGACACCCCGCTACATCCGGGAGTCCGAACGCATGCCGGGCCACTTCGACATCCTCGGCGCGCTCACCTCCACGGCGGGCATGGTGCTGCTCGTCTACGGGTTCATCCGCGCCTCGGAGGAGGGCTGGAGCGACGGGCCGACCCTCGGGGCCTTCGCGGCCGCCGTCGTGTTCCTCGCCGCGTTCATCTTCGTCGAGCGCAGGTCGAAGCAGCCCATCACCCCCCTGTGGATGTTCCGGGACCGCAACCGTGCGGGCGTCTACGTGATCATGCTGTGCCTGGCCGCGGCGATGTTCGGCATGTTCTTCTTCCTGACGCTCTTCGTGCAGAACGTCCTCGGCTTCAGCCCACTGCGGGCGGGCCTCGCCTTCCTGCCGATCAGCGCCATCATCGCGGTGGGCGCCGGTATCGCCTCGCAGTTGCTGCCCAGGTGGGGCCCCAAACCGTTCATGACGGTGGGCGCGATCCTGTCGGCCGCCGGACTCGGCTGGCTGACCCTGACCGAGGTCGACAGCACGTACGCGGGCAGCATTCTCGGGCCCATGCTGGTCTTCGGCTTCGGCATGGGGCTGAACTTCGTGTCGCTGACACTGATGGCGGTGTCGGGCGTGGCGCCGCAGGAAGCGGGAGCCGCCTCCGGAATCCTCAACGCCACCCAGCAGGTGGGTGGTTCGCTCGGCTTGTCCGTGCTGGTCACCGTCTTCGGCACGGCCAGTCGCAACGAAGCAGGCGACCAGGTCCGCCGGTTCATGGCGGAGGCGACCCCCGCCCAGCGCCTGGAGTTCCGCAGGACCGGCACGCTCCCGTCGCCGTGGAGCGACCAGGTGCTGACCTCGGGCATTTCGAGCTCGTTCATCGTCGCCGCCGTCTTCGCCGTCGTGGCGGCCCTGGTGGCCCTGCTCGTCATCCAGGTACGCCCCGACGACCTGGAGCGTCTCCAGGGAAACGGCGAACCGTAGAGGCTGTTTCCGTTCGTTCCGTTCGTTCGGTTCGGTCCGTTCGGTTCATCCGGCCTGTTCGGTTCAGGGCAGCGGCTGTTCGGCCCAGATGACCTTGCCCCCCAGGGTGTAGCGGGTGCCCCAGCGCTCGGTGAGCTGCGCGACGAGGAACAGACCGCGTCCGCCCTCGTCCGTCGTCGCCGCGTACCGCAGGTGCGGTGAGGTGCTGCTGCCGTCGAAGACCTCGCAGATCAGAGAGCGGTCGAACAGCATGCGGACCTGGATGGGGCCGTTGCCGTACCGGATCGCGTTGGTGACCAGCTCGCTGAGGATCAGCTCCGTCGTGAACGCCATGTCCTCCAGGCCCCACTCCGTCAGCTGCCGGGTGACCGAGGCGCGCACCTCGCCGACGGCTGCCGGGTCGGACGGCACCTGCCACTCGGCGACGCGGTCGGGATCGAGCGCACGGGTGCCCGCGACGATCAGGGCGATGTCGTCGCTCGGGCGGGGCGGGAGCAGGGCGTCGAGAACGGCCTGGCAGGTGGCCTCCGGCGACCGCTCGGCACCGGCGAGGGCGGTCCGCAGAAGTTCGAGGCCGACGTCGATGTCCCGTTCCCGGTCCTCGACGAGCCCGTCCGTGTAGAGAACCAGCCTGCTGCCCTCCTCCAGCGTGAGTTCGGCCGTCTCGAAGGGGAGGCCGCCGAGACCGAGCGGCGGCCCGGCCGGCACCTCCGGGAACTCGACAACGCCGTCCGGGCGGATCACCGCGGGCGGCGGATGGCCGGCGCGGGCGACGGTGCACCGCCGGGAGGTCGGGTCGTAGACGGCGTACAGGCAGGTGGCGCCGGTGACGGCGGCGCTGCTGTCGTCCGTCATCTCGTCCTGGTCGATACGGCCGACGAGCTCGTCGAGGAGACTCAGCAGCTCGTCGGGCGGCAGGTCCAGCGAGGAGAAGTTGTGGACCGCGGTACGCAGCCGTCCCATCGTGGCCGCCGCGTGCAGTCCGTGGCCCACGACGTCACCCACGACCAGCGCGACCCGGGCGCCGGACAGCGGCAGCACGTCGAACCAGTCGCCGCCCACCCCCGCCTGGGCGGGCAGGTAGCGGTAGGCGATGTCCAGGGCGCTCTGCTCGGGCAGGTTGCGGGGCAGCAGACTGCGCTGCAGGGTCACGGCCATGGTGTGCTCGCGCGTGTAGCGGCGGGCGTTGTCGATGGAGACCGCGGCCCGTGCGACCAGTTCCTCGGCGAGGGCCAGCTCCTCCGCGTCGAACGGCTCGGGCCTCTGCGAGCGCCAGAAGTTCGCCACGCCCATCACCAGGTGCCCCGCCCGCAGCGGGACCGTGATCAGCGAATGGATTCCGTACTCCACGACCTGCGCGGTACGCACGAGGTCCTGGGCGAGCCAGCCGTGAGCCTCCTTGAGGTCGGGCGCGATCACGGCCTCGCCGGTGCCGAGGCTGTGTGCCTGTGGTGTGGAGGCGATGAATCCGATCCGCTCGCCCACCTGATACAGGGGAGAGTCCTTCCGGATACCGCTGAACGCCGTACGGCGCAGCGAGGTACCCGCGTCCGGTTCCTCCCCGCTCAGCACGGCCTCGGCCAGATCCACCGTGGCGAAGTCCGCGAAGCGCGGGACGGCCACTTCCGCCAGCTCCTCGGCGGTACGGGTCACGTCCAGGGTCGTGCCGATGCCCACCCCTGCGTCGTACAGGAGCTTGAGGTGCTCCCGGGCCACCTCGGCCCTGCCGGACAGCGCACGCAGCTCGGTCGAGTCGCGGAGCGTCGCGACACTGCCGGCCGGGCCGCCCTTGAGGTCCGTGGGCCGTTGGTTGACGGCCAGCAGCCGGTCACCGACCAGGTGCACCTCGTCCGTGACGAACCGCCCCGAGGCCAGCAGGCCGGCGGTGCCCGTGTCGAGGCCCAGTTCGAGGACATGGCGCCCCTCGGCGTTCTCCGGGAGATCCAGCAGGCGATGGGCCTCGTCGTTGGCGAGCAGCAGCCGCCCCTCGCCGCCGACGATGAGCACTCCCTCCCGCACGGCGTGCAGCACAGCGTCGTGGTGCTCGTACATCCGGGTCATCTCGAACGGTCCCAGGCCGTGGGTCTGGCGCAGCAGCCGCCTGCTCACCAGCGCCGTCCCCGCCAGGGCGAGCGCGAGCGCGGCGGCCGCGGCGGTCAGCAGGAGCGGCAGCTGCCGGTCCCCGACGCCTCCCACGTTCTCGGTCGTGATGCCCGCCGACACCAGGCCCACGACCGAGCCGTCGTCGGCCTTCACCGGCACCACGGCCTGCACCAGCGGCCCGATGGTCCCCGTGATCTCCTCGGTGAAGGACTCGCCGGCCAGCGCGGGGCCGAGGGTCCCGACGAACTTCTTGCCGATCCGGTCCGGCTTGGGGTGGGTGTAGCGAACGCCGTCGGTGTTCATCACCACGACGAAGTCCACCTTGGACTGCACGCGGGCCGCCTCGGCGCGCGGCTGGAGTACCGCCGTGGGATCGGGGGCGCTCAACGCCGCGCGGGTGCCCGGAGCGTTGGCGAACGCCGCGGCGACGGCCAGGGAGCGATTCCGCGCCTCCCGTGTGCTGTCGTGGCGTACCTGCAGGACCAGCGCCACCACCGCGGCCACGACGAGCAGCAGCACGATCGCCACCTGCAGGACGAAAACCTGGCCCGCGAGGCTGCGTCTGCCCAGCGCCGACCGCGCACCCGCGGCCCCGTGCCGGGGCTCGCCTTCCTGCGCCCCCTGCCGACGCCGCGCGCGCAGGCCGTTGAGGCGGGGGGTCGACCGGGCCCAGGATCGACCCAAGAGTCGGACCATATGACCACTTCTACACTGCCGGAGCCCAGGAGGCGAGGGGCGCCTGTGGCGCGACGGGTGGTGGCTGGGCCTTCGACCTGGGGCGAAGGGCTACCGTCGGCGTGTGAGCACGATGCGGATCTTCCAGCCGGCCGAGCGTTTCTGGCGTTCCGGCCACCACTCTGCGCTTCTACGAAGGCGCGGGCCTCTTGCCGGCCGGCCGGTCGGACGTACGTCCGACCGGCGGATACCGGGTGTACGGCGAGGACGCGGTCGAGCGGCTGCCGGAGTCGCCCTGCTCACCCGACCTGTTCGGCCCGGCCGCCTGACCGCCCCCGCCTTCCCGCCCGCTTCCCCGTTCCGGAGAGAACCCGTCGTGCTCGTCGCCCGCTCCATCGCCCTGTTCGCTGTCGCCGCCCTGTTCGAGATCGGAGGCGCGTGGCTGGTCTGGCAGGGCATCCGTGAACACAGGGGCTGGGTCTGGATCGGCGCCGGTGTCATCGCCCTGGGCGTGTACGGGGTGGTGGCCACTTTCCAGAGCGACGACAACTTCGGCCGGATCCTCGCCGCGTACGGCGGGATCTTCGTCGCCGGGTCGATCGCGTGGGGCATGGTCGCCGACGGCTACCGTCCCGACCGCTTCGACGTCCTCGGCGCGCTGGTCTGCCTCGCGGGGATGGCGGTCATCATGTACGCCCCCCGCGGTCACTGAGGAGCCGTCCGACTCCCGCCAGGTTGACCGCTCGGCGGTCCAGGGAGGCCGGCGCCGGCACCGGCCGGCCGAGATCCGATGAGTTCGGGCCGGGTCCGGAGTCTGTTCCGGTGACCCTCGCAGCAGTGTCGTACGACGCTGTCCGGCACGAGACACCACGGAGGACACCATGACGACCAAGCCGAATGACTCCACCACGACGACCGAGCCGAGTGATCCCACCACCGCGCTGCCGGGCCGCCCACCCGTCGTTGACGCGGCCACCTGGCAGGCCGCCCGTGATGAACTCCTGGCCCGCGAGAAGGCCCACCTGCTTCCTGCGCGACGGCGACCGCGTCTTCCTGACCTACTCCACGACGGGTCGTGGCAACGAGCCGGTCAACGGGTCCCTCAGCCTGCTCGACATGACGCCCTACGGCCGCGGCGAGGCGTGGGAGGACAAGCCAGGCGGCCGGCCCGAGGGGCGCGACTCGTGCTGGTACTGGCGCACGGACGCGGACGGAGACGCAGCTTGGGGCCCGACCAGCCGCCCTGTGCCGCAGTGGACCCGCCCCGGCGCGGCCCCCCGTGGAGACCCTCGGCCGACAGGGCCACCACCACTGACACCTCTTCGCCCGTCGAGGTTTCGCAGCTGACCGCGAGGTGCAGTGGTGCGATCACCGCGACTGCCGCAGGACAGCGGAACCGTACTCGGGCATCGGCCACGCGACGGCCGAGCGGATCGGCGTACAGGGCTGCGGCCGCTGATCCGGGGGCGTGCGGCGCGCCGTGTGACGCCGTATCGCCTCCGTGGCCCTCGGGAAACCCGCACGCTGCCGGGGCCCGGCCCGTTGCAAACCGGCGGAAACGGTGTCACTCGCGCCCCGCAGAGCCCCTCGGATCGCCCTTCCCCAACCAGACCGCAGGAAAACGTGATTGCCCGGACACGGGTCTCGCAAACGCCTGGTTCATGAGAGGTTTCTATGAATCTGGGATGTGTGTGAACACTCTGAGCTTCATCTCCGTATGAAGCCGGGGGCGCCATGCCGGTCGGCACCGAAGCGTAGGAGTACATCCGTGGGACGCAACACGCGCAGACGCCCAACAGGCGCACGACGCGCGACCATCGGGGCGGTCGCGCTGATGCTGGGAGGAGGTGGGCTGGTCGCGGCGAACGTCTACGCCACGGCCTCCGAGAGCACCTCGGGCCAGACGGACCAGGTCCTTGCCTCCGGTGCCGCCACCATCGACTGCCCGGATGTCGGCAGCGAGCTGGCAGCGGTGCCGGACGGCTCCAAGACGCAGGTCGACAAGGAACTCGCCTCCCTGGACAAGCAGATCGCCGAGGCCTACCAGCAGCTGCAGAGCTCCGCGGAGGCGATCAAGCAGGACGGCGGCTTCGCCGAAAACTCGATCATGAATCCGCTCAAGGACAAGCGAGCGGCGACGATCGAGCGCATCGTGGCCGCCATCGACGCCGTGGGGGACCGCCCGCAGGGGCTGGACGCCTTCGCGCCCTGCATTCTCCGCGCCTCCGGCAACCAGGACGAGCCGGAGAACGGGCAGGACGGCGAACAGAACGGCGACGGCCAGGGCGACAACGCGAACGACGCCGAGAACCAGGACCAGGCCGACGGCCAGGACCCGGGCGGCGACCAGGGGCAGGGCGACGAGCAGGGCGGCAACGGCGGCCAGACCGGAAACGGCCCCGTGGCAGCGGACTTCGTGGACATCTCCACCGTCCAGCCGAACGTGCAGAAGCCGAGCGCCGGGGGTGACGCCTCCAAGGGCTCCTTCACCACCAGCTGTGGTGTGAACGAGAAGGGGCTGTTCAACTCCGACAACATCATCGCGGCTCCCGGTGTCACCAACGGGGCCCACCACTTCCACGACTACATCGGCAACCAGTCCAACGACGCCTTCGCGAGCGACGAGGACCTGGCCAACGCCGAGACGACCTGCGAGAACGAGGGCGACAAGTCCTCGTACTACTGGCCCGTGGTGCGGTTGCAGAACGGCACCGAAGAAAAGGACGCGGCCTCTCCCGGCGGTGGCATCGAGGGCAACGCCGGTGAGATCGTCACACCCAAGCAGGTCACGCTGACGTTCGAGGGCAACCCGCGCGGCGAGGTCACGGCCATGCCGAAGCTGCTGCGTATCATCACCGGCGACGCCAAGGCGTTCGTCAACGGCCCCGCCAACGCCAACGCGTCGTGGAGCTGCACCGGCTTCGAGGACCGGCAGCTCAAGGACAAGTACCCCCTCTGCCCCCAGGGCAGCGACGTGGTCCGCACCTTCAAGTTCCAGAGCTGCTGGGACGGTCAGAACATCGACAGTGCCAACCACCGCACCCACATGGCGTTCGCCGACGCCGGCGGCAACTGTGCGAACGACTTCAAGGCCGTTCCGCAGCTGGTGCAGCGCATCGTCTACGACATCGACGCGCCCAGCGTCGCGGACGGCGGCAAGACGAAGCCGCTGTTCGCGGTCGACTCCTTCCCCGAGCAGCTCCACAAGCCGGTCACCGACCACGGCGACTTCATCAACATCTTCGATGAAGCGCTGATGGGGGAGATGGTGGACTGCATCAACGAGGGCCGGAAGTGCGACGGCGCGGACGACGGGGGTAACGGCGGCAACAACGGCGGTGGCGGTGGCGGCGAGGAGCCGACCGACCCGCCGGCGCCTTCGCCGGACCCGACGGAGGGGAACGAGCAGCCCGGGAACGAGCAGCCGGGCGACGACGAGCCGGGGACCGAGCAGCCGGGCGGGAACGACCAGCCGGGCGACGAGGGCCAGACCGACGCCCCGGCGGACAACGGCGACAAGAACACGCCGGAGCCCACCGTCAGCAGCACCCAGAGGACCACGCCGGCGGACGACGCCGACAAGGGCAACGCCGACAAGGGCGCTGCGGACAAGGACAACGCGGCGCCCAAGGCGGCCACGTCCCCGTCGGCGGTCGGGAGTGACGCGGCCGGCTCGGCGGGCGGCTCGGACTCCGACAGCGCCGTGCCCGGTCCCGAGCCCGAGGAGGCGGGCGGGGTGGCCGAACCGCAGACCGCCACGGGCGGACTCGCCGACACCGGGACCCAGCTGTGGCCGGCCGCGGCGGGAGGGCTGCTGGTGATCGCCGGGTTCGTACTCCTGCGTCGAATCGCGGGCAGGTCGAGGTAGCACTGCCTGACGCATCCCACGAGGGGCGGCCGGACCTGCGGAGGCAGGCCCGACCGCCCCTCGTGCGTGCCGCGAGCGGGGGTGGAAGCGCTCCGGTCGACGAGTGACTGGATCAAGACCTTCCTGAAGGGCGGAGAAGCGTGAACGGCACAGACGCGTGCAACGCACAGCTCTCGCAAAGACGCGCGACGAGCCGGAGAACACCCCCGTAGGCAGGCGCGATGTCGTCCACGGTGGGTGGCCGTACCGGGCGGACCGACGGGCGCGGCGGTCGGCGGGCGTACCGTCGCCGAACGGGAGGGTCACGTGAACGCAACGGATGCGCCAGTACCAGACCGGCGGATGTCGGGCTTGTTCGGTTTTTCAGATCCCCTGGCGCGGGGTACTTCTTGGCGTCCGGTGTGGCCGACACGGCTCTTGTTTGACATATTTACCTACCGAGTTGGGCACCTGGAGCCCGTGCCGGTGGTCAGTATCGAGAATTCGGCGGACGCCATGCGACGGCGCCCGTGCTGAGGTCCACGGGGAGAGCGGTGCGCGCAGGCAAAGCCAGAGAGATGCGGAACCTGATCGGTCAGCTGGTCGACGCGCTCAGTCTGCCCGCGCCGACGGCCCCGGACGTTCTGTTCGCCGCGCTGATCACGACCGTGAGCGAACTGAGAGGCCGTGAGGTCCGGCTCGTGAAGGAGGAGTTCCCGCACGAGACCGCCAGCGGGCTGTGGCTCGACCTCCCCGCCTACGACCTCATCGTGGTGGACAAGCGGGCGACGCCCCTGCACCAGCTGGCGATCTTCTTCCACGAGGTCTGGCACATGCTCAGGGGAGACTGCGGCAACCACGTCGTGGGCAAGGCGGTGGCGGCCCGGATGCTCTCGACCGGCGCCGAACTCCCCGAACTCCAGGAGCCAGCACGCAAGGTGGCCGCCCGTACCGAGTTCGACCGGCGCGAGGAGGCGGACGCCGAGAGATTCGGCCTGCTGGCGGTCACTCGCTTCCGTGTCTGGCTGGAGGGTGAACCCGGCAGCGCGGCCACGGACCGAGGCCGGATCGCCGGCCGCATCGGTGCCTCGCTGGGACAGCGCCGGCCACAGGGCTGAGCCGTGGACTCCTCGACCTACTACGTCCCGGCCGTCGCCACGCTGGCCGGCCTGGCCGTCAAGCTGCCGGGCCTGCTGAAGGACTGGCGCGACCCGCTCGTACGGTCGGTCTGCCTCGTGATCGCTCTCGGCGGAGTCTGCTTGTTTTTCGCCGCTCCTCCCACGATCAGCGCCGTCAACGAGGCCACCGGCACAGCCAACTTCTCCAGCCCGCTGGTGTACGGCATCCTCAGCGCCTTCAGCGCCGCCTGTCTGCTGCTCATCGTCCACTGGCGCGGGGGCCCGCCCGAGTACGTGCGGCGCGTCTCGCGACGCTGGCAGGCCGGGTACACCCTGGTCGTCATCATGCTGGTCGTCCTCTTCGCACTCGGCGACGCCCCGGTGGACCGGCACACCGACTTCGACACCTACTACGCGACGACCCCTTTCATCCGCGAGATGATCGTGCTGTACCTGGTCGCCCACCTGACCGCCGCGCTCGTCACCACGGTGCTGTGCTGGCGCTGGGCGCTCCAGGTCAGCGGATGGCTGCGGGCCGGCCTGTGGGTTCTCGTCGTCGGCTGGCTGCTGAACATGGCCTTCAGCGGCCTCAAACTGGCCGCGGTGGTGGCGTGTTGGGCCGGCCAGGACTGGGGAGCCCTCAGTACGACCCTGGCGCCTCTCCTCTCCGCGATGTCCGCGCCCTGTGCCACCGTCGGGTTCCTGCTGCCCCTGGTGGGCCCCTGGGTGGTCCGGAACCGGCGGGCCGCGAGAACCTGCCGGAAGCTCGGCCCGCTGTGGCGCGAACTCGGATACGCCTCGCCCCGCACGCCGCTCGCCGGGCCCATCCCCTGGTACTCACCGCCCCAGGTCCGCCTCACCCAGCGCGAGGCGGGCATCCAGGACGGACTGAGCCTCGTGGCGCCGTGGTTCGACGCCGAGGTCCGCGCGCACGCGCGGAGCGCGGCGTCCGCCGCGGGCCACACCGACGACGAGGCCGCCCGGATCGGTCACGCGGCGATGGTCGCCGCCGCTGTCCGGGCCGTCCGCCGGGGTCTGCCCGTCGGCTCCCGTGTCCGCCCCGACCACTTTGAGATCACCGCGGTACGTACCGCCCCCCTGGGCGTGTCGGACGCGCTGCGTACGTCCCCGATCGTCGCGGCGGCCCGCGACCGCCCCGTTGTCGCCCCGGTCGAGGAGGGCGAGAAGTCCCCCACATGAACCACCTGCGCACCGCCCTTCAGCCTGGCCCCGCTCTCGTCGCCGGGCCCCCCGGCAGGGCCCCAAGTCGCCGGCCGACGGCCGCGGAAGGCCGGTGAGACCATGGACGTCGTCCTCTACATCCCTGGCGTGATCCTTCTCGGCACGGCCGTCTTCAACCTGTCGGCCATGAGGGGACTGTGGCACGACCCACTGATGGCCGCGAGCCTGCCGGTCCTGCTCATCGGCGCTGTGGTGTGCATCCTTTCCGTGCCTCCCACCATCGGCTTCGTCAACGGACTCACCGGCATCGCCAACTTCGCCGCGCCGCTGGTCTATTCGGGGATGTCCGCACTCAGCGCCTGTTATCTCGTCCTGATGATCGCCTGGAGAGGAGGGGAGCCCGAGCGGGCCGCCCGCGCGACCCGTCTGGTGGTGTGCGTCTACGGGCTGGTGATCATCGGGATCGTCACCCTCTTCGCCCTGGCCGACGTGCCGGTCGAGCGGACCCGGGACCTGGACACGTACTACGCCGGAACGCCGTACATGCGCGAAATGATCTTGTTGTATCTGGGGTTCCACACCGTGGCCACCGCCGCCCTCGCGGGCATGTGCCTGAGCTGGCTGCGGAAGGTACGGGACCTCACCCGCAAGGGCCTGACGCTGATCGTCGTCGGCGTGCTGTTCGACCTGTCGTACCAGATCACCAAGTACGTGGCCATCGGCGCCCGTTGGAGCGGTCGCGACTGGGACTTCCTCTCCACGAGCCTGTCGCCGCCCCTCGTGGCGGTCGCGGGCGTAACCGTCGCCGCCGGCTTCGCGTTGCCGCGCCTCGGCCCCTCCGCCGCGGACAACTTCCGTGCCTGGCGGCGCTACCGGCTTCTCAGGCCTCTGTGGCTGGAGATGCGGGACCTGCGGACACCGGTGGCCGACACCCACTGGTGGGATCCCCCCGTGATGCGCCTGGTCCACCAGGAGATCACGATCCTGGACGGAGTCCTGGTGTGCTCGCGCTACCTCGACAACGAGGTGCGCAGGGCGGTCGAACGGGCGGCTCCGGACCATGCGGAGATCATCGCCGAGGCGGCCATGCTCGTGGTGGCCAAGGAGCGGATCTCCTCGGGCCCGGACGTGGAACTCCCGTCGGACGTGGGCCGGTTGCGGTCCGTCGCCCAGCCGCACCTGCTGGTGGAGCTGGCTCGCGCCCTGTCGTCCTCACCCGTCGTCGCCGAGGCCCGACGGCGGGCGGCCCGGCAGAAAGTACGTCACGACTGAAGCGTGAGCATCGCACTGCGCGGCTGACGGCCTCTCAAGTAGCGGCCCGAGGCGCCCGGTTGGTGATCGGGGGTCCGTGATGCCCTCCGGACCCGATCATGGTTCGATCAACGGGCGGCCGGACCGAAGAGAATCTCGGCTCCCGCGCTCGCTCCGAACAGCGACCACCTGCACCCGCGTGATCCGGGTCGTCAGGGGGTGAGTCGTCAGGGGGTGACAGGTGTCCGTGCCTGCTTCTTGCAGGCGCGGTAGGCCGCGGCCTTGAGCTTGTTCCCACAGGACTCCATGCCGCACCACTGTCGTCGCATGCCACGCGACCGGTCGACATAGACGCGGGTGCATTCGGGGTCGGCGCACTCCTTGAGCAGCGGTACGTCCGGACCGCTGAGCACCTCGACGGCGTGCCGCGCCACGGTGGACAGCGCCTCGTCCGGTGTCGCGTCCGTTCGCCGACCCGTCGCGGTGAGCTGCGGGGTCGCGGGAGGCCTGCGCGCCGCGCTGTTCACCGTGGTGAGCGCCTTGTCGTCGTAGGGTTCTCCGAGGCGCCGGGCGGTGACCAGCGCGTAGACGGCCTCCCGGACGGCGACCGCCCGCGCGACGTCGGATGCTTCGCTGGGGGAGACGGTCCCGACGATCCCCGCCTCGACGTACCAGGCGTCCAGCCGCTCCGGTGACACGAACGTCTCGAAGCGAAGGGTGCGGCGGGCGCGGAGCGTCGCGGCGAAGTCCAGGGCCGGGTTTCCACACACGAAGACGTGATCCGAATTCACGTCACCATCCTGGCGGGTGACAATTCCCTGTGCAAGGTCCGTCTCCCGTGATCGTCGGGCGTCACCCCCGGCGTGACTCTTGACTTCCCAAGGCCCTCGCGCCAGATTCCTGACTCCGCATCAGAACCGGGCGCCGGACACACATCGGCCTCCGGGGGCACCGTACGCTCTCCCATTCCTTCGCCCGGTTGGAGCGCCCTGCCATGACCACAAGCGCGGACCCCGCCAGACGCACAGACCCCCCGCCCCCGCCCGGCCCGTCGAGGCGCCGGGTGCTCGGTGCGGCGACCGGAACCGGGCTCGCGCTCGCGTCCGGTCTCCCCGGTACGGCGCAAGCCGCCGACCTGCCCCTGCTCGGTACGTACGACGTCGTCGTGATCGGGTCGGGAGCGGCGGGGATGACCGCCGCGCTGACGGCCGCGAAGCGGGGACTGAGCTGCGTCGTCGTGGAGAAGGCGGCCACCTTCGGAGGTTCGGCCGCGCGCTCGGGAGCCGGGGTCTGGATCCCGAACAACCCGGTGATCCTGGCCGCGGGCGTTCCCGACACCCCGGCGAAGGCGGCGGCCTATCTGGCGGCCGTGGTCGGCCCCGATGTCTCCGCCGACCGCAGGCAGGCCTTCCTCGGGCAGGGGCCCGCCATGATCTCCTTCGTCATGGCCAACAGCCCGCTGCGTTTCCGCTTCATGGAGGGCTACAGCGACTACTACCCGGAACTGCCGGGAGGTCTGCCCGGCGGTCGTTCCATCGAACCCGCCCAGCTCGACGGGAACATCCTCGGCGCCGAACTCGCCCGTCTGAATCCCCCCTACCTGACGGTCCCCAGCGGCATGGTCGTCTTCAGCGCCGACTACAAGTGGCTGGCCCTCTCCGCGGTCAGCGCGAAAGGCATCGCCGTCGCCACCGAGTGCCTGGCCCGCGGTACCAGAGCGGCGCTCCTCGGCCAGAAGCCCCTCACCATGGGCCAGTCACTGGCGGCCGGGCTGCGCGCCGGACTGCTCGCGGCCCAGGTGCCCGTGTGGCTGAACACCCCGCTCACCGAGCTGTACCTGGAGGGCGGAACCGCCGCGGGAGCCGTGGTGGCCAAGGACGGCACGCCCGGTCTGATCAGGGCCAGGTACGGAGTGATCGTCGGCTCGGGCGGCTTCGAGCACAACGCGGCCATGCGCGAGCAGTACCAGCGACAGCCCATCGGCACCGAGTGGACGGTCGGCGCGAAGGAGAACACGGGCGACGGGATCCGGGCCGGTCAACGGGCCGGCGCCGCGCTCGACCTGATGGACGACGCCTGGTGGGGCCCGGCCATCCCGCTGCCCGGCCAGCCGTACTTCTGTCTCGCCGAACGCACCCTGCCCGGCGGGCTCCTCGTCAACGCCGCCGGAGCGCGCTTCGTCAACGAGGCGGGCCCCTACAGCGATGTCGTGCACACCATGTACGACAAGAACGCGAGTGCCCCGCACATCCCGGCCTGGCTGATCGTCGACCAGAACTACCGCAACCGCTACCTCTTCAAGGACGTCGCTCCGACCTTCACCTTCCCCGAGGCGTGGTACACCTCCGGCGCCGCCCACAAGGCCTGGACGCTCGACGCCCTCGCCCAGGGGATCGGCGTGCCGGCGGCCGCCCTGCGGACCACCGTCAACCGCTTCAACGGCCTTGCCCAGAGCGGCACCGACACCGACTTCCACCGCGGCGACAGTGTCTACGACCACTACTACACGGACCCCGCGATCCTGCCGAACTCGTGTCTGGCGCCGCTGTGGCTGGCCCCCTTCTACGCCTTCAGAATCGTCCCGGGCGACCTCGGCACCAAGGGCGGTCTGCGCACGGACGCCCGGGCGCGCGTACTGCGCCCGGACGGATCCGCCATCCCCCGTCTGTACGCCGCCGGGAACGCCAGCGCGGCGGTCATGGGGCACAGCTACGCGGGCGCCGGTTCGACCATCGGACCGGCGATGACCTTCGGCTACATCGCGGCCCGGGACATCGCGACGGCTGCCGGGGCCTGATGCCGGATCAGTTGTGGAAGCCGATGTAGCCGTTGCGGTCGGGGTCGGAGCCACTCTTGGTGTAGGCGTGCACGTCGGAGCGGCTGCGGGAGGGCTTGTAGAGGTAGATCGTGTCGCCGGGGTTGTTCCACATGAAGTTGCAGTTGTCGCGGTAGACGACGTTGCGGCTGTCGGAGTCGGCTCCGTTGCCGCCGCGCAGCTTCACGTAGTCGCCGGGCTGGAGGTAGTGGTTCGCGGTGAAGAGGAATCTGTTGCCGGTCCTGTCCTTCACGAGGTAGTTCTTGAGGTTGATGGTCGCGGAGGACGAGTAGTTCTTGATCGTCAGGTACTCCTCGTCCGTGTTCCCGGTGGCACAGCTGTTGGAGTCGCTGCCGGGTGCGTCGTACTGCACGCCGCGGATCTTCAGCGCCGAGTGGTACTCGGCTGCCTGGGCCGGCGCGGCGGCGACGACGGCCAGCGCGCCGGCGGTGGCGGCGGTGACGGCCGCGGTTATGACTGGGTGCTTGCGCATGAGAATTTTCCCCCTCCGGAAACCTGTAAGGCACCGGATCTTAACCATGATGTGAAACGTACGTGTTGGATCCGTGGAAATTATTTCTTCCTTCATGGAAACGTGATAAATGACGGCACTGGCGAAGTAGCGGTAGAAGGGGCAGGAAAGCGTCTCTTCTGCAGGGCCGACACAGCCGCGCCGCACAGTCGCTCGGGCGTTCTGCGACCGCCGCAGGTGACCAGGGCGCGTCCGTCAGCCGTCAGCCGGTACCGGGGGAGCGGAGCGCAGGGCGGTCAGCGCAGCCAGTTCGTCCGCGGTGCGCGGGCCGGCCGACGGGCTGGTCAAGAGGCCTTGTCCACACAGGAGTTCAGCCACCGCGATGCCCCACGGCAGGCGCAGCCCCGCCTGCTCCAGGAGATCCGTGCGGGCCAGGATCGCGGCGGCCGGGCCGGTCACCGCTCCGGACGGGACGAGGAGCGCCGCGTCGTCGGCCCAGCGCAGGGCGAGGTCCACGTCATGCGTCGCCATGACCACGGTGGTGCCGCTCTCGCGCAGCCCGTCGAGGGTCGCGAGCAGCCGTTCCTGGCCGTCCGGGTCGAGCCCCGCGGTCGGTTCGTCGAGGATCAGGACACGCGGTCGCATCGCCACGGCGCCCGCGATCGCGGTCCGCTTGCGCTGTCCGTAGGAGAGCAGATGGGTGGGCCGGTCGGCCAGGGCGGCGATGTCCAGCGCGGCGAGTGCCTCGTCCACCCGGGCTCGTACCTCGGCGTCGGGCAGGCCGAGGTTCAGCGGCCCGAACGAGACGTCCTGGCCCACGGACGCGGCGAACAACTGGTCGTCCGGATCCTGCACCACCAGCTGGACGGTCGTGCGCAGCAGGGTCAGGCCCTTGCGGTCGTACCGCACCGGATCGCCCTCGACGGTCAACTGTCCACCGCGCGGCCGCAGCCCGCCGCTGAGCAGCCGCATCAGCGTGGTCTTGCCGCTGCCGTTGCGGCCGAGCAGAGCGAGGGCGCGACCCGCGCGCACCTCGAAGTCGAGGCCGCTGAGCACGGCCGGGCCGTCCTCGTACGCGTAGGACGCGCCCCGCAGGGCGACCAGCACGGGCTCGCTCATCGCAGCGGCCTTTCCAGTACGAAGGTGAGGGCGGCCAGAGCCGCGAGCAGCGCGACGCTGGCGAGCGTGAAGCGTGCGGAGACCCGGGCCTCCGGTACCAGGACGCGCAGGGTGCCGTCGTAACCGCGCCCGGCGAGCCCCGCCTGGAGCCGGGTCGCCCGGTCGAAGGCCCGGACGAAAGCGGTGGCGCCGAGCCCTGCCAGGGAACGCCAGGCCGCGGCCCGTGTGGTGTGTCCGAGCCGGGCGGCCTGCGCCTCCCTGATACGGCGTACGGAGTCGAGGAGCAGGAAGCTCATCCGGTACGTCACCAGGGCGACGTCGACGACCGGCGCGGGCACCCCGGCGTTCACCAGCCGCGGCAGCAGGTCGGACAGGGGAGTGGTGAACGCGAACAGGAGCACGCCGAGGGAGGCCGCGGAGGTACGCAGCAACAGTTCTCCGGCGCGCGTCGGCCCGCCCTCGGCCAGGGTCACGAATCCGTCGGGACCGCCGACCTGGAGGAGCAGGGGGAGCGCCCCGGTCACGCAGAAACCCAACGGCACCCGGTAGGCGCGCCACAGCCGGCGGCCGGGTACCGCGGCAGGGCCCAGCAGGACGGCGAGGGCCGTCACCAGGACCAGGGCGGCGCCCGGCCAGGGCGGGAGCGAGATCGCCAGTACGGTCAGGCCGAGCCCGAGCACGGCCTTGTCCACGGGATGGCGGTGGCGCCAGCGGCTGCTGTGCGCCGCCGCGTCGATCGGCAGCACGAAGGCTCAGGTCCGTCCGGCCGCGGACGCACCGGTGCCGGCGGTACCGCCGGTTGTGCCGGGCGTGGGGGCCTGGCCGTCCCGCTGTGCCAGGGCACGCTGTTCACCCTGGCGTCGGCCCCGGCGCACGCCGAAGTAGTAGGCGAGAACGCCGGCGCCGAGGGCGGCCTGGAGGGCGAACAGCGCCGACTCGATCTCACCGGACGGCGGCTCGTACAAAGGTGAGAACCACGGCTCGTAGTCGGGCTCGATCTCGGTGATCGCGGTCTCCGCCTCCGCGTCGGCGCCCGTGAACGGCTCCTCCTTGTGGTCGCCCATGCCGAAGGCCAGCGGCAGTACGGCGAGCGCGGCCACGACGAACAGCAGCAGCGCGTTGATCTTCGCGTTACGGCTCATCGGGCCACCGTCTCGGTCGTCTCGGTCGTCCCGGTCCGGGACTGCTTCTTGGTGAGGAACACGCCGAGCCGGGTCAGTTCGCCCTTGCTCGACTGCACCAGCAGCCGCATCACGAGCACGGTCAGGAGCCCCTCGCTCACCGCGAGCGGGATCTGGGTGACGGCGAAGATCGAGCCGAACTTGCCGAGCGCGCCCACGAATCCGCTGCTCGGGTCGGGGAACGCGAGTGCCAGCTGCACGCTGGTGACGCAGTAGGTGGAGAGGTCGGCGACGAACGCGGCGAAGAACACCGCGACCATCAGCGGCACGCCGAACCGCCGGAGCAGCCGGTAGACCCCGTAGCCGGCCCAGGGCCCGACGATCGCCATCGAGAAGACGTTGGCGCCCAGCGTGGTCAGTCCGCCGTGCGCGAGCAGCAGCGCCTGGAAGAGCAGCGTGATGGTGCCAAGGACCGCCATGACCGGTGGCCGGAACAGGATGGCGCCCAGTCCCGTGCCGGTGGGGTGCGAGCAGCTCCCGGTCACCGACGGCAGTTTCAGCGCGGAGAGAACGAACGTGAAAGCTCCGGACGCCCCGATGAGCAGCGTGCTCTCGGGATGCTCTTTGACCTCACGGGTGAGCGACCGGACTCCGTGGACGACGAACGGCGCCGACGCGACGCCCCAGGCGACCGCGTGCGCCGGAGGAAGAAAACCCTCGGCTATGTGCATGGCTCAGCAGACCCTCTCCAGCACCTCGTGGATGGTTGACGCGCCTTGGCCGGTCTCCTGGCTTACGGGTAAGACCACCCGTGCTCCGCCTTCCCGGGTCCGAGGACCCAGTGGCCGCCCCTGAGGGCTGGAGCCGGACTTCCCGATCACAGTGGCGAGGGCCGCACCGGCATCACACCGATTTCCCGAGCACCAAGGCGTCGCGACAGTAGTGCCCGTGCAGGGGTGGTGACAAGCGGCGCCAGGGGGCGTGAGAGCGGTCACGCAGCGCGTGCCGGTTTCCCCCGGCGGGGCCGGAACGGCGGTTCAGCCGCCCTGTACATGGGCCAGCAGTTTTCGGACATGCGGTGTCGCGGGGTGGTCGGGACCGAGGCTCCGTTCGCTGTCGGCAAGGACCTGCGCGAACAAGGCGGCGCTGCGCGCGGCGTTTCCCGTTTCGTGGTGGGCGTGGGCGAGATTGCTGCGGGAGAGCAGGGTGTCGGGGTGGTCGGCGCCCAGGACGCGCTCGCGGTCGGCGAGGGTCCGTTCATGGAGCGGGACGGCGCGGGTGGGGTGGCCCGTCAGTTCGTGGGCGCGCGCCAGATTGTCCCGGCACACCAGGGTGAGCAGTTCGGCGGGCCCCAGGACGCGTTCGCGGCCCGCCAGGGCACGCTCGTAGAGCGGAATGGAGCGGTCCGGGGCGCCGTCCGCCTCGTACGCGCCCGCGAGGTTGTTGCGGCAGGTGAGTGTGTGGGGGTGGTCGGGGCCCAGGAGGCGCTCGCTGTCGGCCAGGTTGCGCTCGGACAACGGCACGGCCCGCTTCAGGTGTCCTGCCTGCAGACAGGCGCCCGCGAGGTTGTTGCGGGAGAGCAGGGTGTCCGGGTGGTCGGGGCCGAGGTCGCGTTCGTGCATGGCCGCCCGCTGTTCGAAGAGGACCACCAGGTCGTCCCCGGCTGCCGGGCCGTCCGAGGGATGCTCACCCTCCACAGGAGGGAACGGGATCCCCTCCAGCCCCTCCAGCGACCGGTCCTCCGCGGCCCGCTGCAGTTCCTCTCGCAGCGCTTTCATCGTCCCGGCGCATTCCGTGCACGACCGTCCCGCCATGTCATCGGCCTCTCGTCCGCAGCCCGTTGTCAGGGTACGCACGGTCTCCGCCACCGGATTCCCCAGAACAGGCCACACTGCTGCCGGGCGCCGCCTTCGGTGGCCGGGGCCCACAAGTGATGGGCACCGGGCGGCTCATGAAGCACAACGGCTCCGGTGCCGCCGTCCGGCCGGATGCCGCGGACTGGAGGAGCCTTTGCGAAGGCCCCTCCAGAACATCCGTCACGAGGCGGGGCATGCGCGATGTCTTGACGTGCCCCTGGCAAGGTGACTCCATGGGAGCGCTCCCACTTCCCCGAAACTCACGTTTCTTGGCGCTCACTCCCTGGAGTCGCAGTGAGAAGAACAAGAAGCACGACACGAAAGAGCCAAGTCGGCGCCCTGCTGGCCGGGCTGGCCGCTTTCCTGGGGCTCGTCGTTCTCGGTGCCCTCGTCCCGACTGCCGCACATGCCCAGTCGCCCGGGGCCTTCGCGACCGGCCTCCATATCGACGAGGGCCGCCTGCTCGAAGGCAACGGCAACGATTTCGTCATGCGCGGCGTCAACCACGCCCACACCTGGTACCCGGGTGAGACGCAGTCGCTGGCCGACATCAAGGCGTTCGGCACCAACACCGTCCGCGTCGTCCTCTCCAACGGCCACCGCTGGACCAAGAACAGCGCCGAGGACGTGACCGGCGTCATCGCCCAGTGCAAGGCCAACCGGCTCATCTGCGTACTGGAGGTACACGACACCACCGGTTACGCCGAGGAGGCCGCCGCGGCCACCCTCGACCAGGCCGCCGACTACTGGATCGGCCTGAAGAGCGTACTCGCCGGCCAAGAGAACTACGTCATCATCAACATCGGCAACGAGCCCTGGGGCAACACCGATCCCGCGGGCTGGACCGCCCCCACGATCGCCGCCGTCAAGAAGTTGCGCACCGCCGGGTTCGAGCACACCATCATGGTGGACGCACCCAACTGGGGCCAGGACTGGCAGGGCGTCATGCACGCCAACGCCCAGTCCGTCTACGATGCCGACACCACCGGCAACCTGATCTTCTCGATCCACATGTACAGCGTCTACGACACCGCGCAGGAGATCACCGACTACCTGAACGCGTTCGTGAGCGCCGAACTGCCCATCCTCATCGGTGAGTTCGGCGGGCCGGCCGACCAGTACGGCGACCCGGACGAGGACACCATGATGGCCGCGGCGCAGCAGCTCCGGCTCGGCTACCTCGCCTGGTCCTGGAGCGGCAACACCGACCCGATCCTCGACCTCGCGATCGGGTTCGACCCCAGCCGGCTCAGCTCCTGGGGCCAGCGCGTCTTCAACGGCGTCAACGGCATCGCCCAGACCTCCCGGGAAGCCACGATCTACGGCGGCGGAAACTCGGGCGACACCCAGGCCCCGACCGCACCGGGCACCCCCAGCGCCTCCGCCGTGGCAGCCACGTCCGTGACCCTCACCTGGACCGCCGCGACCGACAACGTCGGCGTCACCGGTTACGACATCGTCCGGGTGGGCGGCGGCTCCGAGAGCACGGTCGCCGCGTCCACCACCAACACCGCCACCGTGACCGGCCTCACCGCGGACACGGCGTACACCTTCGCCGTCTACGCACGGGACGCGGCGGGGAACCGGTCGGCCCGCTCGGCCTCGGTGACCGTCACCACCGACGACGGCGGCAGTACACCCGGCGCGGGCTGCGCCGTCGGCTACCGCGTCGTCAACGAGTGGCCGGGCGGCTTCCAGGGCGAACTCACCATCCGCAACACAGGCACCGCCGCCATCAAGGGCTGGAAACTGGTCTTCGCTTTCGCCAACGGCCAGACGGTCTCCAACATGTGGGGCGGAACCCCGACCCAGAGCGGTGCCACGGTGAGCGTCGCTCCCGCCTCGTACACGTCCGACATTCCCGTCAGTGGCTCGGTCGGCGTCGGCTTCACCGCCAACAAAGGTGCTGTCAACACCGTCCCGACCACGTTCACGCTCAACGGCACCGCCTGCGCCACCGCCTGACCCCGCTGTCACCGGCCGGCGGGGTCAGCGAGGGCCCCGTCGGCCAGTACACACACGCAAAGGCCGGCACAGTCAGGCGGTGTCCGGGGCCTGTTCGGCGGCGGTGCCGGGCACCGTGTAGAAGACGGACGATCCCTGCTTGGTGCGCTGGACCTGGCCCCGGGCGACGAGTCCTTCCACCGTGGTGCGCACGACCTTGGGCTTGATCTCACGGTCGGGATGGGCCTCGGCCAGCCCGGTGGCGACCTCCGCGGACGAACGCGGCTCGTTCTGACGGCCGAGGTGTTCGCGGATGAGTTCGACGAGGGTGGGCTTGCCGGCGGCAGACTTCGCGGCAGCGGGCTTGCTCGCTGCGGGCTTGGCGGCCGGCTTCGTGGAGGTGGCCTTCTTGCGCCTGCCCGCCGCGGTCGCGGCCGAAGCCTGTCGCGGTACCGAAGGCGCGGGCGCGGTGCTCTTCCCGGTGTTCGGGCCGGCCCCCGCGGGGCTGTCGCCGCCCAGCGCCCGCTGCAGTTCCGCCAGCAAGGACCGGTCGTGCCGCAGGGCACGCAACTGCTCCTCCAGTGCGCCCACTTCGGCGCCGATACGTTCTTGCTCCCGGGTGTTCCGTTCAAGGTCCCCGGCCACCTGGGCGGCGTACTGGGTCTTGAGCTCCGTGGCGGCCGATTCGACCTCGGACATGGCAGTGACCTTTCCTCGTCATCGTGTGGTGCTGGGGCCGGATGCTACTCGCATCATCCAGGCCATGATCCCGAACCTGTTCGGACCACTCCTGTGCGTCCGGGACTCGGAACATGGCGCTGTGGGCTGCGAAGTGCAGGCAGGACCGGATGCTGGAGACACCGCCCACCCGAGGGAAGCGATGTCTCAAATTCAACCTTCAAGGTGACCGCACAGCTGACTGTGCGGAGGCCCGACCGGGTCTTCGGCCGCGTCACCCGATCCGCACCTTTTTCGTTACGGCCGACACCCTTGACAGCCTGCGTACTGTTTCGCGACGTTTGAGCCTTGTCGGAGGCTTCGGGTCCCGCTCGCCGGACGGGGAACGTGCGCTTCGACGGCGTGAGTGGGGAGTCAGCCGAAGGGGTATCAGGATGCGGTTACCGCGTCCAGGGGGAAACGGGGGCGATCGTCCATGCCGTGTCTGCGGTCCATGCGGTCCATGCGTAGTGGTTCACGAGCCTTACAGGGTTGCGCCCCGGTCGGTACGTTCTTCACGGAGCCTGTGGAAGGACGGTTGATCTGAGGTGGAGACAAGCATCCACAGACCCGAGTCGCTGAGTGCTTCGCTGCGCCAGGCCTGGCACCGGGCGGCGGACGAGTCACCCGACTACGCCAACCCCTTCCTGTCACCGGAGTTCGCGGCCGGTATCGGCAGATATCGCAGCGGGGCGCGGGTGGCGGTCCTGCACGAAGGCGCAGAGGCCGTGGGCTTCTTCCCGTACGAGCGCAGCTCCCTCGGTGTGGGGCGGGCCATCGGTCTCGGCCTGTCCGACTGCCAGGCCCTCGTACATCGGCCCGGAGTCACCTGGGACACCGGGAAACTGCTGCGGGCCTGCGGGTTGTCCGTCTTCGAGTTCGATCACCTCGTCGAGGAACAGAAACCGTTCAACCGCTTTGTCACGGGAACGTTCGCGTCACCGGTGGTCGATCTGAAGGTCGGTGACGCCAGCTACGCGCAGTGGCTGCGCGGCGCGTACCCGGGGCTGGCCAAGACGACGCTCAAGAAGGAACGCCGCCTGGGACGTGATGTGGGCGAGATGCGCTTCGTCTTCGACGAGCGCGACCCCGCGATGCTGCGCAAACTCATGGAGTGGAAGTCCGCCCAGTACCGCAGGACCTCGCGGATGGACCGGTTCGCGAGGCCCTGGATCGTGAACGTGGTGGATCACCTGTTCCACGTCCGTGAGGAGCACTTCACCGGCGTCCTCTCGGTGGTGTACGCCGGTGACCGGCCGGTGGCCGCACACTTCGGACCGCGATCGCGCACGGTGTTCGCGGCCTGGTTCACCGCGTACGACCCCGACCTGCGGTACTACTCACCCGGGTTGATCATGCATCTCCGGATGGCGGAGGCCGCCGCCCGGGAGGGCGTGCGGATGATGGATCTGGGACGTGGGGACAAGGAGTACAAGGACTGGCTCAAGACCCGGGAGCTGCGCGTGGGGGAGGGCTTCGCGAGCCGCCCTCACCTGGTGGCGACGGCGCACCGGTTGTGGCGCCGACCGGTACGCGGCCTGCGGAACACGGTCCTGGCCCATCCCCGGCTGAGGGAGCCTGCCGACCGGCTGTTGAAGACAGCCGGCGCTCTGCGTACCTCCGCCGGCGCCGGCGCCGCGCGGAAGAGGTGACGGCGCCTGCCCGGGGCCCGGCCGGTTCGCTCGTCGGCGGAGAGCTGTGCGCCGGGCCGCGCTCTTGACCGCGGCCCGGGCGGTCAGCTGGGCTTCTCGCCCGTCTGGCAGACCTGGCGGGCGACCTCCCGCAGTTTGATGTTGCGGTCCTGGGACGTCTTCTTGAGCACCTTGAAGGCCGTGTCCTCGGTCAGACCGTAGCGCTCCATGAGGATGCCCATGGCCTCGCCGATCTCGTGACGGGTCTCCATCGCGTGGCTGAGCTGCTGATGCGTACGGGCCGCCGAGAAGGCCACGGCCGCGTGGGAGGCGAGGATCCAGCCGGCACGCCGAGCGGTCTCGTCGAAGTTGCCCGGGTTGTGCGAGTACACGTTCAGGGCGCCGAGGTTGTCGTCCTCGGTGAAGAGCAGGAAGCCCATCATGCTTCCCATCCCCAGTTTCCTCAGCTCGGGGGCGAGGCGGGGCCACTGCTTGTTCGGCTGCTGCATGTCCTCGATGGCATAGACCTGCTGGCGGTCGACCACGGCGTCGAAGCAGGGGCCTTCCCGCAGATCCTGTTGGATGCGGTCCGCATGGCGCACTACGTCGCTCGTCGCCGCCAAGGCGTTTACCTTGCCCTGGCGCACGGTGAGAATGCCGGCTTCGTCACACCCGTTGATCAGGACCTTCGCGTGTTCCACGACGCGGTCCAAGGTGCCCTGGGCGGAGTTCTGGGCCAGCAGGTCCCGCGCCATTTCCGCCACGGCGATCGCGAATTGCTCCCAGACCTCGCCCGGCTGCTCCGACATGTGTCACCTGCTCATCCGTTGGAGCGTCCTGGACATCGCTCCGTGAAGGTCCATCCTGCCATCGGAGCGTCCCCGTCGCGCCGGGGGAGGGTTCCCCGGCATCCGCTCGTACGCGATCGCTGGTGCTGTCGGACGCTCAGGCGGCGCCGCCTCACAAGGCTATTTGTTTCACCGGCGCGGTCCTGGGTGACCCGAAGGGGGGACTCAACCCATGAACAACACCATTGCGACCCAAGGAGACCCCCATGGAGGGCTGGCGCGAACACGCGGAGTGCCGCACCGTCGATCCCGATCTCTTCTTCCCCATCGGCACCACGGGCCCGGCGCTCGTACAGATCGAGGACGCGAAGAGCGTCTGCCGACGCTGCCCGGTGCGTGAGGAGTGTCTGAACTGGGCGCTCGACACGGGCCAGAGCATCGGCGTCTGGGGTGGCAAGAGCGAGGCCGAACGGCGCACCCTGAGGCGACGCGCCCGTAAGCGCGCGTCCCACGGGACCGGTGCGTAGCCGGCGTACCGACGACGTGACGTAACGGTTCGTCAGTACCGACAGGTGTCGGTCCTCGCGACGGGGGCAGACGGGTCTGCTGAGGGCGGCATTCAGTGCCGTACCCGAAGCCGTACCCGAACGAGCCCGAACGAGGTGGAGCAGTGAGCCTGGAGGAGGACCGAGCGTCCGGCCTCGTCGACGACACGGGCGACGAGGTGGCGGAGCCGTCCGAAGACGAGCGTGCCGCCTGGGCACGGGTGCGGCGCTCGGCCACGGGAATGCGCCACCATGAGGCGAAGGAAGCGCTGGAGGGCGCCCGCAGGGCGGCCGAGGAGGCGGCCGAGGGCGGGTCGCTCGTCGGCCGCGACGCGCTGATCGCGCAGGCGGAGATCGACGAATGGGAGCGCATCACCGAAGCGCTCTTCGATCACGCCGGCGTGTACGACACCGCGGACGATCCCTTCGTCCAGGGCGAACTGGAGGGTCGCGCGCATCATGCGCGGACACCGTCCGACCAGCCGGTGAAGGACGGTTCCTGAGCGTGGCTCGGAGCGGCTCGAAGCGGCCCCGGCCGCGTTGTCAGTGCTCTGCGGAAGAATGCCGAGCAGCGAGAACGTCATCGTTCCCGGTGACATGCGATCGAACCCGTCCGTCGAAAGGCCGCCCGCACATGACGCTCACTCTCCACCGCAGTGCCGAGCCGCAAGCGTCGAACGGAGAGTGCTGACCATGCTGCGAGCTCTCCCGCGTACGCCCGCGCCGCTCGGCCCCGGCGGCGCCGAGGTTCTGCGTCTCATCACGGTGCAGCGCGTCCCCGTCTGCCTGACCGTGCACGCCAATGGCCGACGTCGATACGGCTACTGGCAGGCCGCGGGCGCCGGCTCCGGGTACGGAGGCTGCTACGTGGCCCTGCCCACGGACGAGTGCGACGCGCTGCACGCGGCGGGCCGGATCGTGCTGGGGGACCCGGTGACAGATCCGGCGAAGACCACGTACCCGGTGCGTCCTGTGGCACGCGGCACCTCGTCGTCGGCGGCGGGGGTGCCTCGGCAGGCACTCACGGCGTGACCTCGTTCCGCACCGACGCATCCCGCACCGAAGCGTTCCGCACGGGCGTGTGCCTCACGGCCGCATGAGAGGTACCACGGCCGTGATGCGCTTTCCGCCGGCCTGGAGTTCCGAGATGCTGATGTCGCGGGCGAGACGGCACACGATCGGCCAGCCGTGGCCTCCGGGCCGCATGAAGCCCCGCTCGCTGACATGTTGCTTCGGCGCCGGGAGTTCCTGGCTGCGGTCGCTCACCGACAGACGTACGTCCCCGTTGTCCAGCGTCACCTCGAACCCGGTGACACCGCCGCCGTGCAGCATCGCGTTGGTCGTGAGTTCCGAGGCGACCAACAGAGCGTCGCCGATGATGTCGTCACCACCCAGGGTGTCGCGGCGCCGGCGGCGCCGCGCGTCTGCGAGCGCGTGCCTGACCTGCTCGCGCACCTCGGCCGGACTGCGCGGTCCGGACGGGGCGGGCCGAGACGGCGAGGTCGCCGAGTCGGTGGGAGGTGTTCGGTGCTCCGCGAGCATTTTTCTCGCCCCTTCGACTTAACAGAAGCAGGCCCGCCGCAAGAACGTGCGACGGGCCCTGTGCATTAGATGATCTTCAATGCCGGAAAATGCCGGAATGCGTCCTTGGCCTTCTCCTCGGCCTGACGATCGTTGCCCTTGACCTGCCCGGTCCTCCGTACGATCTGGTGTTACGCCTGACCGGATCTAGCCGGTCCAAACACGGCCTTTCGAGAATGCGACGAGATTCCCCTGAACGGCCGGATCGCGACCGCGAAGAAAGTAGATACTGCAATTAGATTGCGACCGGGGAGTGAAAGTGTGGACGTTCGTGAATGATCTTCGGCGCCCTCGCCCGCAGCCTCCCTTGTCCGGAGTGCTGACAGCGTGAAGCTAGGTCTGTAGATTGCTGCCGTCACGAAAATGCACAACATGAAGCGAGTTGTCGAGTCGCGCTTCACGTCGATCACCAGTGCTTTCCGTCAGGAGGAGCCCATGCGCAGGCGCATTCTGGGGTTTGCCGCAGTGCTGACCACCCTCGTCGCCGCAGCCGGATGCGGGTCGTCGGACTCGGGGGCCGGAGATTCGTCGTCCTCGGGCGGGGGCAAGACCACACGGGTCAAGGTCGGCATCATTCCGATCGTTGATGTGGCCCCGCTCTATCTGGGACAGAAGAAGGGGTTCTTCGGCAGTCGCGGCATCGAACTCGAGATGGTCAGTGCCCAGGGCGGCGCGGCGATCATCCCCGGTGTGGTGAGCGGCCAGTTCCAGTTCGGGTTCAGCAACACCACTTCGCTGATGGTCGCTCAGGTGAAGGGGGTCCCGGTCAAGTCCGTGGTCAACGGCGCGGCCTCCAACGGCAAGGTCGGGGGCGACGTCACCGGTGTGGGCGTCAGAAAGGACAGCTCGATCAAGTCGGCCGAGGACCTCGCGGGGCGCACGGTGGCGGTGAACACTCTGCGGAACATCGGGGACACCACGGTGCGCGAGTCGGTCCGTGCGGCCGGCGGTGACCCGGCCGAGGTCAAGTTCGTGGAGATACCGTTCGACCAGATGCCGGCGGCCCTGGACGACGGACGCGTGGACGCCGCGTGGATGGGTGAGCCCGCGATGACGATCGCCAAGGCGCAGGGGGTCCGCGTGGTGGCCTCGCCGTTCGCCGAGACGGATCCGAAGCTCACCGTGGCGACGTACTTCACCTCGGCCAAGCTGGAGAAGCAGGACCCGGACCTGGTGAAGAAGTTCACCGAGGCGATGACCGAGTCGCTGCGATACGCCACCGGCCACCCCGATGAGGCACGCCAGGTCCTCACCACGTACACCAAGATCAGCGGCGATGTCCTGAAGAAGCTCACGCTGCCGAGCTGGCCGCCGGACGTCGACAAGGCCTCCCTGGAGAAGCTGGCGTCCCTCGGTGAGCGGGACGGCCTCTTCGGCGACAAGAAGCCCGACCTGGACGCCCTCTTCTCCTGACCGGCGCTCGCCGTTGTGAGGGATCGCCTGATCGCGGGTGCCGTGGTGCCTCGCGCTGCGAGAGGCTGCTTCAGCCTGGTTGCACCGACCTGGCCGGATTGCCGGACCTATGGGCTCGGTCGCCTCCGAGAACGCGCGGGGCGATACCTTGGGGGTCCCATGCGTGTCCGAATGTGTGTGCGGTCACCTTCCGCCGCCCGGCCGCGATCGTCCAGGGCGCTACGGCTGAGGACTGGGGGCCGGACGGGCGACACGAGGAGACACAGGCGATGGGTACCGTCGTGCACGTCCCGCAGACGCGGGACATGATCGGGGAGGAACTCTCCGGCGACGAGGCACTCACCGCACTGCGGCGTTACGGAGGCGGTCGCCTGCTGGTGGACGCGTTCTCCCGCTTCCGTTACGCCGACGGTTTCACCAACGCGCGCTCCCTCGCGTTCCAGGTGGTCCTGGGCATGGTCCCCTTCACCATCGCTCTGGTGGGTGTCGCCACGACCGTCCACACCGAGAGCGTCGGACGGATCATCGAACTCACCCTCGGCCGGATCGTGCCCGGTGCCAGCGCCGATCTGGTCGAGGAAGCCCTGGACGAGACGGCGCGCAGTGCCGGGTCCGGTGTCTGGGGCGCCCTCGCGATGTGGCTGGGTCTGGCGTTCGCCGTGCTCAACCTGGCCTCGGCGATGGGCCAGATCGAACGGGGTGCCAACCGTATCTACGGCATCGAACGCGACCGGCCGTTCCTGGCCAAGTACGGCCGGTCCCTGCTCCTCGCCCTCACCGCGGGCATGCCCCTGGTCCTGGGATTCCTCGTCCTCGTCGCCGGTGACGCGGTGGGGGAGTCGGTGGTGGATGCCTTCGGCTGGTCCCGGGACGGTCTCGACTGGTGGGGGCCGCTGGAGGTGCCGCTGGGCGTGGCCCTGGCGTGGGTCGCCTCCGCGGTGATCTTCCGCTGGGCTCCTCGCAGGGACCAGCCGGGCTACACCTGGCTCGCCTTCGGCTCGGCGGTCCATCTGGTGCTGTGGGTCGCGGCCACCTGGCTGTTGGCGCTCTACGTCGCCAGGAGCGGGTCGTTCGGTGCCGTCTACGGCCCCCTCACCGCGTTCGTCGCCCTGCTGCTGTGGGCCAACCTCACCGGTATCGCGCTCTTCCTGGGCGTGGCCTTCGCCGCCCAGCTCGAAGCCGCCCGTGCCGGGATCACTGACACTGTGGAACCGGACCCGGGCTCCGGCCCCTGATTCCTGCCCTCCCGAGTCAGTGCCGCCGACCCTCCGGGTTCTCGGTGCGTTCAGTGCGTTCAGTGCGGTCCGTGTGTTCGGTGCGCTGGTCGTAGTACGCCCACAGCCCGACCGCCACGACAGCGGTGCCCGCGACCGCCACCACGCGCGGCACGCCCGAAGTGGCCAGGGCGACCAGACCGGTCGCCGCTCCACCACACAGCATGATCATGCGGCTGACGAGGCGCTGTCGGGGCGTCTGCGGCTCTTCCCGGTCCTTGAGATCGTGCAGGGCTTCGTGGGCCGGATGTCCGGAACCGCGCCGGGCGCGTGCCCGGTAGGCCAGTGCGTAGCTGATCACTGCGTACAGAGCCAGAGCCCCCAAGGCCCAGAGCCAGCCTTCGGGGTCGCCGCTGCTTCCGCGTGCCAGATGCATGACACCTCTCCTCCCTTTCGGCATCCGGATGCCCCTGAAACCCCGAGAAACCCCGGGGCGCGCGAAATGCCTGCCACACGGTGGGAAACCCCAGGCTCCACTGACGGAGCGTCACCTTGGGAGAGGGCGGGGTCGATGGAAAAGAACGACGCAGAACCCTAGGGACCGACTGGACGGTATGTCATTCTACGGGGCAGGACGAGACGGGTGCCGGCCATCGCGGAGAGCCGCGGCCGACAGGCGGGGCCGCGCACGGGCCGCTGTGAGCGCACCGCCACGGAGCCGACGCCCTGGGAGAACGCGATGCATCAGGCAGTACGGTCCCGAGTCGAGCTCGGTCACGGACCGCCGTCCGCCGCGCTGTCGCGTGCCCCGAAGCCCCGTTCACTGATCGACGCCGACGCTCTTCGCGTCCTGCATCGGTCGGCCCGGGTGCTCCTGAACAACCTCCCCGAGGTGACCGACCGGCTCGTGGCGGTGCTGCGGGAACGGGAACCCGCCTACCGGAGCACCCTGGAGAGCGATCCCGCGGGCACGTGGCAGGAGGTGCACCGGTCGCTCCGGCACAGTGTCGGTTCCCTGCTGGACCCGCGGAGCGCCCGGGACCCGGCCCTGCGCTGCTCGTCGAAGATCGGCGCCGCACGCGCCGAACAGGGTCTGCCGCTGGACGCGCTCCTGCACGCCTTCCGGCTCGGCGGGTCCCTGGTCTGGCAGATGCTGGTCGAGGAGACCTCCCGGGCCGCCCCCGAGGATGTCCGCCTGCTCGTCCATGTGGCAGCCGACGTATGGAACTTCGTCGACGAGCACTGCACCCTCGTGGCGGAGGTCTACCGCAAGGTCGAGCGTCAGCACGCCTGGCGCCAGGAACACCGGGTGCGGCTGCTGACCGCGGCGCTGCTCGACGGCACGAGCCGTATCGCCGACGTCGCCGACACGGCCGAGGCCCTGGACCTGCCGGAACAGGGCCGGTACGCCGTGGTCGCCGTGGCGAGCGGACGTCAGGTCGGCCGCGCCTCCCCGCCCGCCGTCGTCGTCCCGGGCGGTGCGCGCGTGCACTGGCACACGGGGGCGGACATCGACCACGGCGTCGTCCTGGTCGGTGACGGAGACCCGCCCGCACCGACCATGGCGCCGACTGCCCCCGCGGGTACGAGAGTCGGAGTCGGACCCGTCGTGGCGGGGCTGGCCGCGGTGGGCGACGCCCGCAGGCTGGCGGACATGGCTCTGAGTATGTGTGCGGACGGCGGAGGCACCGTACAGCTGACCGAGCAGCTGCCGGCGGCCCTCGTGATGTCGTGCCCCGAGCTGGGCGGCGCGCTGGCCCGGAAGGTCCTCGGGCCGCTGCTGTGTCTGGAGCCGTCCGACCGCGACATCCTGCTGGACACGCTGGCGGCGTGGCTCGAGTGCGACGGCTCGGCGCAACGGGCGAGTGTGCGTCTGTACTGCCATCGCAACACCGTCCTGAACCGGCTGAAGCGGTGCGAGCAGCTGACCGGCCGCTCGCTGGCCCGGCCGGCCGACATGGTGGAGTTCAGCCTCGCGCTGACCGCCCGCCGCCTCCTGCGCGACTGAGGGCAGCGCCCGATGTGCCCGGCCAAATGCCTCCAGCAGGTGAGGTGCCGCCAGGTGATGTACCACCAGGTGGTGTGCGTGATGTCCAGTAATGTGATCGTTTGAAAGTTACCTCAGGGTATGTCGTGACTTCTCGTGGGGCTGACAGTAGAACCCGTTTCACTCTATGGAGAGTGAGGCGCCCGCATGAACGACGATTCCCCACGTGGGATCCACGTGAGAGGTGTGTCCCGCCGAAGATTCATAACTGGAACAGGTTCTCTTCTTGGGTCGGCGGCACTCGCCGGCCAGGTGGTCCCGGCCCACGCCGCCGCCACCGCAGCCGCAGTGATCGAACCAGGGGCGCACGTGCCCGCCCTCGTGATCGGCACCGGATACGGCGGCTCCGTGGCCGCTCTGCGCCTGGCCCAGGCGGGTGTCGACGTACACATGGTCGAGATGGGCATGGCCTGGGACACCCCCGGGTCGGACGGCAAGATCTTCGCCAACACGACGAGCCCCGACTACCGGTCCTACTGGTTGCGCACCAGGACGAAGCAGCCGCTCAGCAACTTCCTCGGATTCCCCATCGACAAGGACGTCCCGCGACACACCGGAATCCTGGACGCCGAGGAGATGGGCGGCATCATCGTCTACCAGGGCCGCGGTGTCGGCGGCGGCTCACTGGTCAACGGAGGCATGGCGGTCACCCCCAGGCGCGAGAACTTCGGCGCCGTCCTGCCGTCGGTCGACGCCGACGAGATGTACTCCGTCCACTACCCGCGCGCCAACGCGGGCCTCGGGGTCGGCACGGTCGACCCGACGTGGTTCGAGACCGCCGACTGCTATCAGTTCGCCCGGGTCGGCCGTAGGCACGCCCAGCGTTCGGGCTTCCCGTTCGTCTTCGTGCCCGACGTGTACGACTGGGACTACATGGAACAGGAGGCCGCCGGGACCGTACCGAAGTCCGCACTCGCGGGCGAGATCCTCTATGGCAACAACTACGGCAAGAAGTCCTTGCAGAAGACCTACCTCGCCAAGGCGAAGGCGACCGGACGGGTCTCCATCTCAGCACTGCACAAGGTCACTTCCGTCGCCCCGGCGACCGGTGGCCGCTACACGGTCGTCATCGACCAGCTCAACACCACCGGCGGCACCACGGCCACCAAGACCGTCACCGCGGACCGGGTGTTCTTCGCGGCCGGCAGCGTCGGCACCAGCAAGCTCCTGGTGAGACTCAAGGCCACCGGCGCGCTGCCGGGCCTCAACGGCGAGGTGGGCAGGGGCTGGGGCGACAACGGCAACGTGATGTGCGGCCGCGCCAACCACCTGTGGGACCCCACCGGCGCCGTTCAGTCGTCCATCCCCTGCTCCGGCATCGACAACTGGGCCGCGGGCGGCGCGTTCGCCGAGGTGGCCCCCCTGCCCACCGGCATCGAGACCTACGCCTCGTTCTATCTGTCGATCACCAAGAACCCCAACCGCGCCCAGTTCTCGTACAACGCCGGGACGGGCAACGTCGATCTCAACTGGCAGACCGCCTGGAAGCAGCCGTCCATCGACATGGCCAAGACGATCTTCGACAAGATCAACGCCAAGGAGGGCACGATCTACCGGACCGATCTCTTCGGTGCCTACAAGATCTGGGGCGACCACCTCACCTACCACCCCCTGGGCGGCGCGGTGCTCAACAAGGCGACGGACAACTACGGCCGCCTGCACGGACATCCGGGTCTGTACGTCATCGACGGCGCGCTCGTCCCGGGCAACACCAGCGTCAACCCGTTCGTCACCATCACGGCGCTCGCCGAACGGAACATCGAAGCGATCATCGCCGCGGACCTGTAGGGACACCGGGGTACGGAACCGGGGCCGCCCGGACCAACGGACGGTCCCGGACCGGCCGGGTGCCTGTCAGTGCCCCGGCAGTACGCACATGGCGTCCAGCCCCAGCACGCGGTTGAGCCGCCCGAACGCCAGCCACGAGCCGAGACTCATGGTCAGCTCCACGATCTCGGCCTGGCTGTAGTGCGCGGCCATCCGGTCCCAGAACTCCTCGTCGAGACCGTGGTGGTCCAGGGCGTACCGCTCCGCGTACTCGGCGGCCAGGCGGGCGCGCTCGTCGAGGCCGTCGGCCGTGCGCCACTTCGCCACCGCGTCGGCGAAGTCCTCCTCGACCTTGAGCCCGTCTCGCTCGGTCCGCCAGTCGAGGCAGAAGAGGCAGCCGTTGATCTGCGCGATCCGAAGCCGCGCCGCCTCGAACTCGCGCAGCCCCAGGGTCGTATGGGCGTAGACGGCCAGCGAGAAGTCCGCGGCGGCGGGCCCTATCCCGGGGACCAGCTCGCCCCACACGTACTCGATCGGGTTCTTGCCGTCGGGGATGTCGATGTTCATCCGGGGCTCCTTCGGGTCCGCGGTGTCACTTCCTGCCGAGCCGTCCGACCGCCGGGCGCAGCGGGACGTCGAGCGCGTCGTACAGTCCCGGCTCCGCGTCCACGAGCCAGTCGATGGCGCCGACCAGCCGGCCGACCGCCGTGGCGTTCCCGCCCGCGGACCGGTTCTCGCCCTCGTCGGTCGCCTCGACGGTGATCTCGATGCGCGGGCGGCCCTCGATGATCACCCGGTGCGCCCCGTCGTCGCCTGGCGGCGTGGGCCAGTCCGGAGCGCAGGACGGGTGGATCCGGGTGACGTGCTCGATGACGATGCGAGGTTCACCCCCGACGAAACCCTGCACCTCGAAGCGCACCGCGCCCTGGGTGCCGGCCTCGAACACGCCCATCGTCCGGGTGCTCACCGTGGCGTCCAGCGCGCGGCGCTGCAAGGTCTCGCGTATCTCGTCCAGTTCGACGCCGAGGGCCCTGGCCATCAGACGTATCTGCCCGTCCCACACCATCGTCGGGATCGAGGGGGCGAGCATCAGCGGCTCGTAGTCCATCGGCCGGCCCATCCCGACCAGATGCCGCACCGACTCCTCCTGCTCGTACGTGGAGTAGTCGAAGATCTCCTGGCAGCGGATGGCGTCGACGACGGTGCCCAGACCGCTCATCAGCAGGGGCAGTACGTCGTTGCCCCAGCCCGGGTCGACGCCGGAGACGAACAGCGACCCGCCGCCGTCCGCGACGGCGGCGAGTACGGGCTCACGGAACTCGGGCGGGGCGTTGCGCTGGTCGTAGAGCGGATACAGCGCCGGAGTGACGACCACGGCGCCGCTCCGGATCGCCCTGCCGATGTCGGCCAGGGCCTCGTCGGGCCGGATGTCGCCCGACGCCGCGTAGACGACGGCGCGGGGGCCGTCGGCCAGGACGGCGTCGATGTCGTCGGTCGCCGCGACACCCAGGCCGCGGTCGAGGCCGCCGAGTTCGCCCGCGTCCCGGCCGACCTTGTCCGGGCTGTGCACGAGTACGGCCGCGAGGTCGAGCAGCGGGTGCGCCTCGACCGCGCGGATCGCCGCGCGGCCCACGTTGCCGGTACCCCAGACCACCGTGGAAATCATGCGGGGAGCGTAACCTGACGAGTCGTCAGTTTCCATAGCCCCGCAGCGATCTGCCGGGGTGTGCCCGGGTGGGTCGCGGAGGGTGTGAGGGGCGGGTGTGGGGCCTGTCCGGCGGTCGGTAGGTAACGGTTTCCCAGCGGTGCGGCCGTGCCGTTGCCTGACGGCCTCTGCGTGATAGTCTTGATCCAGTTGCAGTTGTAGTTCCCGCACACTTCAAGTGCCGCAGGCGAATTCGTATTCGTCGGGCACTTCTGTATTTCCGGCATTTCGTTCCGGACGGGGTCAATTGCGGCGACACAGGGGTCCACACAGTGCGGGCCCCCGGGTACTGCCCCGAAAGGGATATGACATGGCTACTGGAACCGTTAAGTGGTTCAACTCGGAAAAGGGCTTCGGCTTCATCGAGCAGGATGGCGGCGGCCCGGACGTCTTCGCCCACTACTCGAACATCGCCACTCAGGGCTTCCGTGAGCTTCAGGAAGGCCAGAAGGTGACCTTCGACGTCACGCAGGGTCAGAAGGGCCCGCAGGCGGAGAACATCACTCCTGCCTGATGACGTAGCGCGCAAGGCGGCTGGGGTCCCACTTCATGGTGGGGCCCCAGCTTGCTGCTTTCTCAAGCCCGACGCCGTTTCCCTTCGGTGGGTCGCGTCGGCGTGGTCGGATCCGTTTCGACTTAAATTTCGGCTCGTTCTTGCAATTCATTCGGCATCCGTATGCCGAGGATTCCTCGATACGTGCCATATCGAGGAAGGTTCTTCATGAACCGGTCAGCTCGTACGAACGATCGTTTCTCAAACAACCGCAAGGACGGCTTCGGCGGTTCCGACCGCGGCGGCCGGTCCCGCTCGCCGGGCCAGGGCCGTCCCGCCATCCGGCCGGGCGGCAGCGGACGGCGTCCCGCCGCGGTGCAGGGGGAGTTCGCCCCGCCGACCACCATCACTCCCGCCCTCCCTGCGGTGGCGACCTTCGGTGAACTGGGCCTGCCCGCCGAGCTGCTGGAGACGCTCACCGGCCTCGGTATGGAGGAGCCGTTCCCGATCCAGGCCGCCACGCTGCCGAACTCGCTCGCGGGCCGCGACGTGCTGGGCCGTGGCCGCACCGGCTCGGGCAAGACGCTCGCCTTCGGTCTCGCGCTCCTGGTCCGCACGGCCGGGCAGCGTGCCGAGCCGCGGAAACCACTGGCCCTGATCCTCGTCCCCACGCGCGAGCTGGCCCAGCAGGTCACCGACGCGCTCACGCCGTACGCCCGGTTGCTGAAGCTGCGGCTGGCCACCGTCGTCGGCGGTATGTCGATCGGTCGGCAGGCCGGCGCACTGCGTTCCGGTGCCGAGGTCGTCGTCGCCACCCCGGGCCGTCTCATGGACCTCGTCGAGCGCAAGGACTGCCGCCTGGACCGGGTCGGCATCACGGTCCTGGACGAGGCGGACCAGATGGCCGACATGGGCTTCATGCCCCAGGTCACCCAGCTCCTCGACCAGGTGCGGCCCGAAGGCCAGCGCATGCTGTTCTCGGCGACGCTGGACCGCAACATCGACCTCCTGGTCCGCCGCTACCTCCATGACCCGGTGGTCCACTCGGTCGACCCGTCGGCCGGTGCCGTCACCACGATGGAGCACCACGTGCTGTACGTGCACGGTGCCGACAAGTACGCCACCGCCACGGAGATCGCCGCCCGCGACGGGCGAGTGCTCATGTTCCTCGACACCAAGCACTCCGTCGACCAGTTCACCAGGCACCTGCTCGGCAGCGGTGTGCGGGCCGCGGCCCTGCACGGCGGCAAGTCGCAGCCCCAGCGCAACCGCACCCTGGCACAGTTCAAGAGTGGCCAGGTCACCGTGCTGGTGGCGACCAACGTGGCGGCCCGTGGCATCCACGTGGACGATCTCGATCTTGTCGTCAACGTCGACCCGCCCGGCGACCACAAGGACTACCTGCACCGCGGAGGCCGTACGGCCAGAGCCGGCGAGTCCGGCAGCGTCGTCACGCTGGTGACTCCCAACCAGCGCCGCGACATGACCCGTCTGATGTCCGACGCCCGCATCCGGCCGCAGGTCACGCAGGTCCGCTCCGGTGAGGCCGAGCTCAGCCGCATCACCGGCGCCCAGGTGCCCTCCGGCGTCCCCCTCGCAGGCGGCGCCCCGATCGCGGAGCGCCCTCAGCGCGGCGGCACACCCTTCCGGGGCATGGGCACCCGCCCGGGACGATCCGGTGGTGAGTCCCGCCGGTCGGCCGAGGCCCGTCAGACGGCGGAGGCCCGGAAGGCCGCCCGGATCCGTCGCGGCGCGTAGGCCGGTCGGGGCGCGGGCCGACGGCCGATGGCCTGGGGCCCCGCGGTCTCGTGGGCGGTGTCGAGCGGCGGTGAACGCTTGGATCCACCATTCTGGACGCAGATGCGATCACATTGCCCACATTGGGGAAGTCGAGTCCCATGACTGAATCAGAGTTTCCGCCGGAAGGCCGACCCGTCGATCTTTACCTCGATCTGTTGCGTGTCCGCATGACCCCATCCGACTACGCTCTGCTGCTGCGCATGGTCGAACCCGTCCTCGCAGCCATGCAGGAGCAACGGGCAGGCCCGATCGAGCTGAATCTGGAGGGCGAGGACGGAGCGGGCGTCTCGCAGGAGGTCCGCGACGAGGCGTCCCTCGTCGTGGCGGTCGCCGTCACCGGGCGTATGGACAACCAGATCGTCGAGATCGAGACCGAGGAGGACGGACCCGTCAGGGTCGTGACGGACTCGGGCACCGCGGCGGATCCCGCCCGGTGCCAGGAGATCGCCGACTTCATCGGTGAGCGTCACCGGCAGGACGAGGAACTGCGAGGCATCGCCGAGGTGAGCGGCCTGCCCACCGACGTCTGACGCGCGCCGTTGCCAGACTCGTCACACGGCACGGGTTCTCGGCATGCCCGGGGCCGGGACCTGCGAGGCTGGCCCCGTGTCGATCACCTCATCCGTGCCGGAGCCGATCACGCCCGACGCCCCGGTCGTACTGCACCGTCCGCTGCTCACCCAGCAGTGGCTGGACCTCGCCTTCGTGCACTGGGCCGTGGACCCGGCCGCCGTGGCGGCGCTGCTGCCGGCCGGCACCACCCCTGACACCCTGGACGGTGCCACCTTCGTCGGTCTGGTCGCCTTCCGCATGCACCGGGTGGGCTGGTGGCGAATGCCGGGCGTGCCCTACTTCGGCTCGTTCCCGGAGACCAACGTGCGCCTGTACTCGGTGGACGAGCACGGGCGGCGTGGTGTGGTCTTCCGTTCCATGGACGCGTCCCGGCTCCTACCGGTGGTCCTGGGGCGCCTCGGTTTCCGGCTGCCGTACGTGTGGTCCCGGATGTCCGTCAGGACCGCCGGGGACACGGTCGGCTACACCAGCGTGCGGCGCGTGCCGGGCCCGCGGGGCGCGTACAGCCGTCTCGTCGTCAGGCCGGGGGAGCGCATAGCGGAGCCGACCGATCTCGAACACTTCCTGACCGCCCGGTGGGGTATGCACAACCCGTTCTCCGGCGAGGCGGGCTTCCTGCCGAACGACCATCCCCGCTGGCCGCTGCACCGCGCGACGCTGATCTCGTGCGAGGAGAACCTCGTCCGGTCGGCCGGGCTGCCGGCACCGACAGGGGATCCGGTGAGCGTGCTGTACTCGCCGGGAGTCCCCGTACGCCTCGGCCGCGCGACGACGGGCCCGCCGCGCGGATGAGGCCCGCCGGGGCCAGGAGCGCCCTTGCCCCGGACGCAGGATCTCAGCCGTTTGGCCGGGGCTCCGAGCGACGCGTGGCGAGCAGCAGCGCTATGTCGTCGGGGCGGTCGGCGACGTGTCTGGCCTTGGCGGTGAGCCGGTCGGCGACTCCCGCGAGCGACCGGCCCCCAGGGCGGTTCCCGGGGTGGCCCCCAGGCCGGCCGGCGGGGGCACCGGCCCGGGCCAGGGCCACCCGCAGCGCGGTGATGCCCTCGTCGATGTCGACGCCGGGCTGTTCGACCAGGCCGTCCGTGTAGAGCGCGAGGATGGCTCCGGGGTCCAGGCGCAGGTCCGTCACCGGGTAGTGGGCCTGCGGATCCACCCCGAGGACGACACCGCCGGGGATGTCCAGGACGTGGGTACGGCCGTCCGGGTGACGGAGGATCGGCGGCGGATGCCCTGCCCGGGCCACCCGGGCCAGACCGGTGAGCGGATCCAGGCGGATGTAGCAGCAGCTGGCGAACAGACCGGGGTCGAGGTCGATCAGGAGATGGTTGGTGCCGCTCATGACCTCGTCGGGCGGCCGGTCGCCGAGGGCGAAAGCCCTTACGGCACTGCGCAGCTGCCCCATCGTGGCGGCTGCCTGGACACCGTGCCCCTGGACGTCGCCGATGACCAGCGCGAGACCGTCACCCGACTCGACGACGTCGTACCAGTCCCCTCCGACGTCCATCCCCTGCGTGCCCGGCAGATAGCGTCCGACGGTCTCCACCTGCGGGTGTGCGGAAAGGCGCCGGGGAAGAAGTGCCTGCTGAAGGCCTCGTGCGAGCGCGGCCTCGCTGTCGTAGCGCTGGGCCTTCTCCATGGCGTGGGCGATCAGACCGGCGAGGGCCGTGAGCACCGTACGTTCCTCGGTGCTGAACCCACGAGGGCCGTCGAAGCCCAGGATGCAGGAGCCGACCGGACGCCCGGAGGCGATCAGGGGCAGGAAGGCCCGGGAGCCCTCCGTCGCGTCGAGGGGGATGCCCGGGTAGGCGGTCGCGAGCTGCTGCATCGACTCGAAGAAGAGCGGGCGGCCACTGGTGAGGGTCTCGACGCCGGGCAGCCGCGCGTCGAGTCCGACCCCTTCGAAGGGTGCGAGAAACCCCTGCGGGAAGCCTGATTCCCAGGCCAGGTAGAGGTGCCGGTCCTGCAGCAGATAGATGGCGAGCCGGCGCCCGCCGAAGGCCGGCAGCAGCTCCTGCATCACGACCGCGGACACCTGCCGCGCGGTGACCGCCTCGGTCAGTGCGATCGCGAGGACGATCGGCCGGTACAGAGGGGCCATGGAGCTGACTCCCGCAGCCGGTCCGTCGGGCCCGGGCGCACCGGCCGGCGTGCCCCCCTCGTGCGGGCGCGCGGGCTCGGGCACCGGGTCGGCCACCCGGTTCGCGGACACGATGGTGCAGGTCAGAATGTCGGGCCCGGGATAGACGGAGAGCGCCAGCCAGTCACCACCCCCGCGGGGGTCCGGGCAGGGCTCCTCGCCGGGCTGGAGACCGGGCTGGAGGGGCCGTACGACGTGGAAGTGCGCCGGGTGCGAGGACAGCAGGGCTTCGCGGAGGTGGTCCTCGTAGGCGGACGGATCCAGCCACGGGACTTCCTCGCCCAGGGACCGGCCCAGAAGCCGCGCGCGAGGCCGCCCCAGCAGGCGGGCGGCCCGCTCGTTCGCGTAGACGATCAGCCCCAGCCGGTCGAGGCAGAACACGCCCTCGGGGAGCAGGTCGGCCGCTCCGTCCCCCGCCGATCCGATGTCCGGATCGAGGACGAGGCCCCGTACGGCACGCGGTTCCGGTGACTCGGCCGTCTCCTCCGGCGTCCAGAGCTCCAGGAGCCGCAGACCGCCGTCGGCCGCGTGCACCGGCAGGGGAAGCGGCGGAGGCCTGCCCACGGACGTCTCCCGCAGGGCGGTCAGGATCTCCTGGGCGTCCGCGGCGGCCACGGCGTCCGCCAGCGCCTCCGGGGTGTCCGTGGACTCGCCCGGCGGCACGCCGAGCAGGGCGTGCAGGCGACTGTCCGCCGTCACGACGCCGGACGCCGGATCCCAGGTGAACCGGCCCATGCGCCCCGCGGGAGGCTGGGTGGTCGGTGGCCGTACACAGAGTGGTTCGCCGTCCCAGGCGACGTCCGGCCCGCCGTCCTGCTCCAGGTCCCACAGGGCCTCGCCCAGGTCTTCGGCCAGTTGAGCCATGCGGTCACGGTCCGGCAGTACCTCGGTGGTGTCCGACACAGAGGGACGCAGCAGCGTCAGTACGCCGTACGTCGTCGACCTGCCCACGACGGGCACGTACAGGGAGCCGAACTGGAACGGCAGACCCGCCGCGAACTGGGGATAGCGGCGCATTGTCTCCGTGGCGTCCGGGAGCACCACCTGGACGCCCAGCCGGTAGGCGTCGGCCACCGGGAACCGGCGGTCCACATGCATGCGCCACCAGGGGCGGAACAAGGGGCCGGGCAGTCCCGAAAGCACGGCCAGCCGTAACAGCCGCGGTGTGCCGGAGCGCAGGTACACGCCCCCCGCGAAGCCGCCGACCGCGCTGATCGCCTCCCGCGTGATCCCGATGAGCAGCGGGTCCAGGCGCCCGGAGGTACGGGTCTCGTGCTCGGCTCTCCCAGTCATCGGCCCTACCTCGTCCGTGCGCCGCCCGGATGGCTGACACAGCAAGAATGCGCCACGACGCCCTCTGCCTGCACCTGGGAGAAGCATTGTGCGTATGGATCCGATGAGGCTACCGGGGTGTACGCGAACCGTGGGTGTCCGGTGCCGACTGCGTTCTCCCGCATTTCCGGGCGGAGGAGGGGAACGCGGAACGTGGATCACACACGAGGAGTTTCCATGACCACGTACGTCATCACCGTCCCCGGCACATTCGTCAACGGTGTCCCGGACGTCGCGCGCTCCGCCATCGAGAGCAGGCTCCGCCCCCGGGATCCGAAGAACACGGACCTGGGCGAGAGTGAGGAGCTGAGCCTGCTGACGGTCGAGGACGGCGGCATGTTCTCGGCCAGGATCGAGGTCGAGGCGGCGGACCAGTCCAGCGCCGAGACCGAAGCGGTCCAGCTGGTCGCCCGGGCGCTGCGTGACAGCGGGTTCCCCGAGAAGGACGCCCCACTGGGGCCGGCGTTCGTGACCGGCATCGACCGCGAGTTCTGAGGGCACCAACCCGGGTGCGCCAACCCGGGTGTGCCGAGCAGGGTGCGGCAACCCGGGTGTGCCGGGCCGGGTGGGTCGGGTCGGCCTGGGGCTCGACGACAGGCTCCCCCGCGCCTCGCACCATCCCGCGCCTCCGCCCCCGCGCGGCCTCCGGGGGTCGTCGTCTCCGGCGCTGATGACACCGGGTCCGATGGCACCGGCTGTTGCTGACGAGGTTGCGGCTGCGGTGAATCACCGCAGCCGCTCTTGTCGTCCTCGAACGACTGACCGTACCCTGACAAGTCATAGAACTTCGGGCGTGATTGACTGGGGGAGCCGTCATGTCCTCGGACCGCAATGACCCGCGCGACGGGTTCGTCATACCGCCGATGCCGACCGCGCCACCGCCCGCTCCCGCCGACAGAACGAGAGCGGCCGCCGTGGCGCTGCTGAATCTCTGCGGCCTCGGGCTCGGCTACGCACTGGTGCGCCGCTGGTGGCTGATGGCGGCCTGCTGGGTCGCGACGGCGGTCCTGCTCCTGGTGGCCCTGCCCGCGGACCCCGACGGCGTCCCGGCCGGCGCCCTCGTCACGTACCTCGTCCTCCTCGGGCTCGCGGCCGTGCACGGCGCGGTGGTGGGCCTGCGGACCCGGCTGAGATGGCCGCCGGCGGCCTGGCCCGCTGTCGTGCTGGGGATCGTGCTCCTGGCCGTGCCCGCCGGAGGGGCCGCCCTGTACGGCGGCGCACGCGACGAAGCCACCGAGCAGCTGCTCCTGGACCGCCTGGAGCGGGCGGACAAGCTGGTCCGGACGGCCGGGAAGCAGTCGTTCGCGACGGCGGAGCCCGACTACCGACGGGCCCTGACCGACTACGGCGATCTTCGCAGCGATCATCCGGGCTCGCGGGCGGCCGACCGGGTCCCCGACCGGCTCAAGACGTACTACGCCACCGTCGGTGCTCCCTACGCGCGGCAGAACTACTGTGACGCCGTGGCGCCCTTGAAGTACCTCCGCACGGTTCCGCGCACCCTGGGCAAGGACGAACTCGGAGCGCTCGCGACATGGCCCGACGACCGGTTGGCCACCTCGCTCTACGAGTGCGGGGCGCAGTCGCTGACAGGCGGAGCCGGGGACTGGACCACGCACTACGGCGAACTCCTGACGGCCTTCCCGCAGTCCGAGCAGGCCGCCAAGGTGGAGCCCTCGGTCAGGACGGCGGTCGACAAGGCCGTGCGGGAAGTGGGTGGCGACGAACCCTGTGCGGCCGTCGAGCGACTCAAGACCCTGAACTCCCAGGTCGCCGGAGTACCGGGCGAGCGCGCCGGTCTGGCCGAAGCCCTCGACAAGGACGCCGACCGAGCGGGCAGGAACGCGGACTCGGGTACGTACGCCTGTGGGGTGGACCAGTACAAGGAGGGGAGCTTCGCCGAAGCCCTCACCACCATGAACGACTTCGTCGAGAACAACGAGCAGCACAAGAACCGGGCCCGCGCCAAGAAGATCGCCATTGCCGCCGAGGTCGCCCAGACCGTGCCCGCCGCGGGCAAGCGCCTGCCGACCACGGCGTCCGGCGGCGGCATCTCCGTCACCGTCAAGAACGACAGCCCCGACGACATCACAGTGCTGTACACGGGACCGGTGACGGGAAGCTTCACTCTCAAGGCCTGCGGGAGCTGCGCCTCCTACTCCCTCGCCGGAACGGTGGGGCTGGGCTTCGAACCGTGCAGCGACAGCGGCAAGAACTACCCGCAGCGGACCATTCGACTGCCCGCCGGCACGACGTACTTCGTGCACAAGGCCAGGGGCGGCCTCGGGAAGTCCCCGGCCTCGGACACGGCCAAACTGTCGGCCGGCTACATCTACACCGAGTGCGCCTACACGACGAGCTTCCGTTACTGACGGCACTTCCGCACTGTCACGCCGTAACGGACTTCGTCGAATATCCGGGATCAGTGCAATTCTGACGCCCAGTGTATATCGCCCTATTGTGAATGCGTGCGCCCCGGTAACGGGTGTGTGGATTTTGTGATCCATTGGTTCTGCGGGGATGGCCGACCCGGTCGGCGGGCATGGATCCAGTAAAGTCGGGGGCCTTGGTGTGGCTTGCGGAAATATCTATTGCGCAATAGCTAGGTGAGTTATGAATCTTTTCAGCCGAGGTGCTTCTCCCCGCCGCTCGGACACGCTCGTCGAACCGAAACGGCCCGCCGGCCGAGCTGCCGTTCCGCACGGTGGTCAGCCGGAACCCGACCTGCCGGCCCTGACCGGAAACTGGGTCATCGACCCCGCTCACAGCCGGATCGGCTTCTCCGTCAGGCACGCCATGGTCACGACGGTGCGGGGCTCCTTCACGGACTACCAGAGCCGCCTCTTCTTCGACGGCCGCGACCCGTCCCGCTCGGGGGCCGAGATCGTGCTGTCCACCGCGAGCGTCGAGACGGGTGTGGACCAGCGCGACAGCCACTTGGCCGGCCGTGACTTCCTGGACTCCGCGGCCTACCCGCACATGCGTTTCCTCAGCACCGCCGTGCAACTCGCGGGTCCTGACGTCTACCGGATGACCGGCGACCTCACCATCAAGAACAGGACGCGTCCCATCGTCCTCGAACTCACCTACATAGGACACGTCACCGACCCCTTCGGCTACGAACGCGTCGGCTTCGACGGCACCACCACCATCGACCGCTCCGACTGGGGGCTGACCTACAACAGCAGGCTGGCCGAGGGCGGCGCCATGGTGAGCGAGAAGGTCCGCCTCCAGTTCGACATCGCCGCCATCCGCAGTACGCCGTCGACCGGCTGAACGCGGGCCGTGTGTGGCGGGATGTCTGTGGACGCGACTGCCGGGTACCCGGTTGCTGGACATCGGCATACGGACGGCAGGAACGGGAGTGGGCAGGTGGGGGTCAAGGCGATGGGCTGGGCGCATTCGTTTCCCGTGTCGGGCGGTGTGCGTGCCGGGCGTGAGTGGGCGCGCGAACATCTGGAGTCCCTGTCGTGGACCGCGGACGAGCCGGACACGGTGGACGCCGTCGTCCTGACCGTGTCCGAGCTGCTCACCAACGCCCATATCCACGCGCACAGCGACGCACGCCTGGTACTGACCTGGGACGGCGACTGTCTCCATGTGAGCGTCCACGACGACGACCCGACGCTGCCGCGGCAGCGCGACCCGGGGGCCGGCGAACAGTCCGGACGCGGGGTCGGGATCGTACGGATGCTCGCCGACGAGTGGGAGATGCGGTGCCAGCGGCACGGCAAGGTGGTGACGGCTTGCTTCCGTCCGGCCGGGGCCGACCGGCGGATCGCCGACTGAGCTGCACGGACTCGTAACTCGCCCCGCCCGTCACGCGCTCCGGGTCGCGAAGGCTCCGTCGGTGCCGAAGGCATGCTCGGCGAAGCGTTCGCCGATGAGGCGGTGGGTGGCGGCGTCCGGGTGGAGCTGGTCGGGCAGCGGCAGTTCGGCGAAGTCGGCCTCGCCGTACAGACGGAGGCCGTCGAGCTGGTGCAGGTTCGGGTCCTCCTTCGCTCGCTGTGCGACGATCCGGGCCAGCTCGTCCCGGATGACGCGCAGAGTCAGTTTCCCGGCCGCCTTCTCCGCCGGATCGCCCATGGCCACGAACCGCAGTTGCCCGTCGGCGAGGTGGGTGAGGTCCGGGGCGCTCGGGCCGGGCGTGTCCTCGTGGATGGGGCACAGGATCGGCGAGACGACCAGCAGCGGTGTGTCGGGATGGCCTTCGCGGATGGTGTCGAGGAAGCCATGGACCGCGGGGGTGAACGCGCGAAGGCGCATCACGTCGGCGTTGACCACGTTGATGCCGATCTTGAGGCTGATCAGATCGGCGGGCGTGTCCCGGAGGGTGCGGGCGGTGAAGGGGTCGAGCAGGGCGCTGCCGCCCAGGCCCAGGTTGATCAGCTCCACGCCTCCGAGGGAGGCGGCTACGGCGGGCCAGATGGAAGTGGGCCCGGCGGCGTCGGAGCCGTGGCTGATGGAACTGCCGTGGTGCAGCCACACCCTGCGCCCCCGGTCCGGCGCGGGCTCGACTGGGGCGTCGGTGCGCAGGGCAACGAGCTCGGTGGTCTCGTTGTGCGGCAGCCAGATCTCGACGTCCTTGCTGCCGTCGCCGTCGCCGTCGCCGTCGGGCAGGCCGCTGAAGCGGACGGTGCCGACCGGACCGGGCCGGAGCTCGGCGCTGCCGGTGGTCATGTCGATGGTCAGCGTGTTGCCGTCCCGCACGCTGTCCTGGCCGGCCGGTCGCCCGTCGACGAGCAGTTCGTACAGGCCGTCCGGGCGGGGCGGGGCGCCCACGTAGACCCGCTTGGTGGGCAGCGTGTCCAGTTCGATGGCGGTCGCCCGGGTGCGGAAGACCAGCCGTACGCCCGAGGGCTGGGACTCGGCCATCGCCAGCTGTCCGTCGGCGTACTGGGCGCGGGCCCAGGCCGGCAGCCGGTGCGGCAGTACGCCGTGCTCGGTGCGCTCCACGTCGAGGGCGCCGCGCAGGAGGGCCGGGGTGATGGGAGTGGTGATCCAGTTGTCCCTGTGGGCTGGTTGGTCCTTGGTGCGCATGGTCTCGGCCTTGTCGGTTCAGTCGGTTCAGTCGGTTCAGTCGGTTCAGGCAATTCAGTCAGCGCAGCGGTTCAGTTCAGCGCGGGGCTGCGGTCACTGGGCGGGCCAGTTCCGGAGGAGGGTGTCCAGGGCGTCCAGGATCCGGGTCCAGGTTTCCTGCGAGTCGGGGGCACTGTGGCTGAACCCGCCGCCCAGCTCCAGGCTGACGTAGCCGTGGAAGACGCTGCCCAGCAGCCGGACCGCGTGCGTCTGGTCCGGTTCCGTCAGGTCGTAGCCGCGCAGGATGGCCCGCGTCATCTGCGCGTGCCTGCCACCGGCACTGGCGGCCGCCGCCTCGGGGGTGAGTCTGAGCTGGGCGGCGGCATAGCGGCCGGGGTGCTCGACGGCGTAGTCGCGGTAGACGTTCGCCAGGGCGGTGAGGGCGTCCTTGCCGGCCCGTCCGGCCAGTGCGGTCGCGCCCCGGTCGGCGAGTTCCTCCAGGGCGAGCAGCGCGATCCGGGTCTTGAGGTCCTGGGAGTTCCTGAGGTGCGAGTACAGGCTCGCGACCTTGACATCGAACCGTCTGGCGAGCGCCGACGCGGTCACCTGGTCGAAGCCGACCTCGTCGGCCAGTTCGGCACCCGCCTGGACGAGGCGCTCCGTCGTCAGTCCCACGCGGACCATGGTCTTCCTCCCGTTCGCCAGGCTCGATTATGCATTTGCCTAAAGCATTTAGGCAAATGGGTGTGCCCTGAAGGCGGAAGGAGTGGCTTGGCCGGTGGTCGACGGCCCGTGGTCAGTGGTCGGTGGCCGGTGGCCACAGAGGTCAGTGGTCGATGGCGTCGATCAGGCCGCGGGCTCCCTGGCGCAGCAGGGCGACGGCCACGGAGGTGCCGAGGGTCGCGGGGTCGAGGCGTCCGGCCCATTCGTGCGCGTTGAGCTGGGTCTTGCCGTCCGGGGTGAACACGCAGGCGCGCAGCGACAGTTCACCGCCTGGGCGGACCGTGGCGTAACCGGCGATCGGCGAATTGCAGTGGCCCTGCAGGACGTGGAGGAACATGCGTTCCGCGGTCGCCTCGCGGTGGGTGTCCGGGTCGCCCAGGGCACTGACGGCGTCGATGACCGTGGTGTCGCCCTCGCGGCACTGGAGGGCGAGGATACCCGCACCGATCGGCGGCATCATCGTCTCGGGGGAGAGGATCTCGGTGATCACATCGGTACGTTCGATGCGCTCCAGGCCCGAGACCGCCAGCAGCAGCGCGTCCGCCTCACCTGCCGCGAGCTTCTCCAGCCGCCGGTTCGCGTTCCCGCGGAACGGCACGCAACGGAGGTGCGGCCGAGAGGCGGCGAGCTGAGCGATACGGCGTACGGAGGAGGTCCCGATCCGGGTTCCGGGCGGCAGTTCGTCAAGGGCGAGCCCGTCCGGGTGGATGAGGGCGTCCCGGATGTCGTCCCGCTTGAGGTACGCCGCGAACATGGTGCCCGCCGGGAGCGGCCGGTCGGCGGGCACGTCCTTGACGCAGTGCACCGCCAGGTCGGCCTCGTCTGCCAGGAGCGCGGCGTCGACCTCCTTGGTGAACGCCCCCTTGCCCTCGACCTGGGCGAGGTCGCCCATCCACTTGTCGCCGGTCGTCTTCACGGGTACGACCTCGGTGCGCGTCCCGGGATGGAGCGCGGCCAGTTCGGCCCGGACGCGCGCCACCTGGGCCAGGGCCATGGGTGAGTCGCGGGAGACGATACGGATCAACTCGGGAGCGCGCATGCGGCCCACGATAGACCGCGGGGCTCACGCCAACCGGGGCCTGTCCCTCAGGCATCGCCCTCACGGGGCGCCTCGCTCGGCGCCGGCGTGAAACCCGGCCAGGAGTTCGAGGTGTGGTCAGCGCGTGCGGGGCTCTGCTCGCGGCTCTTCAGCGGCCGGATGGTCCGGGTCTTCCGCGGCCGACGGCAGAATGTTGGAGCCTTCCGCCCAGTGGTTGACCCAGCCGCAGTACGAGCACGCGTACCTGTTGTTGAGCCCGCTCACCTTGGCACCGCACTGGCGGCAGTCCGTCGTGGTGATCTCCGCGCCGGTCGAAGCCGCGACGGCATCACTGGACTCGGCTTCCGGAGGCCCCTCCTGCGTCATGGAGGCAGCGTACCCGCGGATGCCCGGCCCGCCGGAAGTCTCATCACACCGGGCGGCCGGGACCCGATGGTCCCGGCCGCCCCTGTCCTCCCCGTCGCGGGAGTCCGGTCGCCGGACCTGCCGACGGAGTCTCAGTCGTGGGTGCCGCGGGAGCCGCGGGAGCGTGCGTAGTGCCGCCGCACCCGTTCACGGTTGCCGCAGTCACCGGTCCGGCACCACTGCCGGGTGTGGCTGCGGCTGCGGTCCAGGAAGAACCACCCGCAGCCCGGCCCCTGACAGCGGCGGAGGTTGGTGAGCGGCTCGGACAGAAGCTTCGCCGCCTCCAGAGCCAGTGCTCGTACGACATCGTCCGGCACGGTGACGTCCAACTCGGGGCGCAGCGGCAGGGCCGAGGCGAACTCCGCCCGGTGCCAGGCGTCGAGGAAGCAGCGGTGCACCACGGTCAGGTCCTCGCGGCGGGGCGGTCGGCCGTCCACGGCGGCGTCGAGCAGGCGGAGCAGGGCGGCCCGCAGCCGCCGTGCCGCCCGCAGGGTGTGAGCGGCGGAGTCCGGGTCGTCCTCGGCGACACGCAGGAGCGTCCCGGTCCGGCCCGCGTCCAGCAGGCCGCTCACGCCGGCCCAGGTGAGCAGGGCCGCGGGATCGGAGACGCGGTCGACCGTGCGGCGTTCGTCGAGCCGCCACGCGATCGTGTTGGCGAAGTCCAGTACCACGTGCCCGCCGATCAAAGCCGACGACGTCGCTTCCATGGTTTTATTCTAATGCTCATAGAGTCGTATGACTGTTAGCCTGGCGCCATGGACCGGACATCTCCGCAAGCCGAGGGCCCCACGGCCCAGGAGGAGGCCGACGGCTCCCGTCGGCAGAGCTTCGTCGCGGGCATCAAGGTCGGCGTCGGGCTGGCCGCGGCCGGCTTCGTCCTGGCTGTCACCTTCGGAGCGTTCGCCCGCTCGGAGGGCTGGGGAATCCTCCCTCCGATCGTCTGCTCCCTCATCGTGTTCTCCGGGTCGGCGCAGTTCGCTCTCGCCACCGCTCTGGCGGGCGGCGGGGGCGTACCGACGGCCATCGTGGCGGCCGCGCTGATCAACGGCCGCTTCATCCCGATGGGCGTGGCCGTGGCCGGGGACCTGCGCGGTGGCCGGCTCCGGCGGGCACTGGAGGGCCAGGCCGTCGTGGACGGTTCATGGGTGGCCGCCCACCTGGGCGGCGGCCGGTTCGACCGCTACAAGCTGTTCGGCGCCACCGCAGTGCAGTGGCCCGCATGGGTGGCGGGAACCGCCCTGGGCGTCGTCGTGGCTCCGCCGGAGAGCCTGGTGGAGACTCTCGGCCTCGATGTCGTCTTCCCGGCCTTCTTCCTGCTGCTCCTGCTGGACGAACTGCGTGGATCGCGGGCGGCACGTGTCGCGGCGGCACTGGGCGCGTGCGTCGCCGCCGCCCTGGTGTTCTGGGTGCCGGCGGGTCTCGCGCTGCTGGGAGCGAGCGCGGCGGCCCTGCTCGGACTGCGCAACGGGCTCGTTCCGCGCGCCACGCGCGCCACGAAGGAGGGGGGCGGATCGTGAACCTGTGGTGGGCCATAGTCTCTGTCGCGCTGATCAGCTTCACCTTCAAGGCGACCGGACCGGCGGTACTCGGAGACCGACGGCTTCCCGTGGCGGCGCGCGGTGTCATCGCGCTGCTGGCACCGGTGCTCCTCGCCGGACTTCTCGTCGTCGACGTGGCGGGCCCGCGGTGGACGGGGCTGGACGGGGCCCTGCTGTCCGGACTCGCGGCGGTGGTCGCCGCACGGCTGTTGCGTGCGCCGATGCTGCTCGCGATCGTCGCCGCAATGGCAGTCACGGCGCTCGTCAGGCTGCTGTCGAGCTGACCAGCCGCAAGCCGCGGCCGCAAGCCGCAAGCGCAAGCCGCGTGGCGACCGGCACCGCCGCCCGTCACTCCCGGAAAGACCGGCATTGTCCAAGGTCGTGTTTCGTTCGGTGGATTGTGTCAACCGGTAATACATGGTCCAGTCGATGCGGGAGACAGAACGAAAGTACGAGGTCCCTTCGTCCGCGGACACCTCTTGGCTGCCCGAGTTGGGTCGCGTGGACGGTGTCGCCGCTGTCGTCGACCGAAGTCCGGAGGAGCTGGACGCGGTCTACTACGACACCGACGACCTCCGGCTGTCCGGATCCTCGGCCGTACTGCGCCGCAGGACCGGTGGAGCCGATGCCGGGTGGCATCTCAAACTGCCGTTGTCGGGCGACAGCCGGGAAGAGATCAGCTCCGCCCTGACCGACACCGTCCCGGACTCCCTGCTCGACCTGACCGTGTCCCGTACCCGTGGAGCAGAGCTGACGCCGGTGGTCCGCATCCGCTCAACGCGTGAGGTGCGGCACCTCCTTGACGCCGACGGCACCCTGCGTGCCGAGCTGTGCGTCGACACGGTCCGCGCGGAGTCCCTGCGCGCGGAGGGCCGGCGTGCGGTGTGGAACGAGATGGAGGTGGAGCTGGCCGAGGGCGCCGACCCCGCCATCCTGGACGCCGTGGACAAGAAGCTTCGAAAGAAGGGGATCGCTCGCGCGCAGTCCCCGTCCAAACTGGCCCGGGCACTCGACGAGACCGCGACCACCTCGGCCGGCGCACCCGACGAGCCCGCCGAGTCCGCCGGCCTGGACCCGGATCAGGCAGGGGCGCAGGTCCTCGCGTACGTGCGGGAGCAGGTCGGTGTCCTGACCGCTCTCGACCCGGCCGTGCGACGCGACCGGCCCGACGCGGTGCACAAGATGCGTGTCGCCTGCCGTCGCCTGCGCAGCTGCCTGCGGTCCTACCGGTCCGTTCTCGACCGCGATGTCACCGACGTGATCCGGGGCGAGCTGAAGTGGCTGGCCGGCGAGCTGGGCGCCGAGCGCGATCAGGAAGTGCTGATGGAGCGCCTCAGCGAGGAGATCGCGGCCCTGCCCGCGGAACTGGTTCTCGGTCCCGTCGCCGCACGGTTGCGGGTGTGGAACGTCGTCGACAGTACGGAGACTCACCAGCGCAGTCTCGACGCCCTGGGATCGCGACGCTATCTCGCTCTGCTCGATTCCCTCGTGGTGCTCCTGGAGCGGCCCCCGCTGCGTGCCAGGGCCGGGAAGAACGCCGACAAGGTCATGGCCAAGGCTGTCCTCAAGGAGTACGGGCGACTGGCCGGGCGTATGACACAGGCCCTGGAGCTGTCGCCCGGCCCCGAGCGCGATGTCGCCCTGCACGAGGCGCGCAAGGCGGCGAAGAAGGTCCGGTACGCGACGGAGGTGGCCCGCCCGGTCTTCGGTAAACCGGCCAAGCGTCTGGGCAAGCGGGTCAAGGCGGTGCAGAAGGTCCTCGGTGACCACCAGGACAGTGTGGTGGCCCGGTCCGCCATCAGGGACCTCGCTGTGGCGGCCCAGACAGCGGGCGAGGCCGGCTTCACCTGGGGCCTGCTGTACGGCACGGAGCAGGCCCGCGCGTACACCAGGGAACAGGAACTGCCTTCTGTGTGGGAGCCGGCCTCGGCCCCCGGACCGCGCGAGAAGCTCAGCAAAAGCGCTACCGGCTGAGCGACAGCGACGCGGGACCGCGTGACTCCCGACTCCCAACTCCCGGCCGGTACGGAGAGTGCTGCGGGTCGAGGCAGCACCACCCCGCACCGGCCATGTCGACTACCAACCGTGTCGACTGCCGGCCGCGTCATCGACCACCGGCCGTGCCGGTCAGCCGATGACGCGGCCCAGCTCGATGCGGTCGATGTTCGGGGCCCACGCGTCCGCGTTGCCGAAGGTCACCTTGTTGGACCCCTTCTTCAGGTCCACGGGGACAGCCAGCGTCCAGTAGTCGTCCCAGCCCCAGGTGTTCTTGAAGGTGGCTGTCAGGGGAGCGGTGGTGCCCACCGTGATGTCCGCCGTACGGGACATGATGTCCGTGTTGTAGGCGTGGCCGTTGTCGCGCCGGTCGTTCTGCGCGTAGTGGACGACCAGGAGATGGCGGCCGGAGCTGGGTGCGTCCACCGTGAACGCGGCGGTGCTGGTGGCGCTGTTGCCGAGGTCTCCGATGTAGGAACCGGCGGAGGCGTGGGCGGAGTCGACGAGCCGGGCCCCGCCCGCCAGGGTGGCCGAGGCGCCCTCGTAGGAGAGTGTGCCGGCGGTCGAGCCGGCGCCGGAGATGTCGAGGGAGCGGACCGCCGCGGACCCGGCCGTCGCCCGGACGCGGTTGTTGCCCGCCACGAGATACAGCCGCAGGGACTGGCCGGGCGCCGCCGTCACCGTCTCTCCGTGCAGGCTGAGCCGTACCGCAGCCGAGGCCCGCGGGACCACCGTGAAGTAGCCGTCGCGCGGGGCGTAGACGTCGAAGACCGCCTGGTCGCCGGAGCGCAGGACCAGGGAGCCCGTGCCGACTCCGGCCGACGAGGAGTAGTCGTAGGAGGGCTTCCCGCTGATGTCCGCGAGTGTGGCCTCGTAGGAGGCGGAGGGTTCCGCGGCGGTACGGGCGGCCAGGTCGACGCGGTCGAGGGTGACCTCGGCGTCGCCCTTGGCCAGCGTCAGGACATGGGTGCCGGCGGACAGTTCGACGGTCAGGTCCTTCTTGGCGCGGTAGGTCCAGTTCTCGGTGGACGGGTAGGTGACCGTGACCGGGTCCCGGCCGTCGACCGACAGCTTCTGCGTGGCAGGTGTCCCGGACTGGTTGCCGTACAGGACCGCCAGGTCGTACGTCCCCGCCTTGGGGACCGTCACTGTGAAGTCGACCTTGCTGGCGGCCGTGTTGAGCGAACCGACGTCCTTCGTCCCGGAGGCCGCGTAGCCGTTGGCGTTGCTCACCGTGCCCTGCGTGTAGACCTGGCCGCCGGTGATGGCCGCGTCCTCGGCCTCGTACGAACCGGTCCAGGGGACGACGGCCGCGGACGGGGTGCCCGAGCCGCCCGGGGTCAGGGCGATCCGGTAGGCGGACATCTTGTGCATGCCGCGCAGCGGGACGGTCGCTGTGCCGTCGGCCGCGACCGTGACCTTCGTACGCGTGAGGACGCGCGGTGCCGCGTGCTGACCCTCGTAGCCGGACCAGGCGGCCTCGGCGACGGTCGCGGTGACCGTCCGGCCGAAGACGGACCGGGGCACGTTCTTGACCACGACGTCGGAATCACCGGCGGAACCGCCGAGCAGGACCTGCGCCTGACGCCGCTTGGTGTCGTACGAGGCCAGCCCCTGCAGGGTGTCGATCGTGTTGGCCTGCGGGGGAGTCACCTGCACGGTGTTGCCGGTCAGTCCCGCGTACCAGCGGAAGAACCACCAGCCGCCGTTGGGGATGTTCGAGCGCACCACGTTGCCGTCGAGGTTTCCGGCCGCGTCCCAGTAGGCCTGGTTGGCGTACACCTTGTTCCGCTCGAACATCGAGACCCACTGCGCGAGTTGCCCGGGCACGGACAGGTCGCGGCGGTTGGCGTACTCGTCGATGTTGATCTTCAGGGGTGCGATGCCGAGGTCGCGTTCGATCGAGCGGTAGGTGTCGTAGTGCCCCTGGAAGTCCCGGAGGGAACCGGAGCCCAGTTCGTGCCAGGTCATGACCTGGGGGAGGACGTTCTCCCGCTTCGCGAAGGCGAGGAAGTCGGTCAACAGGCGTGTGTGGTACGCGGATTCGTTGGGACCGGCGATCCTGGCGTCGGGGTCGACGGCACGTATCCGCTGGTACACCGTCTTCCAGTCCTTGAAGAAGCGGTCGCGGTTGGCCTCGTACTGCGCCTGGTCGGAGGTGCCCAGGTTGTACCAGATCTGGTCGGGTTCGTTGAACGGGATGTAGACGAACTTTTCGCTGTTCGGGTCGGCCGACACCTCCTTCGCGATCTTGTCGACCTTGGGGAGGTAGTCGTCGATGCCGAGATCCTCGTACGGCCACTTGGCGTAGATGTCCTGCATCATCACGTTGATCTCGCCGCCGCCGTTGCGGAAGAACGACTTGGAGACCGTGAGCGCGTCCCCGTTGGGATGCTGCGCGCCGCCCTCCGGCTTCTGCGAGACGCTGGTGATCTTGAGGGGTTCCAGCATGGCGTCGCTGGGCACGCCGTCGTCGCTGAGCCCGTACAGCGTGCCGTTGGCGCCGCGCATCACCGGGCCTTCGGGGGCGGCGAGGTCGACCGTGACGCGTTGCGGTGCGGCGGCGGCCGCCGCGGCGCCCGATGCGGGGAGGGTGCCTGCCATGGCGCTGACTCCAAGTACGGCGGTGATCAGGGCGGTTCGGGTGCGGGACCCGATACGGGATCTCGTGCGGATGCGGATGGGGGTGGGGGTGGGGACGGGGACGGGTGCGGGGGTGTTCACGCGGGTTGGACCTCCAGTCATTTGACGGCTCCACTGGTGATTCCGGACACGATCTTTCGCTGCGCCACGAGGAAGATGGCGACCATGGGCAGGCTCATCACCACGACGTACGCGAAGACGAGATGCCAGTTGTTGAGGTAGAGCTGGGCGCTGGCGACCTTGTAGAGGTTGAGCGGCAGGGTCGCTCTGTCTCCGCCGCCGAGGACGAAGAAGGCATAGAAGATGTCGCTCCAGGCGTAGAGCATCACCATGATCGTCGCGGTGGCGATGACGGGCCTGAGCAGCGGCAGCACGATGCGCAGGAAGATCCGCAGCGGCTTCGCGCCGTCCATCCGCGCGGCCTCCTCCAGCTCCAGGGGGATGGCCCGGATGAAGCCGGTCATGAAGAAGATCGACGTGGAGAGGTACATCCCGGTGTAGACGGCGATCATTCCGGGCCGGGTGCCCGCGAGGCCCAGTTGCCGCAGCTCCATCACGATGGTGATGACGGCCGGCGGCAGCAGCAGCCCGCTGATGCACAGCGCGTACGCCGCCGAGACCAGCTTCGACTGGCGGCGCGCGAAGACCCAGGCCGCTCCGGCGCCCAGGATCAGGACGAGGGCGACCGAAGGCACCACGACCAGCAGGGAGTTGACGAAGCCCCGCAGCATCTCGCCCTGGCCGACGGCGTCCTCGTAGTTGCCGGCCGGCTGCCACTGCCGTGGCAGGTCCAGGTTCGGGTCGATCGCTTCGGCCTGCGGCTTGGCGGAGGTGACGGCGACCAGCCACAGCGGTACGCCGACGGCGAGGCCGGCGAGCAGCAGGACGAGCGCCGGACGGCCGTACCGCCATACGGGACGCACGGCGGACGCGCGGTTCACGGAGTGACCCACGGGAGCGGAGTGATCTACGGGGACGGAGTGATCTACGGAGGTACTCACAGCAGTTGCTCCCTTCGACGCAGCCCGACGATGAGCGGGATCGCGACGGCGACCACGACGAGGAAGAGGACGAGACTCATCGCGGAGGCCTGGGCGTACAGGCCCTGTCCGAAGATCCGGAACATGTAGATGTTGAAGACCTCGGTGGAGGCGGCCGGTCCACCGCCCGTGGTGGCCTGCACGATGTCGAAGGTGTTCATCGAGCCGATCAGCGCCGTGGTGACGTTGAAGGTGACAGCGGGCGCCAGCATCGGCCAGCGAACCGACCAGAAGGTCCGCCACGGCCCGGCGCCGTCGCACTTCGCGGCCTCCAGCATCTCGCCGGGGATGCCCTTGAGCCCGGCCAGGTAGATCAGCATCGACAGGCCCATCCACTTCCAGCCGTGGATGACGGTGACCAGGACCAGCGTCCAGGTCGTCGAACCGAGCCAGGGGATGTCGGTGCCGAGGAGACCGTTGACCGCGCCGTCCTGGTCCAGCAGGGCCTGGAAGACATAGCCGGTCGCGAGCGCCGAGATGAGCACGGGCAGGAAGAAGACGGCGCGGAAGAACCGGTTGAAGCGGCTGTCGGCCTCCAGCAGCAGAGCCAGCACCAGCCCGAAGCCGTTCTGGAAGAGCGCGGCCAGCAGGGCGTACAGCAGGGTTGTGCGGATCGCCCGCAGCAGGGACCCGTCGTCGGCGATGGTCCGGAAGTTGTCGAGGCCCGTGAAGGCGATGTCCGGGTGGTACGAGGACCAGTTGGTGAACGGGTAGTAGAAGTTGAGCAGGTTGGGCACCAGGAAGAAGGCCGCGAAGACGGCGACCGCGGGGAGAGCGAACCACCACGGGTGGTGGACGGCGCTGCGGGACAGCCGTCCCGCCCTCTTCTTCCCGCTCCTGGCAGGCGCCGGTTTCTGCGTGCGCGTGCGTATGGCCGTGTCCGCCATCGGAAAATCCTTGCCCGTCGGGTCGGGTCGGGTTGAGAGCAGGGGATGTGACACAGGATCTGAGCCGGGGGAACTAGAAGCCGGGCGCGCCCTGGGCCTTGGCCACCTGTGCGAACTGGTCCTGGATCGCCTGGGCGACCTGCCGCGGGTTCTTCTTCCCGTAGATCATGTCGGCGAGGTACAGGTGTGTGTCGGGGGCGACGATCGCCTTGGCCTGGAAGACGCCGATGGCTGTGGGCAGCGCCTCGACCTGGGCCATCGAGGCCTGGGGGAGACCGCCGGGGGTCGGCACGGACGGCTGGACCGAGGGGATCTTCATCGCCTTGATGTAGTCGGCGTAGTCCGGCCCGAGCCAGAAGGCCATGAACTGGCGGGCGGCGTTCTGCCGCTTCTCGTCACCGGTCTTGAAGGCGACGACGCCGTTGGTCTGGTCGGGCGAGTACATCCCGGTGGCGGAGGAGTTGGCGATCGGGAACCAGCCGATCTTCTTGTCGATCTCGGCCGTGGAGTACTTGGCCTGCAACTGGCTCTGGAAGGAGGTGACGTTGAGAACCATGCCGGACTCGCCCTTCCAGAGGGAGTCGGCCTGCCCGGTGAACGTGCCGGTCTTGTAGTTCTTCTGGGCGAGCCCCGCGTCGAGCAGCTTCTCCTTGTACTTCTTGATGGCACCGACGACGACCGGGTCGGTCCACTTCTCCTTGTTCTCGTTGAGACCGGCCCACCACTGCTTGTCGAGATCGGTGAGCTGGACCTGCATCTGCCACTGCATGGGCCACTTGTCGCCGCCCGCCTCGTAGAAGGCGGCCGCGTCGGTCTTGTCCTTGACGGTGTGGCCGAGTGCCAGCAGCTCGTCGTACGACTTCGGGAAGTCCTTCTCGCCGAGCCCGGCCCGCTTGAAGACGTCCTTGTTGTAGTAGACGCCGAGCATGGCGGGGCTGGTGACGATCGCCGCGTACCGCTTGCCGTCGATGACGCCCAACGACTTCTCCGTGTCGCCGAGTTCGGAGATCCACTCCTCCCCGTCGAGAGTGAGCAGGTTCTGCCGCGGCTGGATGAAGGGCAGTGTGGAGACGGACGGCTGCCAGAACATCAGGTCCGGCTTGTCGCCGGAGGCGAGCTTGGTCGGCACGTTCTGCTCGTACAGATCCGGGATCGCCTGGGTCTCGACCTGCGCGCCGGTGGCCTTCTCGAAAGCGGTGACGACCTGCTTGGGTGCGTTGAGGGTGTTCTGCGCGGTCCACATGGTCAGCTTCACGCCGTCCAGGCGGGCGGTCGGGTCGACCTTCGCCTGCTTGCCCTCCGAGCCGGACGGGGAACCGGAGTCTCCGGCGGTGGGGTCACTGCATGCGGTGGCGCACAGGGCGGCGGCGCATATGAACGCCAGCGCGGGAAGGGCTCTTCTCTTCATGACGTGCCTTTCGCGAACGGGCTCGGGTAGGGGCATCAGGAAGCGGTCCGGCGGACGAAGTGCGAGCGGTCGTTCGGGCCGAGTACTTCGGGTACTTCGGGCGTAGTGCTTCGGGCGGCATCCGCGGTGCGGGCTTCGCGGTGCGGCACGAGCGGGTCGGATCAGGAACCGCAGGAGCCCGCTGGGCATGGCGACGCGTTCACCCGCGCCGAGGCGGCGGTCCCGAGCTTTCCCGCACGACCAGCTCCGGTACGGAGACGGGATGCGGGCCGACCTGCACAGACTCCTCCAGTACGGCGTGCAGGAGGCCGAAAGCGGACCGCCCGAGGCCGGTGAAGTCCAGGCGTACGGTGGTGAGCGACGGGGTGAGGAAGGCGGAGTGCGGGGCGTTGTCGAAGCCGGCCACACTCACGTCGTCCGGTACCGACCGGCCCTTCTCGTGCAGGGCGCGCATCACCCCGAGTGCCAGGTCGTCGTTGCCGCAGAGGATCGCGGTGATGTCCCGGTCCCCGGCGAGCTTCAGGCCGGCCGCGTGGCCGCCCGCCGGACCCCAGCTTCCCTGCACGGGACGGGGGCGAGGGGCTCCGGCCTCCTTGAGCGCCTGCTGCCAGCCGGAGGTACGGGCGCTGGTGCGCCTGGTGCTGGACGGGATGGCGACGTAGTGCACGGTCTCGTGACCGAGGGAGAGCAGATGGCGGGTCGCCTCGTAGGCGGCCTCGCGGTCGTCGGTCCACACCCACGGGCGGTCGCCGCCGGGCGGACGGGCAGGGGTCTCCACCACACCGACCACCGGCAGTCCCGCGGGCACGGCTCCCAGGGCCCGCACACCGGCCGGATCGTAGGCGATCACGATCAGGCCGCCACCGGTGTCCGCCGCCCGCTGCACCTGGGCGGCGACGTCGGCCTCGTCGCGCGATTCGAGAACGCCGATCCCCACGGCGTACGAGGCTGCGCGGGCGGCCTCCTCGATGCCCTGGAGGATCGAGGCATAGCCGTAGTGCGTGGTGTTGGCGGTGAGCACGGTCACGGCCCGACTGCGTCCACTGGCGAGCGCGAGCGCGGTGGAGCTGCGCCGGAAGCCCAGCTCGTCGATGGCCGCGAGTACCCGTTCCCGGGTGGACGGTTTGACGCTGGGATGCCCGTTGATCACCCGGGAGACGGTCTGGTAGGAGACCCCGGCCGAGGTGGCGACGTCCCTGATGCTCACCGAGCGCCTTGTGTGACCGGTCACATTCATGCCAGGATTGTGACCGGTCACATGGGGCTCGTCAAGAGACCGTAACCATGGATTCACGCGCCAGACTCAGACCGCCGGCAGCGGCGGTCACCGGGAGGGGAAGACGTTGACCGATACGTCGGACACGGCTGACACGGTGGGCGGGTTTGACACGGCAGGCAGCTTCGGGGCGAGCGCGGCGGTCCTCGGCGACTCCCGGCGGACCATCAGCTGGGGCCACCGGTCTCTGGAGGTGGTGCTCGTAACCGGCCACGACGGCGACCTGCGGCTGGTCCGGCTGGCCCGCCCCGGCGACCCGGCTCCGGAATCCGCCCTCGACGCACCACTCCACCTCGTGGAATTCACCGCTCTCGGCCACGGAAGCGGCTGGTCCGGGCCGCGCTTCACCGGCACGGCTCTGGGCTCACGCCTGCGATACCGCGCTCACACCGCCGAGGAACACGGCGACTGGACCTGCCTGACCGTCGAACTCCACGACGCCGGGACCGGGTTGACCGCTTTCGTCGAGCTGTCCTCGCCCATCGGCCTGCCCGTGCTCCGGTCCCGCGTCCGGCTGCGCAACGAGGGAGGCGAGGCACTCGTCGTGCAATCCGTCAGCAGCCTGCTGCTCGGCGCACTGCCGCCGCCCGACAGGCTCGACGTCCACCGTGCCCGCAACGACTGGCTGGCGGAGTGCCGTTGGTACGCCGAGCCGCTGAGCGGCACCGTCGCCGACATCAGCGTCGACGTCCACCAGCACGACAGCCGGGCCGCGCTCTCCCTGACCGGACGCGGCAGTTGGTCCAGCGGCGGGCACCTTCCGATGGGCGCCCTCACCGAACGCGGGGGCGGCCGGGCCTGGTTGTGGCAGGTGGAGTCCCCGGCAGGCTGGCGCTGGGACCTGGGCGAGCGCCACCACGGTACGTATCTCGCACTGAACGGACCCACGGACGCTGAGCATCAGTGGCGGGTCCGGCTGGAGCCCGGCACCGAGTTCACCACCGTGCCCGGCGTCCTCGCCCTCGGCTCCGGCCTTGACGACGCCTTCGGCGCCCTGACCTCGTACCGCCGTGCCGTGCGCCGCCCGCACCCCGACCACGCCGCGCTTCCCGTCGTCTTCAACGACTACATGAACACGCTGATGGGCGATCCGACGACGGAGAAACTGCTTCCGCTGATCGACGCGGCCGCCGAGGCCGGATCGGAGTACTTCTGCATCGACTCCGGCTGGTACGACGACAGTACCGAGGGCTGGTGGGACAGCGTCGGCGAGTGGCTGCCCTCGTCGCGCCGCTTCCCCGGCGGCGGAATCCACACCGTCCTGGACCGGATCCGGGAGCGCGGCATGGTGCCCGGACTGTGGCTGGAGCCCGAGGTGGTGGGGGTACGCAGCCCGGTCGCGTCCGAGCTTCCGCCGGAGGCATTCTTCCAGCGGGACGGCGTGCGCCTGAGCGAACAGGGCCGCCATCAACTGGACCTGCGGCACCCGGCCGCCCGGGCACACCTCGACAGGACCGTCGACCGGATCGTCGGCGACTGGGGGGTGGGCTATCTGAAACTGGACTACAACATCCTGGTCGACCCGGGTACCTGTGGGCCCGGAGACCTCTCTCCCGGCGCGGGGCTGCTGGGCCATGCCCAGGCGTACCTGGACTGGCTCACCGAGGTGCTCGAACGGCACCCGGGCCTGGTGATCGAGAACTGTGCCTCCGGCGGGATGCGGATGGACGGGGCCACGCTGGCCGTCACCCAGCTCCAGTCCACCAGCGACCAGCAGGACCCCCTGCGCTGCCCGCCGATCGCCGCCGCCGCACCGACGGCGGTCCCGCCCGAACAGGGCGCCGTCTGGGCCTACCCCCAGCCCGGGTTCGACGACGACCTCATCACCTTCACCCTGGGCGGGGCGCTGCTCGGCCGGATCCATCTCTCGGGCCACCTGGACCGGATGTCGGAACACCAACTCGCGCTCGTACGGTCCGCGGTGGACGTCTACAAGTCGGTCCGCGGGGATCTGGCCGAGGCTCTGCCGTTCTGGCCGCTCGGACTGCCGGGCTGGGCGGACGAGTGGACGGCCCTGGGCATGCGGGTGCGCGGTGACGGCACGTCGTATCTGTCGGTCTGGCGCCGGGCCGGGGAGAGTGAGATCCGGGTGCCGGTGGAGCACTTGGCCGGCCGGGCGGTGAACGCGGAGATCCTGCATCCGTCGCCGACGCCGTCGCAGCCTCCGGCGCCGTCTTCTGCCCTGTCCGTGGCCGGGTCTCCATCCACCGGGTCGGCGGTCTGGGACGGAGGTGGAGTGCGGGTCTTGCTGCCGCGTACGCCTGGTGTGCTGCTGATCCGTCTCACTGCGACCGCGTAGGGGTGAAGGCCGGACCCCCTCGCGTCCGGCCCGATGGACGCCTCCGGCTCGATTGACCCATCCGGCCTGATCGGCGGATTGGCGTCCGTCGTCGCTGGGCAGGGAGCCAGGGAACGCCATGTCATGTGCACGCCGACCAGTCATGTGCACGACTACCTTCCCCCCCTTAAGGAGGTCGACCATGCACGTCCGTAAGCTGACAAGTGGACTCGCTGCCGTCCTGGCGGTGACCTTTTCCCTGATGGGCGGCCAGGCCGTGGCCGCCCCGGCCCCCGTCGCGGACCGCGCCGCCGCACGGGTTGTCACCTACGACGCGAGCGGGTCCGCGGAGTTCAGGACCGCGGTCGACAGAGGCGCCGCGATCTGGAACGAAAGCGTCGATGCCGTAGACCTGCGGCCCGTCGCGTCCGGGCAGCGCGCCAACGTACGAGTCCTGGCGGACAACGGCTGGCCTCGCGCGCTGACCACCTCGCTGGGCAACGGAACCGTCTACATCGGACGGCAGGCGGTCGATCAGGGCTACAACACGATCCGCATCTCGGCCCACGAGTTGGGGCACATCCTCGGTCTGCCGGACCGCAAGCCCGGCCCGTGTTCGAGTCTGATGTCCGGTTCCAGCGCGGGAACCGCGTGCACGAACCCCTACCCGAACGCGGCGGAGAAGTCCGAGGTCCAGGGCAACTTCGGTGCTGCGCTCACGCGGACGGCCGGAGCGGTTCCGGTCGGCGTCATGATCGTGGACTGACTCGCCGCACACCGATCTGCCGACCGCCGACTGGGCCGGCGGACGCAGAACTCGGGTAAGAGCAGCGGTACGCCCCGGAGCGGATATCACGTTCCGGGGCGTACGGGTGCGAACAAGGTGTACGGGTGTATGTAGGTGTATGTATGGGCGAATGGGGGTGAGTGAACGCTGTGCGCCCCTGTCAGCGGATGCCGGGGTCGGGGTCCGGGCTGGGACCGGGGTCGGGACCGGGTCCGGGATCGGCGAGCAGGGCGATCCGGGCGGTGATGTGTTTGCCGACCGGCTCTCTCTGTACTGCGAAGCCCTCGCAGACGGCCATGACGATCTCCAGGCCGTGCTGGCCCACTCGTTCAGGATCCGCGGCTCTGGCCACCGGCAGTACCGGATCGCTGTCCCAGACAGCCACCTCGAGCGACCCGCCGACGATCCGCAGATCGAGCAGGACCGGACCCGGCGCGTACTTCAGGGAATTGGTGACCAGTTCGCTCACCACCAGCTGGGTCAGGTCCATCGCACGCGCCGTCACCGGCAGGCCGTGCTCGGCCTGGGCGCGCGCGAGGAAGTCGGCCGCGAGATGACGGGCCTCGGCGATGCACAACGAATCGCCCTCCAGAGCAACAGTCGTCTCCACGCGGCCACGCTGCGGCGCCATACGGCCTCCGCTCTTGATCAATGGTTCCATGCAGTCCGCCCTCACCCTGTGCTCGCCGCCCGCATGTACCCCCTCTTTCGCCGTATACGCATCTGCCGCCCACGAATTTCGGCAGGACGAAAACAGGAGTGGAGTAAGGCGGGAGAGTGGGGGTACTGGGCCCATGTCGCGGGAAAGCGGGACGTGGAGCCTGGGGAGGTCGCACGTCCCGCTTTCCCGCCTTCCTGTAGGCGCCTTCCCGCAGGTATCACCTTCCTGCAGGACCCCTTCTCCAGTTCTCCAGGCCCCCTTCTCCAGGTTCTCTCCTCGCTCCGCGATTCTTCGAGGACGGATCCGGAAGTGAGTTCGACAGCCGTGGTGGACATCAGCGGTTCAGCCGCATCGGGCATCAGCGATTTCGGATGCGTTGAACGCAAGACATGGCCCGCCGCGTATTCCTGGTGACTGGGAGCAAGGCTTCAGCGAGGGATGGGCATGGGCAACGCGAGTGCCGCTGCAAATGAGTTGGTCGCCGGAAGGTATCGGCTGCAAGAGGTCGTCCACCGTGAGGTGAACAGCGTTTGCTGGTACGGCGAGGACACCGAATACGCACGTCCACGACTGCTGACGCAGACGCAACTCGTGCCAGATCCGCTGAAGGATCCGGCCGGGCCGGCCGTCGCGCGGATCATGCATGCCTCCGAGGTCATGGGGCTGCGCTGTCCGGGCATGGTCGCGACCGTGATCGACGTCGTCGAGGAGTCCGGAAGTCTGTGGACGGTCGTCGAGTGGATTGACGGCGTACCTCTGGGTGAGTTTCTCGACCAGTCAGGCCCACTCGACTACGTGCGGGCCGCCCGTATCGGGCTCGAAGTCCTCGACGTGCTGGAGTCCGCGCACGGCGAGGGCTTCGTCCATGGCGAACTGAGCCTCGGTCAGGTGTTCGTGCGCGACCAGGGCGGTGTGGTCGTGTCCGGCTACGGCTTGGGGGGCGCCGGTTCGTCGGCACGGATCGGCGCACCGGCGTACGCGTCTCCGGAACAGGCCCGCGGCGAGCCCTACGGTTCACCGGCCGACCTGTGGGCACTGGGCGCGCTGCTCTACACGATGACCGAGGGGCGCCCGCCCTTCCGTGACCGTGGCCAGCCGCAAGCGACCCTTACGGCGATCGTGAGGTTGCCACTTCGCAGCCTGCGGCGGGCCGGCCCGCTGGCCGAGATCGTGCAGGGGCTGCTCCGCAAGGACTCCCGTGAGCGGTTGCCGGGCCCGGTGGTGCGCGACGCCCTCAACCGGCTCCTCAGCGAGGACCCCGCAGCCCTGCAGGTGACGGTTCAGCAACCACGGCCGGAGTCCTCGGTTCACCGCTTCGTGAACCTGACTCGGGGCAGGCAGAACCTCGGCCGAGCGACGCTCATCGGGGCCGCGGTCGTCGCCGCCGTCGCTGTGACGGTCACCGCCCTCGCCGCGACCGGCGACAGTTCCGAGGTCGATTCCTCGGCGCCCGGCGCGGCGGCCTCTCCCAGCGCCCCGGTACTCCCGACCGCCGAGGACGGAATCGAAGCGAGCACGCCGCCGCCCAGTACCGCGGCCCCTTCGTCTTCCCCTCCCCCTTCTCCTTCCGTTTCCGTTTCCGCGTCCTCCTCGCCTCCGTCCTCGCCCTCGCCCTCCCGCACCGGGGCCCTTCCGGCCGGCTTCCGTGTCTACAAGGCGCCGGAAGGGTTCGCCGTCGCTCTCCCGAAGGGCTGGAAGCGGCTCGACACCGGCGGCGCCGACGATCGCTCCTACCGGGTCGTCTTCGGCGCCCACGGTGATCCGCGGAACCTGGCCGTCACCTACAGCACGGCCGTCGGCTCCGACCCGGTGGCCGTATGGCGGGACACCGTCGAGCCCGGACTGCAACAGGGGTCCGACTACGACAGGTTGGGCGCGATCAGCGCGACGACCTACCAGGGCCGCGAGGCCGCGGACATGGAGTGGGTCGAGGAGTCCGACGGCACGCGGGTACACACCTTCGGCCGTGGGTTCCTCGTCGGGGGCGGCGAAGGCTTCTCCCTCCGCTGGACGACTCCGGACGCCGACTGGGACACCGCGGGCAACAAGCAGGCGTTGAAGACCTTCCTGGCGACCTTCCGCAGCCTGTCGGACTGAGCGGGCGGGGCGGGGCGGAGCCAGAGGCAAGGAGAGGGGGGCAGGAGCGGGAGTGGCGGAGCTGCGGAGGCAGTCGGCGTGTCCGGTCGGGCAACAACAACGAAGTCAATGTCGTGAACCACGTCGTCGTGCTCGACCACGGAGGTACCCTCCACGGCCGTGCGTCGTCACAGCACAGGGCTCGCGTCCGCGGGTGTACGAGGGGCGCTGTGACGAGGGGCGCCGTGCCAGTCCAGTATCAGGACTGTGGCGTCGTCGGTGAGGTTGCCCTGGCAGGTTTCCCACACCCTGGCCGTCAGGATCCGGACCGCCTCCCTGGGATGCAGGGCGCGGGTTTCGTGCACGAGCCCGGCCAGGTCGACGGCCGAGGCACCGCGGTCCTGCATGCCGTCGGTGAGCAGTATCAGCCTGTCTCCGGCCCGCAGGTGCAGTTCCTGCTCGCGGTAGGGGACGGGCGCCGGTACGCCGAACGGCAGGTTGACGGCGAGTTCGACCTCTTCGACGGCGCCGTCGCGCAGGCGCAGCGGCCAGGGATGTCCGGCGTTGACCAGTCGGCAGACACCCGTGTCGAGATCGATGCACAGCAGTTGGCCGGTGGCCAGCCCCCGGCTGTGCTTCATCAGGGCCTGGTGGGCCTGGTGGGCCTGTCTGACCGGGTCGCAGCCGCTGCGGCGGGCCCCTCTCAGCGCACCGACCAACAAGGTGGCCAGCAGAGCGGAATCGGTGTCGTGGCCCATGGCGTCGGTGATCGACAGGTGCAGGGTGTCGCGCCCCAGGGTGTAGTCGTAGGTGTCGCCACCGATGTCGTCGGCCGGGATCAGATCCGCGGCGAGGGTGAACTGTGAGGCCTCACAGCTGGATGCCGTGGGCAGCAGTTGATGCTGGATCTCCGCGGCCAGGCTGGCCTTGGTGGTACGCCGACACAGGTGATACAGGTCGGTGAAGCGGCGGTCCGTGACGATTATGTAGGCCAGTGCGTGTGCCGCCTCCCTTACCTGTCTGAGCACGGTGTCGTCGGCGTACTGCAGGGTCACCTCAAGGACGCCGATGCAGTCCCCGCGGTTGGAGACAGGCGTGATGATGCGCTGCCCGTCCTGACCGTCCGGCTCGACATGTTGGCGCTGGCTCTGCAGCACTGTGTCGTAGACGCTCCCCTGCAGAGCGATCGGCTCGGTCCGCTCCGCGACGTCACCCTCGGCGACCGCGGCCAGCCGTACCAGTCGCTGACCGAGAAGGTCGACGAACAGGAAGGAAACGTGCTCCGCACCGAACCGCTTCTGCAGGTCACGTGCGACCACGTCAACAGATTCCCCGGGTGGCGCGGCCTCCGCAGCGGCCAACAACTCACCCAGTTCCACATCTCCACCGTTCACGGCGACCTCCCATCGGATTCCGTTCCTTCTGCCCCGACTTCCTCCGACCTCACTCGCTGTGTGGCTCCTCACGGGGGGTGTCGCCGTACATGTGTGCGGGCACTATGGGGCGCGCGCAGGAATTCCCGACTCACGTGGACCTCACACCGCGTGCAACACCTCACACCGCGTACAACAACCTCACATACCTCACATCACGAACAAGTCGTGTCCGGTCCAGAGGCACCCCAGCGGAGGCAGTCCAGTGGAGACAGCTCAGTGGAGGTATAAATGAAGCGCACCGGTACGGGGCGCGATGCGCGGTTGACCGCCCATGGAGCTGTCTCCACATCTCTTGCCCTGCACAGCGATCGCGCTCTCCTCGCTCTCCTGGACGCGGCCGGCACGACCGGTTCCGGCATCGGAGGGAAGTCGACCCTGCTGGAGGTCGCCGGAACACGGGTCTTCGTGAAGCGGGTCCCCCTCACCGACCTGGATCGGCGACCGGACAACATGAGGTCCACGGCGAACCTGTACGAGCTGCCGCTCTTCTGCCAGTACGGCATCGGCGAGGACGGGATAGGCGGGCCGGGGTTCGGGGCCTGGAGAGAACTCGCCGTACACACGATGACGACGAACTGGGTCCTCGCGGGGGAGCATGACGGTTTCCCTCTGATGTACCACTGGCGGGTCCTGCCGGACGCGACGCCCCTGCCCGAGGAACTGGCCGATGTGGAGCGGGCCGTCGCCTCCTGGGACGGCAGAACATCGGTACGTCGCCGGATCGAGGGCCTCCAGCACTCCTCGGCGAGCATCGCCCTGTTCCTGGAGTACATCCCACAGAACCTGCACCAGTGGCTCGGCGAACAGCTGGCCGCAGGTGACGAGGCCGTCAACCGGGCCTGCGCCATGGTGGAGAGCGGGCTGGAAGACGGGATCTCCTTTATGGGGAGCCGAGGTCTTCTGCACTTCGACACCCACTTCGAGAACATCCTCACGGACGGCGAGCGCCTCTACTTCGCGGACTACGGGCTCGCCCTCTCCGCCCGCTTCGAGCTGACGCGGGAGGCGAGCGACTTCTTCGTCCGGCATCACGACTACGACCGCTGCTACTCGACCAGCTACTTGGTGAACTGGCTGGTCACCGCGCTGTACGGGTATGGGAGAGACGACCGTGAGGCGCAGGTCCGTGCCTTTGCCGATGGTGAGCGTCCCACCGGGATACCGGCGGCGGCAGCGGCGATTCTCACCCGCGACGCACCACTCACGGCGGTGATGGCCGACTTCTTCCGCCAGCTGAGGGGCGAGAGCAGGAAGGCCCCGTACCCGGTCGGGGAACTCCAGCGGGTGGGCGCCATCGCCATGCACCGCACACCCGGCGACTGACGGGTGGGCGCCGTTGCCCGGTGGCCGGCCCGGGCGGCCGGCATGGCATGAGTGGCATGGCATGGGGGGCGATGAGGCACGTCAGTGCGTCGGCAGCCACTTGTCGAGGGCGTCGATGAGGCGGTCGAGTGCGGGGTGTGCGGCAGAGCGGTCCGTGATGACCGTACGACCGTCGAATCGCAGCTTGTACTGGAACATGTCCGCCGCGCCCGGGTCCACCGTCACGTCGGGGACGTCCGCCAGCGCCGGATCCCCGAGCAGCGTACGCAGCTGTGTGAACTGGGCCGCGCCGGCGCGGCGCACCTCGGTCTTGCCCTTGTCGCTGGTGTGGACGGTGCCGTCGCCACGCAGGATCACCTCCTGCTGAACACCGGCGAAGCCGCCGCTGACGGTCATGGTCACCAGCTTCTGCTCCGGTCCGGAGCTGGGGACCGGCGACGGGCTCCTGGAGGCCGATGACGATGCCGATGGGGCAGGCGAGGGGGTGGCGGACGTTCTCGATGGGGAAGCCGACGGCGGAGCCGGGGGAGAGGTCGTGGTGCTGACCACAGGATCCGACGGCTGCGCCGAACTGCCGCCGCCGTCGTCGGCGGAGCAGCCGGCCAGGCTCAGTACGGTGGCCGCGAACACGGCCGTCGCCACCACGGTTCCGCGCCCTGCGTACACGCTGCCTCCTTCTCCTGCTTCTCCTACTTTCCGGTCCTCTTTCTTTCTGGTCCTCTTTGATCCTTTTTGGTCGTCCCGCTTCTGGATCGTCTCCACCGGACTGTGGATACCACGGATCCGCGCGTTCAGGCCCGCCCGTCCGGGTGTCATGCTGTCAGTTCTTCCGTCGTCCGAGGAGGCCCTATGCCCGAGCCGTCCGTTCTCGCCGCGTTGGTGTCCGGATTGCGAGGGGGGTCCATCGAAGTCGTCGACCTCACGGCGCCGTTGTCGTCGTCGACGCCGGTGCTCCAACTGCCGCCCCAGTTCGGCCAGACGGCGGTGTTCGCACTGGAGGAGATCAGCAAGTACGACGACCGCGGGCCGGCCTGGTACTGGAACAACTTCCGCAGCGGTGAGCACACCGGCACCCATTTCGACGCCCCGAACCATTGGGTGACCGGCAAGGACCTGGCCGACGTGGCCTCCGTACCAGCGGGCCGGCTGATCGCACCGGCCGCCGTGCTGGACTTCACCGCCGAAGCGGAGGAGGACCCGGATTTCCTCGTGGAGGTGGAGCACGTGCAGGCCTGGGAGGCCGAGAACGGGCCGTTGCCCGACGGCGGCTGGTTGTTGCTGCGCACCGGCTGGGACGCCCGCTCGCACACGCAGGAGGCGTTCCTCAACGCGGACGAGAACGGCCCGCACACCCCTGGCCTGTCGCCGGAGTGTGCCCGCTGGGTGGCCCAGGAGTCACCGGTGATCGGCCTCGGCGTCGAGACGGTGGGTACCGACGCCGGACGCGGGCACACCTTCGACCCGGCCTTTCCGTGCCACTCCTATCTGATGGGCAGTGACAAATACGGGCTGACCCAGCTGCAGAACCTGGCGGCGCTGCCCCCGACCGGCTGCGTCGTCGTCGCCGGGCCGCTGCCCATCGTGTCGGGGTCCGGGTCTCCCGCGCGGGTGCTCGCACTGGTGGAGCGCGCATGAAGGTCGCGGAGGCCGTCGGACGGGCGCTGTGCGCGGCCGGAGTCTGCCAGGTCTTCGGCGTCGTGGGATCGGGCAACTTCCATCTGACCAACGCCATGGTCGCGGCGGGCGCGCGCTTCGTCGCCGCACGCCACGAAGGTGGCGCGGCGACGATGGCCGACGCGTACGCGCGCATCAGCGGCACCGTGGCTGCGCTGAGCGTTCATCAGGGTCCCGGCCTGACGAACGCCATGACGGGTGTCGCCGAGGCGGCCAAGAGCCGTACGCCGCTCCTGGTCCTGGCAGCCGAGGTGACTGAGCCCCGGTCCAACTTCCACGTGGACCAGGACGCGCTGGCGCGGGCGGTGGGTGCGGTCCCGCTGCGGATCACGTCGGCCGAGCTCGCGGTGGAACAGGCCCGTGCCGCGGTGGAACGAGCCCTGCACGAGCGGCGCACCGTGCTGCTCAACCTCCCTTTGCGAGTACAGGCCCTGGACGTGCCCGAGGGCGCCTTGGCACAGGCCGTGCAAGCCGAGCAGACCACGCCGCCGCGGGAGCGGACGGCGGTCGAGCCGTCGTCGGACGACGTGGCGGCGTTGCTGCAGGTACTCGAACGGGCGCGGCGGCCGGTCTTCGTGGCCGGCCGGGGCGCACGATCACCAGGTGGACGGGCCGCACTCGAAGCTCTCGCCGAGCGCTGCGGAGCCCTGCTGGCGACATCGGCCGTGGCGCGCGGTCTGTTCCACGGCAATCCGTGGTCGCTCGACGTGTCCGGAGGCTTCTCGTCGCCGCTGACGGCCGAGCTGATCGGCGCCGCGGACGTGATCGTGGGCTGGGGCTGCACGCTGAACATGTGGACGATGCGGCACGGTCGGCTGATCGGTGCCGACACGACGGTGGTGCAGGTCGACGACGACGCGTCGGCGCTCGGCGCGCAGCGGGAGATTCGGCTCGGGGTCACCGGCGACGTGGAACTGACCGCGCGGCGTGCGCTGGAGACGGGCGGCGCCGGAGAACGGCAGGGTTACCGGACCGCCGCCACGGCCGAGGCCATCACCGCACGCGTGTGCTGGCGGAACGTGCCGTACGAGGACACGAGCAGCCGTGAGCGGATCGACCCGCGAACGCTGAGTATCGCGCTCGACGACATCCTCCCCGCTGAGCGAGTGATCGGCGTCGACTCAGGCAACTTCATGGGTTACCCCACCATGTATCTGTCGGTGCCGGACGAGAACGGCTTCTGCTTCACCCAGGCGTTCCAGTCGATCGGCCTGGGGCTGGCGACCACGATCGGCGCGGCACTCGCGCGGCCGGACCGGCTCGCGGTGGCGGCGCTCGGGGACGGCGGCGCCATGATGGGTGCCGTGGAACTCGACACGGTACGCAGGCTTGGGCTGCCGATGGTCGTGGTCGTGTACAACGACGACGCCTACGGAGCGGAGGTGCACCACTTCGGGCCGGACGGATATCCGCTGGAGACGGTCGAGTTCCCGCCGACGGACATCGCCGCGGTGGCCCGGGGCTACGGCTTCGAGGCGGTGACCGTGCGCGCGCGGACGGATCTGAAAGCCGTCGAGGACTGGGTCGCCGGGCCTCGGTCCGCACCCTTGCTCATCGACGCGAAGGTGACCCGGGACCGAGGGGCCTGGTGGCTGGAAGAAGCGTTCCGCGGACACTGAGCCCGGCGCGGGCACGGATCATGGCCACAAGGCATGCCCCGCGGAGCACGGCCGCGAGGCATGGCACCGCGGAGCATGGCCGCGAGGCATGGCACCGCGGAGGAAGAGCAACCCTCTGACCGTCTCGCAAGTCTCCCTCTCGAAAGTCTCCCTTCCAGGGGGTGCTATGGGGACGGAAGATCAAATCGCTTACTTCCTACGGGAGTTGACCGACACGGACCCGGAGCGACGCACGGCAGCGGCGAAAGGGCTCGGCAGGACCGGCCGGCCCGAACACGCCGGAGCCCTCGTCGAGGCAGCCGGCGACCCCGAGCCCGCGGTGCGCGCGGCGGCGGCTCTCGGACTCGGCCGGCTCGGAGCCCCGGAGGCGGGCGGCACAGTGCTGCCGCGGCTGATGCGTGCAGCGGATCCACGGGTACGACGCCAGGCTTCGCTCGCCGCGATCCGGCTCGGGCTGGACGACCGAGCCGTCACGGAGGCCTTCGCGGGCCTGCTCGGTGATCCGGACCACCACCTGCGGATCAACGCCCTGGTCGGTCTGGGCGCGCTGGGCGTGACCGGCGACGTCGCGGCGCTGGTGCGACTGCTCGGCGATCCGGACGGAGCGGTGTGGGGACGCGCCCGCTCGCTGGTGTACCAGTTGCGCGACGACCCGGCCGTCCGGGCGGAAGTGATCCGTACGGCTCGGGAGGGCGAGGGCGCCGCCCGTGCGGAGGCTCTGAGGATGCTGCCGAACAACTGCACCGAGCTGTTGCTCGATTCGCTGCTTGCCGGACTGCGCGACTCGTCCCGAGCGGTGCGGCTCGCGGTGACCGGGCGGCTGTTGGACGCGGAACAACCCACGGTGCGGGACGCCCTGGTCGCGACCCTGCAGACGGAGCGGGACCCAGCGGTGGCGGGAACGCTGCTGAGCGGACTCGGGGGGCGCGGAGAGCGTCGGGTGGCCGATCCCGCGGTGCGGTGGCTCCGCGACCCCGAGGCCGGCCGGTGGGCCGCGCAAGCCCTTGGCCGCCTGGGCACCCGGACCGCTGTCGAGCAGCTCCGCAAAGTCCTCGGTGACAAAGCGGTACCGGGGCGCACCCGGGCGGCCGCCGCAGAGGCGGTCGGCGCCGCAGGGAGATGGGACGCGGTATGGCTGCTGCTCCCGCTTCTCGACGATCCCGACGCCGACGTCCGTGCGGGTGCGGTCGACGGACTGGGGGAACTCGTCCAGGAAGGTCTGCGCTTCTGGGAAAGCCGTCCCGTGGCCGAGGCACTCACCGCCCACCTCGCGTCCGGCGGGGAGGCGACCTGGCGTACACGCAACGCCCTCTACGGTCTCGACGACGCCCTTCCCGCCGTCCGGCGCCTGGCGGACACATCCTCCTCCGGGGCGGTCCGGGCTGCCGCGCTGTCACTGCTGGACGCGGAGGACGCCCCCGATCACGAGACGGCCCGGCAGGACATCCGGCGCTTCGAGCGAGGCCTCGACGACGCACACGAGGACGTCCGCCTCCAAGCGGTCAAAGGCCTCACCCGCTGGGCGGCGGATGGAGCACTGCCATCGGTCGACGAGGCGGCCCGCGACCGGCTCACCACGTTCACCACCGACGCCTCCCCGCCACACCTGCGCCGAGCGACCACCGAACTCCTCGAAGCACTGGACACAGACCGTGAGCAGTGACGCCGACCGGGCGGGTTCCAGATCCACGACCTGATCGCCATGGTTCTGGAGGCGGCGCAGGAGGGGGCCTGAGGGCGGGACCGGGTTCAACTCGCAGCGACCATGAACCTCGCAGCGACCATGAACAACGAGGCCCCTCATGCCCGATGGTTACGATCATGGGATTCCCGGCGACCTATGAGGAGTTGATCTGTGATGCTGGCTGGTCCCGCCGATCCGAACGTGCTGCATCCCATGCCCGAGCAGCCGCGTGTGGTGCTGCTGCGTCCCCTGGTCACCTCGCCGTTGATCGAGGTGGGGGAGTACTCGTACTACGACGATCCGGATGATCCGACGGCCTTCGAGACCCGCAATGTGCTGTACCACTACGGGCCGGAGAAACTGGTGATCGGTCGGTTCTGCGCGCTGGGTGAAGGCGTGCGGTTCATCATGAACGGCGCCAATCACCGGATGGACGGCCCCTCGACCTTTCCCTTTCCGATCATGGGAGGTTCCTGGGCCGAGCACTTCGATCTGATCACCGGCCTTCCCGGCCGGGGAGACACCGTGGTCGGCAACGACGTCTGGTTCGGGTACCGGACCATGGTGATGCCCGGTGTCCGTATCGGGCACGGCGCGATCATCGCCTCGGGGGCCGTCGTGGTCGACGACGTGCCCGACTACGGCATCGTCGGCGGCAACCCCGCCAAGCTCCTGCGCCGGCGGTACAGCGACGAGGACATCGTCCGCCTCCTGGCTCTGTCCTGGTGGGACTGGCCCGCCGAGCACATCAGCGAGCATGTCCGCACGATCATGTCCGGCAGTGTCGACGACCTTGAGGCGGTGGCCCCGGCCTCGAAGTGACCCCGAGTATGGCTGTGGCTGTGGCTGTGGCTGTGGCTGTGGGGTCGGGACCGGGCTGCTGGATTTCAGGGAGCTCTCCGGCCCTCGGTCAGACCCGTGTCCGCCGGCGGGCGGTCGCGACGCGCAGGGCCAAGGCGATGGCGAGGAGGATCCAGGCCACGGCAGAGTAGGCCCAGTGCGTCGCTCCGTTCACGACGCCGAAGATGCTCCATACGGCCCACAGAGCCAGAACGGTGCACAGCGCGGTCCACGCGATGTCCATGAGGCGGACACGCAGCTGCCCGCGTTGCTCGGTGCCGCGCTCCAGGGTGCCCAGCTCGGATGTCCTGGCCGGCTCGGGTGTCTCCGGTGTTCTGCCTCGCGGTGTCACGACGCGTCTCCCCTTCCACTCGGCTCCTACGTTCACCTTTGGTCGTACGGTGCTTCCGCGTACCCCGCGCTGTGGTCCGCAACCTGTCAAGCCGTCCACGACAAGCGGAAGTTGACGGTCCGGGCAGGCGCGCCAAGCACCCCGGTTTTCGTGCGCGGCCGAACCGCGACGCGCGACGCGGACACTCTCCGCGTCCCGCGCCTGCCGTATTTGTGAGCTTTATCTGTTTAACATGCAGTGATCCACTTTCGGTGGCCCTGCCGCACGTAGCTCGTGGGTCCGTTGTGCCATCAACCGCGAGAGGAGGCCTCCATGGCCCCGGCAGGCTGCCGCAGATCCCTGACGCAGGACACCTCGTCACGACACGACCCCGAATTGCGTGCCGCCGCGCGGCATTTCGGGCGCCGCCGTTTCTTCACGGTCACCGCTGCGGCCGCCGCTCTCGCCTTCTCCGCGAACCTGCCGGCCCGGGGAGTGGCTGTCGGCACCGAACTGGACGCGGCGAGGATCCCCAGCGATCCGTTCAAGCTCGGCATCGCCTCCGGAGACCCGCGGCCCGATTCCGTGCTGCTGTGGACCCGGCTCGCGCCCTCCCCGTACGAGCCGGGCGGAGGTCTGCCCGAGCAGTACGTGGCCGTCGAGTGGGAGGTGGCCACCGACGAGCGCTTCGCCTCGATCGTCCGCAGGGGCTACGCCGTCGCCTTCCCGGAGTACAACCACAGCCTGCACGTCGAGGTCGGAGGCCTCGCCCCCGGTCGTGTGTACTACTACCGGTTCAGGACCGGCACCTGGATCAGCGACACCGGACGTACCCGCACGGCACCGGCAACCACCGCCGCCACCGCGAAGCTCACCTACGCGGCCGTGGCCTGCCAGGCCTACAGCGACGGGTACTTCACGGTGCACCGCCATCTGGCCCAGGACGACGTCGATGTGGTCTTCCACCTCGGCGACTATCTGTACGAGTACGCCGTGAACTCCGCGGGCGGCGCGCGCGACTACACCGACCGGAAGCTGCCCGGCCTCTTCAACCGTGAGGCCAAGACCCTGGAGGACTACCGGCTTCGCTACGCCCTCTACAAGAGCGATCCGGACCTGCAGGCGGTGCACGCGGCGCACCCCTTCGTCGTCACCTGGGACGACCATGAGACCGAGAACAACTACGCGGGCACCATCAGTGAGAACAACGTCCCGCCGAAGGAGTTCCTGCTGCGGCGCGCCGGCGCCTACCGGGCGTACTGGGAGAACCAGCCCCTGCGCGGCACACAGCAGCCCAGTGGTCCGGACATGCAGCTCTACCGCCGCCTCCAGTGGGGCACGCTCGCGCAGTTCGACGTCCTCGACACCCGCCAGTACCGCTCCGACCAGGCGTACGGGGACAGACCGCACGCTCCCGGTGCCGAGTCGGACGATCCGGCGCGCACCCTCACCGGGGCGGCGCAGGAGAAGTGGCTGATCGACGGCTGGCGGGCCTCGGGGGCCCTGTGGAACGTCATGGCGCAACAGGTGTGCTTCTCGCAGCGCAAGTTCGATCTCAGTGCCGAGGCCAAGATGTCCATGGACGCCTGGGACGGCTATCGGGCCTCGCGCCGACGGGTCCTCGACGGTGCGAAGTCGGCAGAGGTCGACAATCTGGTGGTCATGACGGGGGACGTGCACGTCGGGTACGCCTTCGACATCAAGGAGGACTTCGACGATCCGGCGTCGAAGACGCTGGGCACGGAGATCGTCGCCACCTCGGTCGCGAGCGGCAGCGACGGCGCGGACAGGCCCGCCAACTGGGACACGTACCTCAAGGCCAACCCGCACCTGAAGTTCTACAACGGGCGCCGTGGCTATGTGCGGGTCGCCCTGGACCGTCAGAAGGCCCGGGCCGACTTCCGAACGGTCTCCGCCGTGACGACGCCGGACGCACCGGTCACGACCGCCGCGTCCTTCGTGAGCGAGGCGGGCAGCCCGGGCCTCGAACCCGTCTGACGCGGGCCCTTCTCCTCATCGCGGTACCTGGTGAGCCGGTCCATCGGCATCCGGTACTACGCCGGGCGGGTCCTTCGTGTCGTCCGAAGCGCCGAACTGGAGACAAGTGGACATTTTCTGCGCCCATGTCGGCAAGGCCTAGGGTCTCGGCCCCTTCCTGCTCCCGAACACTCGAACACCCGAACCCCAGAACCTCCGACCCTTCCCAACCTCCGAACACCCGAAAACGAGGAGTCACCCGATGGTCCACAGACATGCCGGCGGAACCGCCCGGACCGCCTTGACCGTGCTCGGCGCACTCGTGCTCACGGGGCTGCCCGAGGCCGCGGCCGTCGAGCCACCCGCTCCGGCGCCCCCCTCGTCCGCCGCGCAGACGCTCGGTGCGGACAAGCCGTCGTCAACCCTTCTGCGCGCGCTGCAGCGCGACCTGGGGCTGACGGCGTCGCAGGCCAGGGCGCGGCTGGTGAACGAGGCGGAGGCGGGCACGCGCGCCGGCCGGCTCCAGAACGCGCTGGGCAAGCACTTCGCGGGTGCCTGGGTGCACGGCACGACCTCGGCCCGTCTGACCGTCGCGACCACCAACGCCGCGGGTGTCGCCGCCATCAAGGCCAGCGGGGCGCAGGCGAAGGTGGTCAGGAACACGCTGGCGGATCTGCAGGCAGTCAAGGCGAAACTGGAAGTCGCCGGGGCGGGCAAGTCCCTCGACACACCGGTGCGGTACGTCGACGTACGGACCAACCGGGTGACGGTGCAGGCGACGAGCAGTGCGGCCGCCGACAAGCTCATCGCGGCCGCCGGCGTCGACCGGCGGCTCGTCGAGGTCAAGGTGTCGGCGGACCGGCCTCGCGCCCTGCACGACGTCCGGGGCGGTGACGCGTACTACATCGACGAGAAGGCACGCTGTTCGGTCGGGTTCTCCGTGACCAAGGGCGACAAGCAGGGGTTCGCCAGCGCCGGACACTGCGGGAAGCCGGGTGCCAAGACCACCGGCTTCAACAAGGTGGCCCAGGGCGCCTTCGAGGCCTCGATCTTCCCCGGCAAGGACATGTCCTGGGTGGGCGTCAACAGCCAGTGGACCGCCACGCCAACTGTCAAGGGCGAGGCTGAAGCGAACGCGCAGGTCGCCGGTTCGGTGGAGGCGCTGGTGGGCGCGGCGATCTGCCGGTCCGGCTCCACCACCGGCTGGCACTGCGGAAAGATCGAGCAGCACGGCACCAGCGTGAGCTACGCCGAGGGCGTCATCGAGGGAGTGACGCGCACGACGGTGTGCGCGGAGCCCGGCGACTCCGGCGGCTCCTACCTCTCCGGCACCCAGGCCCAGGGCGTCACCTCCGGGGGCACCGGCGACTGCAAGAGCGGCGGGACCACCTTCTACCAGCCCATCAACCCGCTGCTCAAGGAGTACGGGCTCACGCTGAAGACCGCCGCGGGCGAGGGCACACCCGGCGCACAGGACGTTCCCTCGGGCAGTTGGAGGGCGGGCAAGGTCTACGGGACAGGCGTACGGGTGACCTCCAACGGCGTCACCTACGAGTGCCTGCAGTCGCATCAGGCGCAGGGTGCGTGGCAGCCCGGCCTCACGCCGGCTCTGTGGCAGCGCGTATGACACGTACGGGGCAGCGCGTCTGACGCGTACGGTTGCGCCGCGGGGCGGGGCCCGGTCCACGGACC